>SICC01000003.1 GCA_009694835.1 Patescibacteria group bacterium
ACAGTAGCGGGTTTTACCGTTGGGTCTTGCAGAACGTAATAATTTCCACTGGCGCTCCGGAGCTTACTCACGGTCATCTTAACTTTGCATTTCACGTCGCCTTGGCTTTTGCTTTCGACTCGATACCGAGCTGTCCCATAATCCCGAGAGCTGGGGTTATCGATGGTTTTGTTGCCAGTCTGCTTATCCGCTCGCTCCACAGGGACATCATCCGGCTTACCAGTCTTCTTGTTCTTCCGCACAGTTTCACATTGAATCGTAAATGGTATTCCGCCGAGCAAACAGTCTTGAGTTGAACCCGACCTACACTCCGGTATTTCAGCGGTGTACCGCTGATACCCAGGTGCATCATCCCGATTAATCCACGCTTGAACGGTTAAAGCGCTACTCACCCGGCTTTCGGTCGCACCGCCACTCGCAAAGGTACTGACCGCTACCGTTATACCCAGTGCCATCACGGCCGCAGCCATAATCCGCTTGTCAGTGACGATTGATTTCAGCTTATTCATGTTGGTTTTCGAGGATTTAGAATCCCAAAAATTGCCTAATCATAGCTAAATTGGGGCTATTTGTCAAGCTGCCAAGGCCTGGCCCTAATAGAAAAAAGGGGCCGCGCGGTGGGGGTGAAAGCCCAGTTATGAAAACCTAGCTACCGCGCGGCCCTGTTGTGGTTTCGATGAGTGAGCGATCTGCCAGGCTGCCATCCTGAATCAGCGTGGAGCTCGAGCTCGTTTCTCATCGAGGGTTGTGACGTTCCTTCGCGGCTCGTTGAACGAAGTACCGTCACGTATGCCGATCGATTGTCCCTTGCTCGTACTTCGAATCGACCGACTTCTCTCGTATGAACGCACATCCTATCCCGTAGCGGCGTTCTCAGAGAGGCGGTAGCGAACTATAGCTGAGCGGCTCAGCAGCGTAAAGGGATAGATGTCCAATACATCCCAGTTCGGATTGTGGCAGGCGGGATCTAAAGATTTGTATCCCTGTCATTCCCGCGAAGGCGGGAATCAGTTGCGCCCCGGTACTGATCCTCGGGTCAAGCCCGAGGATGACACGTGGAAAGTAGTCGGAGCTTATTTTTCGACAGTGTTGCCGTCTGGCGGAATAGGATTGGCTTTCAGAATACGCGCTAAATAAACCAGATTATGCGCCGCCCACTTGGCTGTCCGCTTGGTATAGGGATGATCCTTACCGCCGGCCTCGATGAAACTCGGCCCTGGACCGGCTTCCCCGACCCAATAGGTGTCGGCGTTTGGTGGCACACTGAATCCCAGGTGTCCCAGATTGTAGAGCGTGGTGGCGCAAGCATCATGCGCACCGTCTTCGTTTCCCGTCACCGCCACTCCGGCGACCTTGTTGTACATCGGGAATTGGCCAACGTCGTTCGTGTCCGCGTAGACCCCATCCAACCGTTCGATCACCTTTTGAGCAATACTTCCGCGTACTCCGAACCAAATCGGTGTCCCCATCACTAAGATGTCTGCATCGAGAAGCTTCTGATAAATCTTCGGCCATTCGTCCTGCTTACCATTGACCTTGCCGAGGTCAGTCTCTACGCCTTCCGGCACATAGTGATCAATCACTCGAACTTTTTCCGACTCTACGTTCAGTTGGTCGAAGTTGCCAATGATGATATCAAGCAAGGCTTCCGTGTTCGAAACATCGGGCGATCGCTTCAGCGTGCAGTTTAGTAAGACCGCTTTGAGTTTGGGTTCGGCCATTGGTCTCCTCGGTTAGCTACGAATCGATTGTACTATTAGATACATTTTTTAACGCAAGCGTTAAAAAATGCAGACGTTATTTGAGCTAGGGCTGTTCCGCAAATAAATTGCGGAACAGGGTGGTGTGAACTCCCAAAAGAATGCGTGCAATACTAGAGATATGGTCATTCATACGATAAAACGGAAATTGAGCGGTCGCCGTGACCAAGCCGACCGGGCTCGCGATCACCTGGCCAATGAACGTACCTACTTGGCCTGGCTGCGAACAGCCGTCAACGTGATGGTGCTCGGACTGGTGGTCGCCAAGTTCATTACCGACAATGGCAACCGCGCCGAGATAGCCGGTATCCTCCTGGTCGGCATTGGCTTCCTGCTACTGATCTATGGGACCTACCGGACTGGCCGACTGACCAGCGAGCTGGAAACGGGAACGTTTGAGACTGACCGAGGCGGCCCCATCGTTATTGGCGGATTAGTTCTGGCCGGTATGGTTATCGCTGCTCTCCTGCTTTTCCTCTAGACCGCACACCAAAGAAACTGCCCCGCAATTTTAATAATATTTCTAAGCCAAGACTTAGAAATGCGTAACGTTATATACCTTGGGTAATTCGCAAATAAATTGCGAATGAGGCTATATGAAAACAAGAAACCGCCCTGCCAGCAGGCAAGGCGGTTTTATGTTCGAGCCCTCAACCGGATATCGATGACCTGGGGTGCCAGGTGGGTGCTCGCAGTCGCAAACGCCACGGCGTCCGACAATCTAGAGCTCCCGATGCATCGGTGTAGGTTCAATACCGACTTTGGGCACCCCAGTTATACCTGGGCGAATTGGAATTGCAAATGGTGAATTATCTAAAGAAGCCGAAGGTCGTGAGGTACTGCAAGACGACCACCATGGGCTCGATGATTCGTCCGAAGAAATTCAGATGTAAAGTAAATGAAATGAGGAATAGGCCAATCAGAAGGACCGGCCCAACTTGCAAATACTTCTGGTACGTCGACTCGAGGAACCTCGGGACCAGAATACCAATCGCTTTTGAACCATCTAAAGGAGGAATGGGAAGAATATTGAAGGCCGCGAGCAAGCAATTGACAAAAGAAAGTTGAATCAGAAATTGCACTACTAAACTACTGCTGTTTGGCGTGATGTCTATTCCCAGCCACTGAAAAATAATCAGACAGATCCCGGCAATCGAAGCCAGGATAAGGTTGGTGACAATGCCCGCAATCGAAACCTGAAAGTCACCCCATTTTCCATCCTTCAGTTGATACGGATTGACGGGCACTGGCTTGGCCCACCCAATCCCGGCAATCAAGAACATGAAGGACCCCGCTGGATCCAAGTGAGCCAGCGGATTGAGTGAAATGCGGCCAGCTTGTCGAGCCGTTTGATCACCCTGACGAGAGGCTACGGCCGCATGAGCGAACTCATGAACGGTCAGACCGATGATTACGCAGACCAAGAAAAAGAATGTTGATATCGGGTTAAATTGAAGGCCGTCGAGAATAGGGATTCCGGTTTGCATAATTCACAGTATACCCAGCCCGTGGTGCAAAGACTGGGTAAACCCTCGCCGCTCGTGATGTTCCCCCAGCCCCTTCGAGGATTAGCCCAAGACGAAGAGGCTGGGTATACTATTTCGGTATGACTCAAGCCCTCTCACAACCGACCTACAACCGACGACGCACCAAGCGGCGGGCGTTAGCTTCCCTCGGCGTAACCGAAAAGCGGCCGCGCTCGGGCAATAACGTCTCGCATGCTCACAACAAGACTAAGCGGAAGTTCCGCCCAAATCTGCAGCGTGCCAAAGTCATGGTCGACGGCAAACTGGTTTCCGTTCGGATCCCGGCTTCCGAAATCCGCAAGTTGTCGAAAGTCCCGAAAGAGCGCAAGCCGGTCAAACCGAAACACGCCACGACCAAGTTCGCGGCGCTGAAAGCCAAGAAAAAAGCCGCTCCGAAGGCGACTGCTAAACCGTCTGCTAAGAAATCCTAGAACTTGGGGGTTTTCTCCCCATCCTCGAGATAACTGGTGACCGGACTGTCTTCAGTCCAAACGTTATCGTAGCGTTCGTTTTTGACTTGGCGGTCTTTATTGCCCTTGAACCATCCGAGTAAATCCCCCCAGGTATCTTTGACGGTCTTCTTAGTCCCGAACGCCGGTGGCGGAGTCGGTTCCGGTGTTCGTTCTGGCAACGCTGGAGTTTCGGCTGGCGTGGTCTCTTGATCTGATGCACCCAACGAGCTCTGTAATTGATCGAGCCGCTCACCGATGGCTTCGGCATCCGTCATGATTGAGTTGTAGGACTCTTCAGAAATATAGCCGAGGTCACGGGCAACCAGCAGGCTGTACTTAGTTTCCTCAAGGGCTGACTGCGAATCGGTCAGGTGACCGGCGTACGACGGATTATCCTTACGAGCATATCCCTCGACAATCCGCGAAGCGACTTTGACGGCCGAGTTCCGCAGCTTCGGGGTCAGCCCCTGTTGCTCGTCGGCTGGCAGTCGGGCCGATAGCCGGTAAACATCCAGCGTGAAACGGTGAGCAACCTTCCAGGTCTCGACGGCGTCTTGAGTAGTAAGTGGATTATCCATAGCTTAGCGATTGGTACTGTACATCCTCACCTTACGGGTTCGGAAATACAACAACTTCGGAATCTTCTTCCGGCAGGTCAGCCGGTTTTAGCTTCCAGGTTTTCTTATCGAGCTTCTTTACTTTAGCACCGACTTCCTTCAAAAACTTGTCCACCGAGGCCAATTCTTTCAGATTGAGGCCTGGCACTTGGTAGTGCATCGGGACCGTCTCGCGAGGTTGCAGTTGTTTGACTACTTCGGCGGCACCTTTGGCGTCAATCGTGAAGTGTCCGCCAACGGGAATAAACAGCACGTCGACATCACCAATCCGCTCAATCACTTCTTCCGAAAGCTTATGACCGAGGTCTCCTAAGTGAACGAAGTGAATGCCGTCGAGTCGGAATGAGAATACGGTGTTCGGCCCGCGTTCAGCACCATCCTTGTCGTCGTGGAAAGTCGGAATACCTTCGATCATCACGCCTTGAGACTCGTATTCCCCGGGAACATCAACAACATAGGGGTCGCCAGAAACCGCCCCGGCATTAGAATGGTCAAAGTGATCATGCGAAATCAACAGTATATTTGCTTCCAGCTTCGGGTCTTTCAACCCAATCTTACTAAAAGGATCAATCGCGATTGTCGCCGATTTACCCTTGAGACTAAAACAAGCGTGGCCGTGCCAAGTGATATCCATAACAGGAACCAGTATACCAGTCATCAGACGTCGGACGTCGGGATTTAAAACTGATGTCTGATGACTGATGACTGGTACACTGGCTCTATGCACGCGAACGTGAAACCGAAGCCCAAGGCCAAGCTGGCACCAAAGCCAAAGGCTGAACCCCAACCAGCCGTGACCATTCTCGGCACGACCGAGCAGGCTGATGGCGATTGGCAGCTCCTTCAGCTAGAGAAGCGGCTCGACCAACTGACCCGAATGATTCAGCTCCGTCACCGGAACCGGCCGGAGCGGATTGTCTGGGCCCAACAAGGACACACTTCTAAAGTCAGTCGGGTGGATGACCAGCCGACCGGTCCGATACCTGGCGACGCGTTAGTTACCAATCAGACCGGCGTTCTGCTAACGGTTCGCACCGCCGACTGTATGCCCGTTTTCTTCGAGTCTGAAAAAGCGGTGGGAATTGCCCATGTCGGTATGGCTGGTGCGGTCGAAGGACTCGTCCCGAAGACGGTCCGGGCGCTCAAGCGGTATTACAGTGTGAAGCCAGAGAAACTCTCCGTGCGGTTCGGTCCACACATCTGCGCATCCTGCTACCGCATGTCGGTAAATAATGATGACTACTTGGCAAAGCATCCAGAAGCCGCCAAGTATGTTACCAGCCGCGGTCATCACCGCTACTTCTCAATGATGGATATCATCTCAGAGCAGTTGGCCGAACTGGGAGTGACTACTATGGCCGCTGATAGCCGCTGCACGTACCACAGCGCTGGTCTGTTCTCGGCTCGCCGCGGCCACGGCGACCAGCGACAACTGAGTTTCATCATGCGCGCTTCTACTTCCCCTCCCGTCGATCCCAATGCTTGAGACCCCGCATAGCTTGTTGGGCGGCGCGGTTGGTGCCGCCACCGGTAACCCCTGGCTGGCCGCGCCAGCCGGCGTCGCCTCCCATGTAGCCGGTGACCTGTTACCGCATTGGAATCCTGAATTTCCCTTCAAAAGTAAGAAACTCTACGCCTTCGTTATCGCCGATTTCATTGTGGCCGAAGCCTTGGTCGTCGCCTTTTGGATTCTCTTTCCCGACCGGCCAGAGATTGCCATTGGCGCCTTCTTTGGAACACTGCCGGACATCATCCTCGGCATTCGGTACACCTTCAAAGTCCGCTGGCTCCGCGGTTACCAACATCTTCACGGTGTACTGCACTGGGAGGCACCGCTCGTATACGGCCTGTGGCCGCAGCTGCTGGTGTCGATTTTGTCAGTCTGGTATTTAGTCGAACTTGCTAACTAGAAGCCGGCAGTTTCTATTTCGAGTTGAAGCCCTTCTGCCACAACTAATACGTCATAGGCATGAGCAAGCGCTTTCAATGAGCCTTCGCCTGGCCTTCTGCCGATTAGGCTTGCGACCTCTTCTCGCAAATCTATGTCAGCCCGTTTTTTCAATTCCCTGGTAAGGTCGATCGCGATAGAATCCGCAGAACTTTCTCCCCAATCATCTTCGAGGCGCTTTCCAGCCTCCACTATCGCCTTAACAGTACCCATGCTCGAAGGGCCCTGCTCGACGGAATCCCACAAAATGTCTTCTGCCGCAATTCAATCTGCCGTAAACGACTCGCCCTTCTCAGTGCGTCCGGTTGTCTCTGCTTGAGCCATCAGCCTTTAACGAGCTGCCGGTCCGGCAGATTGTTGATGATGACTTTCTTCGGCTCAGCCAGCATCAGGGTCAAGAACCGGTCGAACAGCTGGCTGCGATAGGCAAACTCAGTCTCGCTCATTAGCGAGTAGCGGACTTCGCCGTGCTTCTTTTCCAACCCCTTCAGATACTCAGTTAGTAAGTCTTCCTCGATGTCGCCGACCACCAGGAGATCGGCGGGTGCCTCTTTCGAGCTAACAAACTTACCGTTCTGAACGAGCAGCTTGACGTCGCCAAGGTTCGGAATCGGGGCTGGTTGTCCCGGCCGAACGGAATACATTTGGCGCTGATCGACTTCTTCGACCTGGGCGGCCTTCGGTCGTTCCGTAAACAGCAGCTTCAACTCGTTGATGCCGTGGGCTTCTTGATCCAAACGGTAGTACAGCTTGCCTTGGCTTTTCTTCTTGGTAACCAGGCCGGCGTTTTCCAAATTACCCAGCTCGTGCCGGATTGCGTTGATGTGATCGGCCAACAGCCGCGTCAATTCGCGAACAAAATACTTCTGCCCGGGGTCCTTCAAGAAATGCTTGAGGAGCTTCACGCGAGTCTTTGAGCCAAATAAAATCGTCAGCTGTTCATTTGTCATACGGCTGGATGTTTCCTTCCTAATTGTTGCGGTTGCCGGGCTTCAGACTCCCCATTCCGGCTTGAATTCAGCGTATCGCGAATAACGAAGTTGCGCAACAATACCTGTTCACTAGGCGCGAATCGGCTTCAAACGAGGTGAACAAACGCTTCAGAGCGCATGTACTGAATCGGTGAAAAACGCGCCGCGCGCACTGTAATTCTCGAACCAGCCGAAACTGGCAGCGGCTGGTGAAAGCAACACCACATCTCCGGCTTCGGCCAACTCCAGAGCGGCTGATAGGATGGCTTCTTTCTTGGTAACCGGCTTGATGGGCGGGACTGGCTTGCCAGCCGTCTTGGCCGCCAACGTCACCGATTTCACAATCTGCTCACCTTCTGGCGGAATCGTCACTAGCCCGCGAATGGTTCGGCTGACGATAGTCTCGGCCAGTTCACTGAAGTCCAAACCTTTTTCCGATCCGCCAACAATCAGGACAACTGGATCGTCAAAACTCTCAACCGCCGGGATAGTCGCCGTCGGATTAGTGGCGTAAGAGTCGTTGAAGAATCGGATACCGTTCTTGTCGCGGATGAATTCGAGGTGATACGGCAGCCCATGGTATTCGACGATAGCTAGTTTCATCTGCTCCGGCGTTACGTTGAACGACGCGACGGCGATTGAAGCCGCCAAAACGTTAGCCTGATTGTGTTTGCCGGGAACGGGGATGTCACTGACGGCGCAGACGTCCGCCGTAACGCTCTCAGTTTCTAGATGAACCTGCTCATTTTCAATCCAGGCGCCCGGCGAGACTGGCTTGCGGGTCGAGAACCACTCCACCAGGCCGCCGGTGTGTTCCGCCATGGCCTTGGCACCAGCATCGTCCGCGTTCAGAATGGTCAGATCGTCAGGCCGTTGGTGAGTCACCAGACTACGTTTGGCTTGGCGGTATTCTTCGACACTGGCGTGACGATCTAAATGGTCAGACGTCAGGTTGGTGATGATCGCCACGTGTGGGCTTTGGTCCAGGTCTTCCAGCTGGAAACTGGAGAGTTCAAGTACCACGATACTGTCTGCAGTTACTTGATCCAGAAACTCCAGCGGTGGGTTACCGATGTTGCCTCCCAGGAACGATTTCTTATCGCCCGCCTGCAGCATGGCGTGAATCAACCCGGCCGTCGTCCCTTTACCTTTGGTTCCGCTAATCCCGACAATCGGTGCCGGACAGAGTTCCATGAATAGTTGAATGTGTGAAGTCACTACCACACCCTCTTCGCGCGCCGCTACGAGTGCTGAGTCGGACATCGGTAGTAACGGCGTTCGGAATACGACGTCGAAGTCCGTTAGATTCTTGAGATAATCATCCCCTAACCGCCAGTTGGTAACACCGAGCTCGGATAATTCTTCATACGCCGCACCAAGTTCGTCCTCAGACGCCCGATCGCAAACGGTAATACTCGCACCGCGATCGATTAACCAGCGCGCCGTCGCGGATCCCTCCACGCCAAGTCCAAGCACGCCGATCTTTTTCTCAGTCAGCGATTCCGGTAACGTTGCGGTCATAGCTATCCCTGCCGCGCTAAGTAGGCAATCTCGAATCCGAAGGCAATCCAGGCCAACACGGTGAAGAACCAGACCCACTTGCTGCGAAGGGCTTTTTTGAGTGCCCAACGCGGATCGTCATGCCAGCGGTAGTGTTTCAGAAAGACGATTCCGGCTACAAATAGTCCCACGCCGAACAAACGACCGAAGAGGAGCGGGATGCTGTAGCCGAACATTTCAGTCGCTCCGCTCGTTCAATGCAAGCATTACTTCTGCTTTCGCTTAACCGCCGCTTTGGCGGCGGACCGAGCGGCGCCCTTCTTACTGGTGGCCGTCTCGATAATCTGACCGTCCTTCATCTGGACCACGCGGTGACAGGCTTCGGCGACTAGCTCGTTGTGCGTGACGATGATAAACGTCTGGCCGGTCGATTCGTTGAGGTGTTCCATCAGTTTGACCACTTGATCACCCGTTTTAGAATCGAGTTCACCAGTTGGCTCATCGGCTAGGACGACGGCTGGGCTCATCACCAAGGAACGCGCTACGGCTACTCGCTGTTTCTCGCCCCCAGACAGCTGCTTCGGGAAGTGATCTTTACGGTCGACCATACTGACGAGCCGTAAGGCCTCCTCGACCTGCTGTCGTTTGTAGCTGCGCTTGCCACGGGTGTAGCGGAACGGCATATAGACGTTCTCGAACGCGGTCAGGGTCGGAATCAGGTTCTTCTGTTGGAAGATCATCCCGACTTCTTTCTGACGGAACATCGGAATCTTCCGGCGTTTCAGTTCATCCAAGTCTTCACCGGCATAGTACACGCGGCCTTCGTCCGGATTGTCGAGCAACCCGATGATGTTCAGCAACGAGGTCTTACCGGAACCAGACGGTCCCATGATGGCGACCATCTCACCGCGATCGACGGTCAGGTTCACTCCGCGAAGGGCTTTGACCGGCACGGCCGACTCTTCGTAGGTGCGATGAACGTTCTTCAGCTCGACAATCGGCGGCAGCTTTTCATCCTGCTTGGTAAACATCTTGCCTTTCATGCGCGGCGGGGTGGATTTTTTGCGTCGGATAGCCATTACTCTTCCCTCAACACGTCTACTGGTTTAATGCGAATGGCACGCCAGGCTGGGTAAAGCCCGGCAATCACCCCGAGGACGACGGAGAATCCAATGGCGATGGCGGCTAGTTCTGGAGTCAGGGCAAAGTAGAACCCAGCGTTCTTGGCCGGACCAGCGTTCAGTGCAGTCACCAAGGCGGCACCAACGCCAAACCCGACCAGCCCGCCAATTAAACCAATTAATGAGGTTTCGATGACGACTTCTTTAACGAGGTGACGGTTGCGGGCACCAGCTACCCGCTTAATGCCGATTTCCTTGCGGCGCTCACCGACTGAAACAAGCATGGTATTGATAACCGACAAGCTTCCGACCAGGACCGCAATCAGAGCGCTACCGAGCACAATGAGATTCAAGACTTGGGAGGCTGACTTGATCTGCGCTTTCAACTTTTCCGGCGGAGTGGCTTGCGTTCCGACCAGCTGACCCTGCAATCGGTTAGCCAGGTCGGTCGTATTCACCCCGGCTTTCGGGATGACGTTAATGTTGGTCACCAAATCGGGATTAATCACGAACTGGCTCTGCTGCAGCAGTAACTGCTTAGCGTCTTCAATATTCATGACGTAATAGCCATCCGGATCGCTGTTCAAATATTCCAAAATGCCGACCACCTCGAACGGCTGTCCGAGGATAGTCGTACTGTCTCCAACCGAGAGATGCTTATCTGTCGCCAATTTGGAACCGACCACGACCCTGCCGCGGTCTTGTCCGTTTAGTCGTCGACCCTTGGCTACTTCCAAGCGGTACGGGTCCTTGGCCGCTTCATCAGGCGGCGATCCCAAGACCAGCGTCGGGCTCGAGAAACTGGGGGCTTCGTCTTTGTTAGCGGAAAGGATAATGGTCGGATAGGCTCGTTCGACACCGTCGACGGTACTGGCTTGCGATGCCAGCGATCCCGGCACCTGCGGCCCCACCGCAAAAATACCGCTGAATCCGCTTGATTGAGAACCAAGGATAATCCGGCTGCCGTAGTAATTGAGGCCGACGTTGATAGAGTGGTTGATTGAGCTGGCCAGCGAACCCATCGTAGTTAGCGCAAAGACGCCGATGGCCACACCAAAAATAGTCAGGGCCGAGCGGACCTTTCGTCGCCAAATGTTTCTGAGTGCTTCTCTCACGAGACTTATTGTAACAACCGTTGGGACGATTACATCATAAAAAGAGCGAGGGGCGCGGCTGGAGACGATTGATACAAACAATGCCGAAGCATTGAATTCGTAATCGTCCCCAACCGCGCGGTCCTCGCTCTGGAGCTCACCGGTAATGATGAGCGTGGGTGGAGTCAGGTAGCCATTCGAGAGAAGATCCTTCGCGCAGAGCGCTCAGGATGACGCCTTCTCACGTCGGCGTCACTTCACGGTAAACGGCCACCAGACATCATCCGGACCGAACCACGTCAACCCTTCGGCGACTGGCTGGAAATACTCCGGATACATCCCGGACGGCAGTCCGTTCATCACCCGAACCGGCATGGTAAACGAAAACAGCTCGCCGGGATTGACCCGGTCCTGATCCAACCGGACACCCTGGGCCTGGTTCGACCCGACCGCCCGCTGAGAGGTCCGATCCACGAAACCGCTTTCGCGATTGCGCGGATGACTTCCCCGCAGATTCACCGGAGCGGCTCCATCGGGAAACAACACCGCTTCCCCGATGTTCCGGTAGGTCACCTTCACTTCCCCGGTCCCGCCCCACTGGAGCGGACCGAGATAGGTCTGGGTGATCCATTTGGCGGCGTACTCGCCCGCGGTAAACGGGAGATGGTACCGGTCACCGACCTGAAACGCCAGGAACACGCCGAGCTGCAGACCGAACCACTGCCGGCCTTCGACCACTGGAGCGAAATACTGCACTCCCCGGCCAGCCGGAATCCCGGCCGGCACCGTGAAGGTCGCCCGGAAATGACCGACCTGACCCGGTGCGACCGATTGCTCAGCCAGCGCCACCCGGTTCGGACTGAGCCAGCCGGCGTCGGCGAACCGGAACGGCAGGTCACGCGGATTCTGCGTGCCAAGCCGCACTGGATTCGCACCGTTGGAATACCAGGTACACGTCCCCGTGTTCCGGAGACTGACCTCCAGCTGACCGGAACCGCCCGGCGCCGTCAATGGCGACACCGACTGTCCGGCAAAGGCGGCCGTGTAACAGGCCGGCTTCACCCGCAGCACGAACGACGGCAGGACACCAGGAATGAATTCCCCGGTGGCCCGGTCGAGGACGCGGAACTGGAACCGATAGTCACCCGGCGGATTGATCTCCTCCGGATTGACGTGGAACCGCACATTGGTGCCAGTTCCCGGTTCGACCCGCTGGCGATCACCGGGAATCGAATTCAACGATTCCCAGCCGAGTGCCCGCCGCAGGTTCTGCGGCGGATCGCTCACCAGTACCAGCCGGGCATCTCCCCAGACACGGGTACCGTTGTTCCAGAGGTTGTACCCGATTGGAACCTTGGCGCCATCGCCCTGACTGATTGCCACCACGCCGTTCCCATCCATCGGAAACTGCGCGTTGAGCGTGCCACGGTACTCACCACCGCGATTGCGGCTAGTGACCGACTGGCCCCGCCCCGGCACTCCGGCTTCGACGAACCGCGACGGCAGACTGATGCCGTTACCATTCTCGAGCTGGTAGTGGAGGTGCGGACCAGACGAGCTCCCGGTGGTTCCGGATCGCCCGATCAGCTGGGCCTGACCAACCGACTGACCGCGGCCGACTGCCAACGATGACAGGTGGCCGTAGCGGGAACACGTACCGTCGCCGTAGCAGACGGTGACCGTATTCCCCCAACCGCCATTCCATCCTCCGGACGCAATCGAGACGCGGCCAGGGGCGGCGGACACTACTGGCGTCCCGGACGGCAGGTTGAAATCCCAACCGTACCGGGTGTACTGCGTGTTGTGGCTGTACCCGCCGTTGTTGCCTTGGATGACCCGGTAGGTCGCCCCGTACTGCCACGGCAGGTAGGTCGGAGGCTGTGCCTGTGCGTGAGTCACGAGTATCGCAAACGCGATCATCATGGCCACGAACCAGAACAGCCCCTTCAGCAGTGCACCGAACATGGTGTCTCCTTTGGTTGTAGGGTTGCTGTTTGTTAATGCTCGGCCAACCGTTTGGTTGGTTCCTTAAGTGTACTCATGCTTGACTGCTATTACAACCAAGTATAAAGTGTGGATAGGTTAATTGATTTTAGGTGATGACGATGAAACTATCGCGCGTTGTACGAACTTCAGTTGTAGCTATCGGTATACTGGCCGCCGTGGCCGCACCTTCCGCCGCCCAAGCGGCTAGCGTCCGCATCACTACTCCAAGTAATGGGTCGGTTGTCGGGCGGACATTTGTAATCAGCGGAACGGCTTCACCAGACACGGCCGTCAGCCTGACCATCGACGGCCTGCAGTACATTGACCCGCGTGATCGTGGGGTTTCGGAAGGTCGGGACGCTTCGAATCCGGCCGTAGCCGATACTAGCGGCCGGTTCAGTTTCACCGTGAGTTTGAGCGGTTCACAAGTAGTCAGTTCCGGGACCGGACAGCAACTTCCGGTTTCGGGCGCTTCACATCAATTCATGGTGTACGAGCTATACGCTCCGGATTCCGGCCAAAGCGCCCCGATTACCCTGACGATACGTGATCAATCAGCGGCACAATCAAATCAAACCGTCAGCGACGTCGACGTGACCCCGTCTCCGACCGCTTCGCCGAGTCCGAGCCCTTCAGTGTCGCCGGAACCCGCCAAAACGAAAGACGCGTTTGATACCAACCGCGTGCTCGGACTGCTAGCCGCTGGAGTACTTGGCGGACTGGCCGCCTACGGATTGCACCGAGTCTACTATCGACGCAAGCGTCGAAAATAGCCGTCTGAATATTCCTGCTGCGCTACAATAGTGAGCACGGAGTTTTATGTCAGGACATAGTAAATGGTCGACAATCAAACGGAAGAAAGGCGCGGCTGACGCTAAGCGCGGTGCCGTCTTTACCAAGCTGGCCAACGAGATTAGTATTGCGGCCCGCGAAGGTGGTGGTGACCCGGCTTCCAACTTTTCCTTGCGACTAGTGATGGATCGTGCCCGCGGTGCCAACATGCCGAACGCCAACGTCGACCGCGCTATCAAACGTGGTACCGGCGACTTGATCGGAGAGAAAGCGCCGGAGTCTGTCACCTACGAAGGCTACGGTCCGGGCGGCGTGGCTATTCTGGTCGATACCCTGACGGACAATCGTAATCGCACCGCTTCCGACGTCCGCTCCACCTTCATCAAACGAAATGGATCGCTGGGAGAAGCTGGTTCCGTCGGCTACTTGTTTGACACCAAAGGAATCATCACCGTCACCCACGCAGACATTGATGAAGATAGCTTGATGATGGCGGCGATTGATGCTGGGGCGACCGAAGTCTCGCCCGAATCAGACGTGGTCGAGATCGAGACGGACCGCAACTCGTTCGCCAAAGTAAAACAAGGCGTTGAAGCCGCCGGATTTACGGTAGCCTCGGCAGAGTTGGCTAAGGTACCGAAGTCGGAAATTCCCGTCACCGACAAGTCACAGGCCGAATCAATCGTGAAGTTAATCGACGACTTGGAAAACCTTACTGACACGGTTAGTGTCTCAACCAACGCTGACATCGAACCGGAATTAGTCAGTGGCTAAAATTAGAATCATCGGGGTTGATCCCGGCATCGCGCGCACCGGCTGGGGGGTGATCGAAGTTGAAGGCACAAAGTACAGCCACGTCTCAAGCGGATTGATTGAAACACCAGCTGGAAAAGATCCAGCCAAGCGTTTAGAGCAACTCTCTGGTGAGATTGAAAAAGTACTCAAATCGGCAAAGGCTGACCAGGCTTCGGTCGAAAAACTCTTCTTCAATACCAACATCACTACCGCTATGGCGGTCTCGGAAGCCCGCGGAGTGATTTTGCTGGCCTGCTCCAAAGCTAAGCTACCGATTTCTGAATATACGCCGCTGCAAATCAAACAGTCCGTCAGTAGCTATGGCCAAGCTAGTAAAGACCAAGTTGGACGAATGGTGGCGCGGCTGCTTAAGCTGCCAAAAGCCCCGAAGCCCGATGACGTGGCCGATGCACTAGCCACGGCCATTTGCCACGCCGGACGAGCGCGTTTGCCGTCACCCCGTTAGGAATCCTGCCTCAGGGCGTGCGCGGCGTCTTCTGGGAAGACCGTAATCACGTCGAGGCCGGTGGAGATTTCAAGTCCGCCTGGCGTTGAGAGATGTGGAATGATATCGATGTGCCAACGGAATCCGCAGAGCTGTTCTTCGGTAGCGTGAACCGGAGCGGTCCGAATGAAGGCATTGTACGGTGGGATGCCAGCAATCCGATCGAGCCGACGGAACGTTAGGTTGATAATCTCCGAAAGATGTTCCATTTGCTGTTCCGTAATCTCGTGGAAGTGCGAGCCCAGCTGCTTCGGCATAATCCGAATGTGGTAATCGGCGTGCGGAGCGTAGGGACAATAGACCAGGAAGTTTGAATCCTCATGGACGATCCGGGTGGAGTCGTGGATTTCCTTAGCTAGCTCTTCTTCGCAAATATCAGAGTCATGCTGTTTAGAATGCTCTCCGGCCGCGTCGATAAGATCTTGAATATAGGGCGGCGCAATCGGCAGGGCCACGATTTGACTGTGGGGATGCGGGATGGACGCACCGGCTTCGATTCCACGATTAGTGAAAATCTGGACGTGTTTGATGTGCGGTTCGTGTGATAGGCGGTTGTAGCGTTTGAGGTAGAGCTCCAGCACCGCTCGGGTTTGTTCCGGCGTGAAGTCCTCGAAGTTCTTATCCAAGTCCGGCGAGTGGATGACCAGTTCATGAAAACCATATCCATCAATCGGGTTTCCTGTTAGCTTGGGATTTCCGTGATCCGGCGTGACGAGCGGATAGACGTTCTTTAACGCCAAGGCTTTCCAGGTACTGGGCTCTTCGTATTTAGTACCATCACTATTCGGAATTTGGTCAGTAATTTCGTCCGGATGAACTCGTTTGGGGTCGAACGGATCCTCGCGCTTAGAACCTTGCGGGGACGGTTTCCAGTCGTCATGGGGACGATTGGCTCGACCAGACGCAATCAGCACCCAGCGGTTGCTGAGACTGCCGAGACGCAGTTCTGAGGGAAAGTTAGACATATAAGGGCGTTTTCATAGGCGTGAAAATTGCCTAAGCATACGATAAATTGGCCTGATTGTCAAGGGCTGCGTTAAACTGAAGACACTGTGCTCCATCAAAACGAAATAAAACCGATTGACCTGAAAATGTATCGTTCCGTCGCTCCGGCGGAACAGCTTGATGAACTCGAGAAACTAGCCGAACCGCTCAAAGGCAAACAGTTACTCTACGTTTCATCGACCGCGAGCGGTGGTGGCGTGGCTGAAATGCTGCACCCTTCAGTCGCGCTCTACCGCGGTCTCGGAATCGAGATGGAGTGGCAAACGATTGAGCCGCCGCCCGGTTTCTTCGAAGTCACGAAGAAAATTCATAACGCCTTACAGGGCGATCCGTCCGGCGTCAGTGACCAGGAGTGGGATCTCTACGAGTCGGTTAATCGCGACCTGGCTGGCGAACTAAAATCCGTAGAAGCTGATGCGACCATCGTTCATGATCCGCAACCGGCCGCGGCTCGCGCCTTCATCGGACCGCGAAAGGAACCATGGATCTGGCGATGCCACCTGGACCTGTCATCACCGCACCTGGCTACGGCCACCCGATTCGCACCGTTTCTACAAGACTACGACGGTGCCGTCTATTCGATGGAAGAATATCGGCTGCCCGGATTCGAGCCTGGCCGCGAAGCCATCATCGCCCCCGTCATCGATCCGCTATCACCAAAGAACCAACCGATGGATGAGGACGAAGCCGAGAAGATTGTCAGCGCCCATGGAATCGACCCAAACAAACCGCTCATTACTCAAGTCTCTCGGTTCGACCCATGGAAAGATCCGGTCGGAGTGATTGCGGCTTGGGAGCGCGCGAAAGAAGATATCCCCGACCTCCAACTCGCCTTAGTTGGTAATACGGTGAATGATGATCCGGAAAGTCTGCACATCTTGGAAGAAGTCCGGAAAGCGGCTGCGGGCAAAGAAGACGTGCACATCGTCGACAATTTCCCCCCGGCGGAAAACGACCGCGGCGTGAAAGCATTCTACGTGGCTTCCGACGTCGTGATCCAAAAGTCGACCCGCGAAGGATTCGGCCTGACGGTCTCGGAAGCACTCTGGGCCGGCCGGCCGGTGGTCGGCGGAAACGTCGGCGGCATTACCTTGCAGATTCAGAATGGTGAGTCGGGCTATTTGGTTGATTCGGTTGAGAGCGCGGCGGAAGCGATCGTGAAACTGATGGCGAATGAAGCTACTCGAACGAAAATGGGTGAAGTCGGACACGACTATGTGGAACAGCATTTCCTTCTGCCACGCCTTCTGTGCGATGAATTAGCCTTCTTGGCCGGTATACTTGATTCATGATTGCCCAACTAACTGGAACCCTCGTGCGGAAAGATCCGTCCGGCGTCGTTATCGACGTCAACGGGGTTGGCTATGCCGTCACGACCCCCGTCTCGACCCTGACTGACTTGCCAGACACCGGCGAGCAAATCACCTTGCACACCTATACGTATGTTCGCGAAGACGCCTTGGCACTCTACGGATTCCTCACTCCGGCCGAGCAACGATTGTTCGTCCAACTCTTGAGCGTCTCCGGCATTGGCCCGAAAGTTGCCATGGCCATCCTCTCATTGGCAACGCCGGATGACATTCGTTCGGCCATCTCCGCCGGTGATGCTGACTTCATTTCGTCCGTCCCTGGTATCGGTAAGAAGACGGCTGAGCGAGTGATTATCGATCTCCAAGACAAAATGGAAATGGTCACGGCCAGCGGTGAACCGCGCGGCAATGAAGAAGTGGTCGAGGCCTTGGTCGGACTTGGCTACGGCCGCAAAGAAGCCCGGCAAGCCGTCGCGGGTGCCGCCAAACAAGAATCGGGAGATGATGCCATTCTGAAAGCCGCCCTGAAGGAGCTGGCCACATGAGCGAATCTGCCGAACGGTTACTCAACGCTTCTGACAACGAGAATGACCAGGCACTCGACCTGGCACTGCGGCCCAAGTCGATTAAAGAGTACGTCGGACAGGGAGACATCAAGGAATCGCTGTCGATTTTGATCGAGGCCGCCCGTAAACGGAAAGAACCAATTGATCACTTACTGCTCTACGGACCGCCGGGACTTGGTAAGACGACCTTGGCCGGAGTTATCGCTCACGAAACCGGTGCCAGCCTTTCAACTACCTCCGGACCGGCCATCGAGCGTGCCGGTGACTTAGCCTCGATTCTCACCAACCTCGGTCCGAACGATGTTTTGTTCATCGATGAAATTCATCGGCTCCCAAAAACCGTCGAGGAAATTCTCTACCCAGCCATGGAAGACCGAAAGATCGACATCATCCTCGGCAAAGGTCCGGGTGCACGTTCAGTCCGGCTGGACCTGGAATCGTTCACGATTATCGGTGCCACTACGAAAATTGGAGCGCTCAGTTCCCCATTGCGTGACCGCTTCGGCGCCACTTACCAGCTGGCCTACTACACCGACCCAGAAATGGAGAAGATTGTGAAACGTTCGGCCAAGATTCTCGGTGTGAAAGCCGACGCGGCCGCGGCTAAAACGTTGGCTACCCGTTCTCGTCGCACGCCCCGCGTTGCTAACCGACTACTCAAACGGGCTCGCGATTGGGCTGAGACGCGTGGTACCGGAAACATTACCACCGATGCGGCTGAGGCTTCACTCAAACTGGAGGGGGTGGATGAACTCGGACTCGATGCCGTTGACCGACGCTTACTCGAAACGATTATCACCAAGTTTAAAGGCGGTCCGGTTGGACTGGGCACATTGGCAGCTGCCACCAGTGAAGAAACTGAGGCTATCGAAGACGTCTACGAGCCCTACCTCATTCAACTCGGATTCTTGGAACGGACGCCTCGTGGCCGCAAGGCTACCGACGCCGCCTACGAACACCTTGGTAAACAACCACCAGCCGGCAAGCAGAAGTTACTTTAGACTGATACCATAACCAGTCCCCTCACCATTGCCAGCGAACTACTAAAACCGGCCAATAATTCGTCATAATGATGAGGGACAAGCCACCATGGGATTCTTACTCATCATTTACGGCATCTTTCTGGTCTTCCTGGCCGCGGTCGGGATCGCCGCCATCGGCCATGCGGTCAAGTTCGGATTTCCAGGAGATAAGACTCGGGCGGCTATGGGACTATACGTCGTCATTGTGTTCGCCATATTAATCGTTTCGCTCGTCCTGATATTGGGCGCTGATTTTTCGGAGACGCTCTGATGCTTGAACATTTCCCCAGTCAAAAATCGAACGAACAGGTGAAAGTGCTCGTCCGTCCGTTCTGGATGGCGATGATTTGGCAGATTGGGGCGTTCATCTTTCTCGGATTATTGCCAATTGGCATTCTAATTGCTCTAGGTGCCACCGATACGTCGCCGTTCGAAGGAGCGGTCGGAGCGATTACGGCTGTCAGCCTGCCAGCCTATTACCTTATTTTAATCACTTGGTTCTTTATTGTCTGGCTCGACTTCTACTTGGACGTCGGAATCGTCACTAGTGAACGGGTCATCGACATCGACCAGCAGGGGCTCTTCAAACGAAATATCGCCGAGCTAGACACGCAAATGGTGCAGGATGTTACCTCGGACAAGCGCGGTGTATTACAAACCATTTTCGACTTCGGTAACGTCATCATCCAAACTGCCGGCGAACGACCGAACTTTGAGTTCAAAGGTGTCCCGCACCCAGAACGTATGGTGGCTCAAGTCCGCAACGCTGTCGGCGGACGTGATGAAAGTCCCGACACTGCCTCCGGCAAGATAAGCCAAGCCGCCGAGAAGATTGGCGAAGTCGCGGAAGAGATTAAGGATGAAAAAAAAGCTGAGCAACAGCCCCCAACGCCTCCACCGACGAATCCCCAACCGCCAACTCCGCCACCGGCTCCTCAAACCCCACCAGAGCCTCCAGCACCAAAGCCACCCGAACCGCCAACTGATCAGTCAAACGATCTGCCGCGAGAATTTGAGCGCTAGTGCTCCGTCTTCACAAAGTAAGTACTGGCACTGAATGAAACCGTGACAGTGCCCTTTTCATCTGTTCGAAATACCCGGCTACCAATGTTGGCTAAACTCTGCAGGGTGACTGGTGTTGGATGACCATAGCGATTATTAGCACCGACGGAAATCACGCTGACTTTCGGCGTGACCGTCGTTAAAAATTTCTCAGTTGATGACGTTCGACTGCCGTGATGACCGACCTTCAGGATGTCAGTGTCCAAGTTGATACCTGAATTTAGCAGCTTGTCCTCTACCTTTTTCTCTGCGTCTCCGGTAAATAAGATCCGGGTGCGCCCGATCGTCGCCACTCCCACGACCGATGCATCGTGAGGATTTTCAAGCGGCTCTTCTGGGAACGGGGTACTTGGGTGGACAATTTGGAGGGTTACAGACGATCCCAGCCGGATGGATTGACTGGCCGCCCGGACAATGTTTACCCGCTTTTCTTTGGCTAGCTTGATGAACGCTTGGTACTCCTCTTCCTTACCCGGCACGCCAAGAATCAGCGTCGTCACTTGATAGTGCTTGAGAACATCGACCAAGCCGCGGTAGTGATCGGTGTGCGGATGGCTCAACACCACGTACTCAATTCGATGATCAAGCACTGGCATGGCTTTGCCCACTCCATTCAATACGCTGCGGTCAGGTCCGCCGTCGATGAGCATCTGCGTTTTACCCACGCTAATCATGGCCGAATCCCCTTGGCCGATATCGAAGAAACGAACCGTAGCAATGGAACGCGAGGTGACCAGCGACCCAGCCGCAATCAACACCCCAACAATCAAGGCGGCGATGCCGAACTTACGCATGACGCCTCCGCGGCAGCAACATGGCCAGACACATCAGCAGCCCCAACACTGAAATGACTGACGGCCATATTCCTGGCAGGGTGATTGACCCGCCGGGAATGTTTGCAAGGAAATCGACCGTGCCAAGAATGAACTCAGTGACAAACTGGACGAACAGGGCGATGACGGACGCCAACGGCATCACCACAAGCCCCACGACCGCGCTGACGAATGCGCCCAGCATCAACCAGGGAATAGCCGGAACTACTAAGACGTTGGCCACGGGAGAAATCAGGCTGACCGTTCCAAACGTCAGGGCAATCAACGGCGTGGTCGGTAAACTGGCCGAAACGGTGGCGCTGACTATTTCTTTAATTCCCTCCGGAAGCCACGTCAACAGATTTCTCACCGGTTCCTCCCAGGCCAAAATTCCGAGTGTCGCCAGAAACGACAGATCGAATCCAAGGTCGTAGCGCAACGACCACGGGTTATTCGCCAACATGGCCGCAGCCGTTACCATACAAGCCAACATAGCCAGCTGTGGTCGCCCAAAAATCTGCCCAAGCAATAGGAAACTTCCCATCAACGCCGCCCGGACAACTGAGGGGCTGGGACCAACTAGAATCACGAATGCGAAGATGATGAAAAAAGAAATCCAAATCACGGACAGGCTTCGACCAAGAATGGCAATCACAGCTGCAATCAAGATGCTGATGTTATACCCAGACAAGGCCATCACATGGACGGTGCCCGTCTTTCGGAAGGCGCTTTGCAGTGAATCCGGCAGCCCACTCCGCTCCCCAATCAATATGGCCGAAAGAAAGCCGGCCACCGGCTCCTGATAGAGTCGGCCGAGCCGTTCCAAAAATGCTTGGCGGACCGGATAGATAATGCGATCGAGCGTTGATTGATGACCGGTGATTTTCAGCTTGGGATTATAGGCAACGGTATAGATACCATCCTTAGCTAAGTACTTTTGGTAATCGAATCCCTCGAACGCTTTCGGCTCCTTGAGGCTTCCTTCAAACGAGACTACGTCACCAGGCGAGAGCGCGGGGTACGGCTCCAGCGTCACCAACGTCTTCCCGCTATAACCTCTGGCTTCCAGTTTGACGACCGCCTGTTGTCGACCGTTAGTGTACTGAGGGAAACCGAGAACGACTCCCGTACCTTTCACAGTCCGTTTGGCAACCTCGTAAATGTCGCCAGGTGGGGCTGAGAGCGGAGCCGCCGCCACTCGCCATACTCCTAGCGATGCGGCCAAGCCAATCAGCAGCGTCGCTCGAATTCCCAACTTCCAGATCGCAACGAACGCTGCCACAACCAAGATCATCGCGACTGTTATCCATGGCAGCCACGACGAAAGTGCTACCCCAATCACTAACCCGATAGACAACAATAATATAGCTGGTTGCTTCATACAACCATTCTACTATATAGCTGCTTGCTATATCACGAGTCTGCTTCGTGCGTTTTTCGCCAGTGTTCTTCGCTTTCGTAAAAAATATTCTCGGCCGAGTCAAAATGGTATCCTTCTCCCTCGAATTCTGCTCTGGTCCCTCCTGCGTATTCTTTTTGTAAATCCTCCAAGGTATACCTCGGAACCCAATTCATAGGCTGTTGCTGAAATTCTCCAGCTAGTAACCCGAACCACTCCCGCACATCTCTAATAGTTGTTTCCTCGTCAACGTCCATTTTAAACGAAACGTACCTCTTGCCGTCATGACTGCTCGACTTAGCATCTAACGCGTCCGCAATCTCTCGGTTAGCTAGAGAAAGGGAGTCGTAGTCAATTCGTACGTACGCTCTTCGGCCTCCGCTTACATCAGCACCACATGCTGAGCTCATGACAGTCTTAATGTTTTTGTCGTACAGCTCTTCACATGCGTCCACAAGTGGCAGCTCGACTATTTCCGAAAGGTACTCACGGGTTCTGACGATGCCTCCGCGACCAATGGATGGGACTTCGGAAAGTAGCGTCGTGTCACTGACGTTGTATTTTGCCGAATCGGGCTTGGTTTCCTTTTCAGACATGATGATTAGCTAGTACAAGAACCCGAGATTCACACCCTGGTAGTAGAACTTCAGAATCGTCGGGAAATTGCGGCCGGCGTTGGCTTGATTAAAGGCACCCCACTGCGCCAGGCCAATTCCATGTCCGAATCCACGGCCGCCGAACACCCAGTCGTTACCGCTGCGACCGATGCCGGTGATCACCGAAGACCGCGTTGTTAAATCACTGCGCTGTGTATCAGCTGGCTGGGTGTGGGTGGTGACGCTGCCGCCGCTAGTTGTCAGTCGAATCGTTTTGGCCCGGCCTGACGGATAGTACTCGAGGATGTCGATTGAATCGATATTGCCGGTGTGACCAAAGTTCGACTGCAAGGTGGCGTTGGAGACGGTTTTAGACCAAATGTCCGGTTTTTGATACGGGTCGGACACGCTTCGCAGGTAATCGATCGGTGAGCCACCCCAGGCATTTTCGTTACTTTCAGTAGCTCCACCTGAGTCAGAGTAGTAATAGGCTTGAATCAACGAACCACCCTTATAGATGGCCGTGCCCTTGGTGCCGTTAATGGCCGTGACGTGGTTCGGCTTGGCGGCCTCGTTGTTGTAGCCGTTGTAGACCTGATCCTGAGTAGTGTCATAGATGTCAAAGACGGCGTTCTGCGGGTTGGCGATGCGCCTGGCACCATAGGTTCGAGCCGCCACCACTTGGGCCCGAATGGCTTCTGGAGGCCAGGAGTCCGGAACCTCTCCAAGACCTTTGAGGTAATCTTCCAGATTGATGTCGTTGACCAACCAGGTTCCTGGTCCGCCGTTCTTGATCATAATGGCGCCGCGGAAGCGATTATTACCGGCGTTGTCAGCCAAGTTACCAACCCCGAGTACCCCGCCAGCTGTCTGTTCCGCTCGAATTGGTGAGGACGAATCGTACGTCTGACCGGCACCGCCGGCATGATACTGCAAGCCGTCCCAACTCAGACTCATGACCTGGTTGGCCGGAATAGTTCCGTAAATCGTGCCGGCTTCGTCTTTAAAGGTGACCGGACCGTCGGCCGAGAAGACGGCTGAGGTCTGCTGGGCCAAACCGACCTTGATCGGCTTCTGGACCGTCATCGTCCAGTAGACACCCCGGTCAGTCATCCACTGAATGCCATCAACCACCGGCGTGAAGTATTCATTGTAGAAACCTGGGGGAGGGTTGCCGGTAATCTTAAAGTCGAATTCACCGACTTCACCCGGTGCAATCGAGGTTTCTCCGCTCACGTCCTTATCCGAATCAGTAATATTGTGAGCTAACTTGATCCGGTTCGGACTCTGCCAGCCCTGGCCGGACGTATAGAATCCGGAAAGCCGATCACGGGCTCGATCAGTTCCCAGCTTCACTGGGTTGGCACCATCTGAGTGCCAGGTTTGCTGTCCGGTATTTCGAACGCGCAGAGTCACGTCAGACGTGCCATCCTTGTTGACGGTCGGGTAGGCCGACTGGCTGACCGGTTGATAATCCCAGTTTGGACCAACTGGCGGCGGTACGTACATATCCCAGTAGATTCCTTTGTCACCGAGCCAGGCAAATCCTTCCTCGACCGGTTCAAAATACTCTCGGAAGTTTCCACCGCTACCTGGTGCCACAAAGTCAAAGCTGTAGCGAGCGGTCTGTCCGGGTGCTACTGACGAACCTGGGGTTAGCGTTCCACCGCTCACCGTTCCAGCGAATTTTGCCAATCGGTTGGCACTCTGCCAGGTGTTGTTATTCCACGGGCTGGCGCGGTCACGCGAGCGGCCGGCTCCAACGTTCAAGTTGTAGAGCGTATTATTTCGCCAGGTCGCCGTTCCGGTATTGGTGATGTCGAGCGTGACGGAACGACGTTCACCCGGCTGCATGACTGACGGTGGGTAGGTCTGGCTCGCCCAATTGTAGGTGTAGGTTCGCGGTTGGACGGTCATGTCCCAAAACACACCCTGGTCTTCCAGCCAGCCCGAACCATCGCGCACTAACTGAACGTACTCGCGGAAATTAGCATTGCTACCAACCGGCGGACCGGTGATGGTGTATGGGAATCGGGCGGTCTCACCAGGATGGACAGTGGCTGTCGTGACGACCGATCCGCTCTCAACCCGACCGCTGAAGGTGGCCGGACGGTTTGGAGAAATCCAGCTGGACGAGTAGAACGGTGAGAAGCGATCGCGCGGATGACTGGTCGCCAACCGCATGGGATTGGAACCGGTGTTAGACCAGTCACTCGATCCGACGTTCTTGTAGTCGACGTAGACAGTAGTCTGCTTACCCGACCCGACCGTTGGATAGACTGATTGTCCGGCCCATTGCGACGAATATGCCGGTAACTGATTAAGCGCTCCTTGGGCATTCAGCCGCCCGTTGCCATACAGACTGGTTGACGCTTGGCCGCCCATGCCGGCTACCTTGTCAGCTCCATTTTTCATCGCATTAATGATGGCCGTATTCGAAAGATACGGATTGAGCCCAGCCAGCAGCGCGGCCACCCCGGACACCTGCGGCGTCGAGAGTGAGGTACCGCTGAACGACGCATATTGGTTATTGACGGGAACACCACCAGATACTCCCTGAACGGTCATGATTCCCGATCCCGGAGCCGTGAGGTCGAGTCCCGCCCCGCCATTCGAAAAGCTGGAGCGTACATCATTCGAGGTAGTCGATCCGACGGCCACCGCTTTCGGGTTGTAGGCCGGGTAGTCGATGGTGCTTTTACTACCGTCGTTGCCAGAGGCCGCGGCGATGATTTCTCCGGCCGCATCAGCGTCATCAATCGCATCGTCGGTAGCCGTATCACTGGTTACCCCAAACGCACCGAGGCTCAAATTCATTACTTTGGCACCGACCGCGGTCGCATAGCGGATGCCTTCGGCCACATCTTGGAACGACCCGAAGCCGCTACTATCGAGCACTTTAATCGGCACATATTTGCCTTGCCAAGTCAGTCCGGCCACACCGATTCCGTTATTGGTATTGGCCGCGAAAACACCGGTCGTCAGGCTGCCGTGACCGTGATCGTCCATCGGTCCATCGCTGTCGTTATGGAACTTGCCTCCCGAAAACGTTCCGTTCGCAAAGTCCATGCCGTAGTAGTCATCAACGTACCCATTGTCATCATCGTCGATGTTGTTGTCCGGAATTTCGTTGGTATTGACCCAGTTGCGGCCGCTCAAATCTTGGTGGTTCCAATTCACTCCCGTATCGATACTGGCGATGGTGACGGAACTATCGCCAGTCGTGCGATCCCAGGCCGTCGGAAGCGACATTTTTGGTAGGGCGTATTGTGAACCGTAGTTCGGATCGTTCGGAACAGTGGTCGCGGTCACTACATAGTTTGGGTTCACTTTGGTGACGCCGGCAATCGTCCGGACCCGCCCGGTCTCGGTGTTTAGATTGGCCTGGGTGGGTAGCTCGAGTTTGTAAATCGATGGCAGTCCGGTTTCTTCGACTGAGTTTCCGCTCGCCTGAAGCGCCGCCGGGTCAGCCGTCTTGACGAGTAATTCACCAGCGATAGCCTTGACCGGCTTACCGTTAACCATAACGTCGGTAACTGGTTGACCGTCCACACTCGTAACCTTGGCGAGACGTTCCTGACTACCCTTAAACGCCTGCTTTTCAGCCGAGTCATTCGAGGTAGACTGCTTTGGCGCCGCAGAATGCATAGCAAGCCAGGTAAGAGCACCTACTACGAGCACTATGGCGAGGAACGCGAGACGTTTCATGGGTTTTTTATGTTTTCTAGCCTTTCTAAAAATTAGCTTAATATAGCTAAAAATAGACAATATGTCAAGGTATTACGAATGTACTGGTATCGTTAGTATATGTCTAAACCGACTATTCTCTACGAACTAGATACCCTCGTCACGGACGATTTAACTGCCTCAATTAGCCAATTGGCCGAGGCCGTTGAGCGCGACGAACACCCAGTCGAGCAAGCCGTGCTGGCCGACAAGGAGAAGTACGAGCGCGGCGAAATTACCCAGTCGGAGTACTGGGGCAGTATCGCCCTTAAACTGGCACTCGAGGATATAGAAGTCATCGGTGCCATCGCCCAGAATGAATCAGACGTAAACATGGAACTGCTTGGTCGAATCCGCGCCCAATCCCCACTGTGTACGCTCGGACTGATCTCGGACGCTACCCCAGACTGGGTCGGCCATTTCCGGAAGACGTACCAGCTGGATGAATTGATTCACGTTCATGTGATTGGTTCAGAGTTGGACGAGGAACATGCCGGACTCGATTACCGCGGTTTGTTGAAGCTTTCCGCCGAACGGCTTCAGGGTAAGCCAGCGGATATCGCGTTCGTCGACCAAAAATCAGCTCATCTAAAGATTGCTAAAGATGTTGGCTATCGGAATATAGACCTGGCTAACGTACCAGATCTGAAGACCGCGTTTGCGGGAATTACTTAGTCGTCACCCCCGGCTTGACCGGGGGTCTCACATTAAACGAAAGCGCTTCGGAACCCTGAGAGATCCCCGCTCGGGGGCGGGGATGACGGCAAGAGCAAATTCACTGAAACTGCTATCCTTAAGTCGTGCCGAAAACCAATACCAGTCTGAAAACTGTTCCCATCGTCACGTATGTGGCCTGGGCGCAAGCACTCGTCGCAACGTGCAGCAGTTTGTACTACAGCGAAATCGCTCACTTGGTGCCATGCTTGTTGTGCTGGTACCAGCGCATATTGATGTATCCATTGGTAATCATCATCGGGGTCAGTATTCTACGGAAGGATCGCGGACTGCCAGCGTACGTATTACCGTTCTCGATTCTCGGTATGGGATTCTCGGCGTATCACTATCTACTACAGCAAGGCATTATTGCTGAAGCACTGGCACCCTGTCAGGCCGGAATCTCCTGTACGACTAAACAAATCGAATACTTCGGATTCATCACTATTCCGTTCCTGTCATTCCTCGCCTTTACCCTCATTACCGTCTGTATGATGATAATGATTCGAAAGTCTCAACATGAGTAAAGAAGCTAAAATTCTGATTGGAATCGGTGTGCTGGTGGCCGTCGGAGTCAGTGCGATGATTTTACTGAACGCCAAAGACACCAGTACGGCCAAGCCGAAAGCCGGCGGAGACAAACTGATCCGCGAAGACAGCTACCAGACCAACAAAGACGTCAAAGTGACCATCGTCGAATTTGGTGACTACCAATGCCCGGCCTGTGGCGCGGCCCAACCGATCGTCAAACAAATCAAGTCTGAATTTGGTCCGAAGATTAACTTTGTCTTCCGAAACTTACCACTCCAGCAACACCCGAATGCCAAAGTCGGAGCCGAGGCCGCCGAGGCCGCGGGGGCTCAAGGTAAATACTACGAAATGAATGAGCTGCTCTATGCCAATCAGTCGCAATGGTCCACGCAAGCCAACCCGATCAGTATCTTCGTTACCTACGCGCAGAAACTTGGCTTGGACACGGGCCAATTCGAAGCCGAGGTGAAAGCCAGTAAATACGCCGACAAGATTCAACGCGACTTGGATGATTCTCAATCACTGAGCTTAAGTTCCACGCCAAGCTTCTTCGTGAACGGCACAGCCGTTGAACAAGCCTCCGGATTGAAAGCCGCTATCGAAGCCGCCTTGAAGACAGCTGCGCCGGCCGCACAGTAATCCCTAAGCAAGCTTGTGCCAGTACAAACCGGTCGATACACTTAAACCAACTTAAGGGAGGCTCACGCTATGGGTTGTCTATTCGTTCTTATCTCGCTGATCTCGCCCCGACTGGGAATCATTATTCTCTGGGCCTTTACTAACTACGTTGGACGTTCGTTCGATGGATTTTTCCTACCGTTCCTCGGTTTGATTTTCCTACCGTGGACCACACTGCTCTACGTTCTGGTTCAAGCTCCAGCTGGACGAATCACTTTCTGGGGTTGGTTGTTTGTCATCCTCGGTCTATTGATGGATATCGGAAGCTACGGCCAAGCCGCCCGCTCACGAGAATCAATCTCCGGCGGTACGGCTACGACGAAGTAGTAGTAGTAGTAGTAGTAGTAGTAGTAGTAGTAGTAGTAGTAGTAGTAGTAGTAGTAGTAGTAGTAGTAGCCCGACCAAACCACACGCTAAGTCGCCCGGCTAGAGGTTTTCATAGGGACTACGTTTCGCACTTCATGTGCGAAGCAGCTAGCTATCAAACGTACGCATTTCTGAGCCTTGGCTCAGAAATGTTATTAAATAGTGTGCCCCGACCAGGATGGGCGCTCTGCGCCTGCGTCGTCGCTCGGACTAAATGCTCGAGCTTCGCTCGGCATTTCTCCTCACTCCTCGCATTCGAACCTCGCTCGCCTGTGGCTCGCTGCCAGCTTCTCACCCGACCAAAACACACGCCAAATCACCCGGCCTACGGCCGGGCGCTTCGTCGTGTGCCCCGACCAGGATTCGAACCTGGGACACATGGGTTAAAAGCCCACTGCTCTGCCAACTGAGCTACCGGGGCAGGTAGCTTTCCTAGTATAAAGAAAAACCGCCCTGCGGGCGGTTTCGACCAGATAACGTACGTTAGAGGTTTTCATATGAAACTTCGATTCGCAATTCATTTGCGAATCGACCTAGCTCTACAACGTTGGCATTTCTGAACCTTGGTTCAGAAATGTAGACAAATAATCACTCGTCTTCTTCCGGGTCGCGGACGAACATCATTAACACGATCGGGGCCAGCGTCCAGAAGAATAGAGCGGTAGGGGTAATAAATAGCGATTGGGTGGCTCCAAGCAATCCAGCCCGTTCAGCCGCTGGGATGAACGAAAGGACCGTCGCCACCATCAACCCAGCCTGCATGATTGAGAAACCGATAATCTGCCAGGCCTTGCCTTGAATATCATTAGCGGCAAACGCTCGCCGTAATCCGGAGTTGGCCAGGAAGAAGAAAATCAGCAGCATCACGCCAATAAAGGCGGTGATTTGGATGACGAAGAATGGGCTGGAACCGATGGTAGTATCCTGCGTACCCAGTAAAAACGGGGCGGTTCGCACTAAGGCAATGGCCATATAGGTCGAAATCAACAGAACCATGATTCGCGAGCGTCCGAGTGTGAACCCGTAAACGAACGTGGCCACAATGAAGAACAGGAAGATGAACAGATCCCAGCTAGGGCTGTTGACGTCGAGGCCAGTTAAAAATTGTGCGTTCATGTTTGTTTTCCCTCTATTCGCCTCTTATCTAGGCGAGCTTAGTGTAATACTATACGGCTCAGGCAGCAAAGCACAAATAGTGCCTTTTTAGAGTCCTAGCTTATTGAAGAGGCTTTTCTTAGCCTTAATGTCTTTACCTTGGGTTTTTGCCAGTTCTTCAATTTTCTGACGTTCAGCGGCGGAAAGCTTCTTCGGCACGTTAATTTCCACCTTCACGTGAAGGTTACCGTGACCGGAACCCTGCAGCTTTGGTAGGCCCTTACCTTTCAAACCAAAGACTTTACCGCTCTCGGTACCAGCCGGAATCTTCAACGTTGTTTTTCCATCGAGCGTTGGAACCTCGATGGTGTCGCCGAGCGCTGCCTGCGGATACGTGATTGGCACCGTCACCTGGGCATCGGCTCCATTCCGCTCGAACACTTCACTCGGCTTTACCTGGACCGTTACATAGAGATGGCCGGCTGGTGCACCTCGTTGACCAGCCTCACCCGCACCTTGAACCCGAATGGTCTGCCCGTCGTCGATGCCGGCTGGGATGTCGATGTCGACTGTTTCGGTTTTTTCGACCCGACCTTCACCACCACAAGTATGACACGGCTTCTCCGGCTTCTTTCCCTCCCCGTGGCAGACTGGGCAGGTCGTGACCTGAGCCATCGTACCGAGAATAGTTTGGCGGGTCGTCTGGACTTGTCCGGAACCGCCGCAAGTGTCACAGGTGACAATTTTCGATCCCGGCTCCGCGCCGTTTCCGTGACAGGTCGGGCACAGCACTCGTTTAGTGACTTTCAGTTGTCGTTTGGCACCCTTCACCGCTTCTTCGAATGAAATACTGACTGACGCTTGGATGTCAGCACCGCGGGACGGTTGGCGCTGTCTAGTATTCGCACCGCCCGCAAAGAACTGTTCGAAGATATCTCCGAGACCGCCCATGTCGCTGAAGTCGCCCTGGAACCCTTCGAATCCACCGAAGCCAGCGCCCGGCTGTCCTTGGCCCGGACCGCTGGTGGCGCCCTGGTTGACCCCAGCCGCTCCGAATTGGTCGTACTGGGCGCGCTTCTGTTTGTCGGACAGCACCTCGTAGGCCTCTTGGACCTCTTTGAACTTGGCCTCGTCCTCCTTAGAACCACCCTTATCTGGGTGATACTTGTGGGCGAGTTTGCGATAGGACGACTTAATGTCGGAATCAGACGCGTCTTTCTTTACGCCAAGGGTTTGGTAGAAATCTTTGTTTGCAGGCATATCAACGAATAAGTATAGCGTTCATCTAGCGAATAATCAGCGGAGCTAACTGCGGTGCCAAAACGGCTCCAGCTGCCAGGCCGACCAGCAGCGCTCCAGCCACCATCAGAATAATCAATAAGTTCTTAATCGAAGCCGACGCATAGCTAGCATACGCTGCCAGGTTCGGTGGTTTGATGGATCCAAGAATCATACCGAGCGCGAATCCGACAAAGACTGTCCAGCCAAAGGCACCGCCAACGCCAGCTTGGGCCAGCACACCGCCAAGTCCCGCGCCAACTACGGCACCAATCGCCCCAACTTCGGCACCGCGCAGGAACGTGTAGAACAGATTGAAGCGCCCGGAACCGCTCTTCAACTTCTCTGGTGTATCGCCGTCGGAACCAATCACCGCTCCGACCAAGATACCAATCAGCACAAACGGCACCGTCAGCACTTGAATACCGATGAGTTGATCGATAGTCGCACCGAGTAATCCAAAGTAGTAGGCGATTCCTAAACTCATCACAATCGTTCGAGCAAAGGTGTAACTCCGGCCAAGCCAACCGGTTCCCAGGAAGCTTTCAACCTTGAAGTTATAGTCAGCGCCCCAGAGTGCACCAATAAATAGGGCTGGCAGTGCGCCAATCAGAACCACGCTGACGGTAACCGGATCACCCCCGATGTATGCCAGGCCTATTCGAAGAATCGCTCCAACCACAGCTGCTAAGCCAGCCATAATTCCAACGCGGAACAAGGCGGCCCGAATCATGGCCTGACGATACGGCGACTCGGCCGTGCTGGATGGTGCCGGACGGCGACCTGACGGCTGCGGTCCTGGAGTCGGGGCCGCCCCGCGAACGCCCGTGTCTGCCAAGGTCTGGTCGTAGTCGGCCCGCTTCAAGGAATCACTCAGGGTGTCATACGCCAAGTTAATTTCCTTAAACTTTTCCTCGGCGTTCGCGCCCTTGTTTACATCAGGATGAAACTCCCGCGCTAATGAACGATACGATTTCTTGATCTCATCCTCGGTCGCAGTTCGTGAAACCCGAAGAATTTCGTAATAGCTTGGTTTGGCCATAGCTCTAGCTTACCCGTCAGCGTACGCTAGAGACACCATGGCCTCTACGTTTGAAAAAATTTCACCGGAATTCACTCTGATTGGGCAGATACTGCCCGACCATGGTTCGGGAGAGTTGCTCATCGGTCGAAACCTCGAAGGACAGACAGTAATCGACTTCACCCGTGGCGAAGCCGCTGAGTTTCCCACCGACGAAGAAACAGAACAATTGATTGAATACCTCGAGACGGAACCCGAATCGTTCACGCTTATGGGTGAAGTGGTCAGTGGGTTAGACTTCCGATTGAAGCATACCGATGATGCATTGCTTGTCGTGAAACTTGAATCAGGTACGACGGTTCTGGCGGTCGCCGATCGAGGGCCAGTCGCGGTAATGAGTCCGGAACAGAACGATCAATTAATTGCGGCTTTGCAAACGTGTAGAGAAATCTAGTTTTCCGCTGGTAACATTCTGTAGACAAGGGAAGCTACGGTGTTTCTTTTTTGGTATCAACCGTACCAGTCGTGGCGTTGATCCAAATCTCATAGCGTTTCTTGGAACTGTCGCCGGTGTCGTAGCGGAAATACCACTGCAGCGGATGCGATCCGACCTGGGAAAGCTGTTGGAGTAACGAATATCCCGCCAGGTGGGCTTCGCGGAATGTCTGACCACCATCATCTTCGGCTACTTTCAAGGCGTGGTCCGGATCGACTTCCCACTGGCTGACGTCGATCGGAGTCAACTGGAGCTCGAACGGCTGCTTGGCAACGGTATCGGTCGACGTATCGTTTTTGAGAATACTGACGTTGAATACATTTTTCGGCTGGGCTAACGATGCGAACGAAAATACCAGCGGGGTCTTGGCAGCATCAAGCGTTCCGGAAAACTTTCGGTAAACTCGTTCAAGGGCCGCATTTTGTTCCCAATCCTTAGCCAATTTGAGTGCGTCTGTGTACTGCGACTTGGTTTTGGAAATCTCTGGCTTCGGGCTGCTGCTCACGAGCACATCCGGTTGCTTTGGCTTGCTGCCGTTAAAGACCATGCCGGCTACAACGGCTGTCAGAATCACCGCCACTACTCCGAGCAGGGCTAAAAGAATTGTTCGCTTCATAAATACTATGGTACTCCAAACAAGTCACCACGAAGTTCCTCCCGTCATCCCCGCACCCCTCCCGTCATCCCCGCGAAAGCGGGGATCAGTTAGAGGTTTACTGAAACGTTTACATTAAGCCGGATGATCCCCGCTTTCGCGGGGATGACAAAACGCTCGTTCACAATTACGGGGAAAGCCAAAACCGCCCCCGAGTAGGAGGCGGTTTCGTGAGACGTTAAACGAGTTACTTCTTCTCGTCTTCTTTAGGCTCGTCAGTAGCTTTGTCAGCTTTTGGCTCTTCGGCTGGAGCCTCCTCAGACTTCTCAGCGTCATCATCGGGCTTCTTATCCGAATCGCCATCTTGGTTAGCTGAGGTCGTGTAGTCGACATCACCATCGGATGACTCACCGGCTGCAGCTTGTTCGCCACCAGCGTCACCACCAGCGTCTTGGTACATCGCCGCACCGACCTTTTGGGCCGCTTCAGACAATTCGTTAGTCTTGGCCTTAATAGCTTCAAGATCTTCACCACCAAGGGCTTCTCGTAACTCGCGGACTTTATCCTCAACCGCAGTCTTGTCTTCAGCTGGAGCTTTATCACCCGCATCTTTCAGCGTCTTCTCAGCCGTGTAGATGAGGTTATCGGCCGCGTTTCGAGCCTCAACTCCTTCAGCTTTCTTACTATCTTCGGCTTCGTGAGCTTCGGCGTCTTTCCGCATCTGTTCAACTTCGGAGTCGGACAAACCAGAACTGCCTTGAATCTGAATCTTATTTTCTTTACCCGTCGCCTTGTCTTTAGCGGACACGTTCAGGATTCCGTTAGCATCGATGTCGAAGGTGACCTCAATCTGCGGAACACCGCGGGGAGCCGGCGGAATGCCGGTCAGCTGGAAGTTTCCGAGTGACTTGTTATCACCAGACATCTTTCGTTCACCCTGGAGCACGTGGACCTCGACCGACGTCTGATTGTCAGCCGCCGTCGAGAACACCTGGCTCTTCGAGGTTGGAATGGTGGTGTTCCGTTCAATTAACGGAGTGGATACGCCGCCAAGCGTCTCGATGCCGAGCGTCAGCGGGGTGACGTCGAGCAAGAGCAGGTCTTTGACGTCTCCGGAGAGCACGCCACCCTGAATGGCCGCGCCTAAGGCGACGGCTTCGTCCGGGTTCACGTTTTGGTTCGGCTCTTTACCAAAGAACTTTTTGACCGACTCACGGACGGCTGGCATACGGGTCTGCCCACCGACCAGAATCACTTCGTTGATGTCACTGGTTTTGAGTCCAGCGTCGTCGAGGGCCTTCTGACACGGCTCAACGGTTCGTTTGACTAGGTCTTCCGTCAGCTGTTCGAGCTTGGCCCGGGTCAGCTTCATGGTGAGGTGTTTCGGACCGGAATCGTCAGCGGTCACGAACGGAATATTGATTTCCGTCTCGCCGGTAGTCGAAAGTTCGACCTTGGCCTTTTCAGCCGCTTCCTTCAATCGCTGAAGGGCTTGGCGATCTTTCGAGAGATCAACGCCTTGCTCCTTATTAAACTCCTCGACCATCCAATCGATGATCTTCTGGTCGAAGTCGTCGCCACCGAGATGGGTGTCACCGTTGGTGGACTTCACTTCGAACACACCATCACCGAGTTCCAGGATGGTAACGTCGAACGTTCCTCCACCGAGGTCGAAGACGGCGATTTTCTCGTCCTTCTTCTTGTCCAAACCGTAGGCCAGCGCACTAGCGGTCGGCTCGTTGATGATTCGCTTCACTTCCAGCCCGGCAATCTTACCGGCATCCTTGGTGGCGTTTCGCTGGGAGTCGTTAAAGTAGGCCGGTACGGTCACGACCGCGTCGGTGACCTTTTCACCGAGATAGGCTTCGGCATCCGCTTTGATTTTCTGTAAAATCATCGCCGAGATTTCAGCCGGCGAATACGACTTATCGCCCATCTTCACACTGACGTCGCCGTTCTTGGCTTCGGTTAGCTCGAATGGGAGCAGTTTGGCCTCCTTCTGGACGATCGGGTCCTTGAACTTACGTCCCATCAGTCGTTTGACCGAATAGATCGTGTTTTCCGGGTTGGTAATCTGCTGGCGTCGGGCCACTTGGCCGACCAGCCGTTCACCATTCTTGCTAATTGAGACGACCGACGGTGTTAACCGCGAGCCCTCCTTGTTCGGGATGATTTTCGACTCGCCGCCCTCAAGGACAGCGGCCGCCGAGTTGGTGGTACCTAAATCGATACCGATTATTTTTGCCATATTATTCTTTCTCCTTTCCTGAAGAAACATTTACTTTAGCCGGTCGGATGACCGAGTCGCCGAGCGTGTAGCCGGCTTCGAACTCTTCACTAATCGTGTCTTTGTCATGATCATCGCTCGGCTCGTGAGAGACGGCCTCGTGCTTGTTCGGGTCAAACAATTGTCCGACGCTCTCGATCCGCGCGATTCCTAAGGCTTCTAATACTTGATCAAATTGTTTCTGAATTCCTTCAAATCCCTTGTACCAATCCGTCTTGGCCACATCTTCCGGAACGTGTTTGGCCGCTCGGTCAAAGTTATCGATGACCGGAATGAACTGCAGCGCCAAGTCAGCCCGAGCGGCATCGATCATCTCGCTTCGCTCTTCGGTCGTTCGGCGTTTGAAGTTGTCGAAGTCAGCAGTGATGCGGAGCAGTTGCTCCTTTAATTGAACAATTTCTTTTGGATCAGTCTTTGCATCAACTCCGGAGTCGTCTGGCGTTGGGCGCTGGGCACTGGGCGCTGGGTCATTTTCCATGATGTCTTCATCCTGATCTTTAACAAGCCGTTTGGGATCTCGGTTGGTGACTTTGATCTTTGACTCTCTCTTCTTACGCCTGACGCCTGATGCCTGATGCCTATCTTCAGTCATACACTCTTCCTAATTCCTTAGCGCCATATTCCATCAGTGAAGATACTTTCTGGTACGGCAGTCGGGTTGGTCCAACCACCGCCACATACCCAACGTATTCACCAATCTTTAACTTCATAGCGAGGACTGAGACCGCTTGAACGCGGAAGTCCGCATTCTCGGCACCAATCCGCACTTCGATCTTTCCGGCGCGTGAGGCCAGCTTGGGCAGCCATTCAGCCGATTGGTCGAGCAGTTCGGCTAGATAACCGGCTACTCGCGGATCAGCAAACTCTGGTTGTCCGAAGACATTGGCTAGGTTGAACGAAGTCGCGCCACCTGCGTCCACATGAACTGCGGCCGAACCAGATACTTCTGAGAGCTGCCCAGCCAGTTTCTTGGCTGCTAGCGGGGTAGTAGCGGCTTGTTCTAATCGCTTAGTAACCTTCTGCTGTTCCGCCAATGACGGACCGGAGGTGCTGGGATTATCCAAGAATACTCGGTACGCCCGGTCAGTCGGAATACGACCAGCCGAGGTATGCGGTTGTTCCAAAAACCCAGCTTCGGTTAGGTCACCCATGGCGGCCCGGATCGTGGCCGGAGAAATACCAAAACCATAGCGAGTCCAGAGTAATCTGGATCCGACTGGTTGGGCCGTGTTGAGGTATTCGTTAACAACCGCCCGCAGAATTTGTTGTTCTCGTGAAGTGAGCATTAGAATTCTTTTTGAAGTCCAGCACTCGAGTAAATTGAGTGCTAGGCCAAAATAACACACTATTGGCACTCTGTCAAGGTGAGTGCCAATCACCACAAAAAACGCCCTATTCAGGCCTGATTGACAGTCTGGCATGACCATCACACAATGGATAGCAGAGGAACCAAAAGAACCTATGCCACACCGAACCGTATTCCAATGGGGTAAAAACACCGCCCACCCCTTCACCGTATTCATGGGTGGACTCGTTATTGGTGCCTTGGTAACTGGTGTGATCGCCTACGCCTGGATGATGGCCAACGACACAGGAGTTGAGTTCCAAGAAGTGGTCGTGCCGGGCGTCCAAACAACGGCCAGTCCGAGCCCAAAGCTGTCACCGACGGCTTCTCCGAATTCTGGGCAACCGCAGTTCTGAACCATGGAGGCACCACCTGACAATACGGCGGGGGCCAGAATCCCCGAGCTTAGGGAACGCGAAAATCGAAAATACCCCCTCATTGCAGAAGCCATATCGTCACTCGCATCAGTGCGAGCGGACTTGGCGTACATGGTAGAAGATCCCGGTTATCCAACCGGAGATGTATTTGACCAATACCACGTAGAAGCAGAGATCACCTTCTTGCAAACATTTCTTGAACGAGGATCCTGGTACCCTGATGGCTGGGAGCACGTAACTCATGTTCCCCTCGGTCTTCGCGACCCAGATTTTTCATTGGAATTTCAGAATCTACTTGGCTTAAGTGGTGAAGAAGCCGAGCAATGGTCTGAACGCGCTCGAGAGGTCCTAGAAAAGACATGGTTTAACGGTGTTCTATACCTGGACGATGAAGAAAAAGAATTTCTAAAAAGTGTCGAGGATTTCTTGGTTCGAGCGCAAGAAGAAGCCAATCGCTTCACGGTTCCCTCAATATAACTACCGTCCGAGGACTGCTGTAAACGCTTCCGGCGGGATCTTCACGCGTCCTTGAGACTTCAGTTTAGCTTTACCCTTCTTCTGTTTCTCCAGTTGCTTCCGCTTTCGAGTGACGTCACCGCCGTAGAGGCCGGCCGTGACGTTCTTACCCATCGCTGAGATATCCTCGCGACCGACTATCTTTCCGCCAATCGCGGCCTGCAAGGCGATCTTGAACTGTTCCTTCGGGATGATGTCCTTGAGCTTCGATAACACGGCTTGCCCGCGACTGACTGACTCAGAACGATGAACAATCATCGATAGGCTTTCGACCTGGTCACCAGCTACGAGGATGTCGAGTTTCACTAAATCGCCCGCACGGAAGCCAATCAGCTTGTAGGACAGTGAGCCGTAACCTGATGTTGCGCCTTTCAGGGCGTCATAGAAATCGACCACCAACGCAGCTAATGGCACTTCGGCCGTAATCATCACGCGATCAGTCCCGAGATGTTTGGTTCCGGTGAACACCCCGCGACGTTCGGAGATCAGTTGCTGAACAGGACCAATGTCTTGGTTACGACAGACAATCTCGACCGCCGCCCACGGTTCTCGGATTTCCTTGATTCGAGTCGGGTCGGGCAGTGCCGACGGATCGGCCAACCGTTCCGACTTCCCGTCCGTCTGTTCGAGTTCGTAAGAAACGGTTGGCGAGGTAATCACTAGTTCCAAATTGTGTTCCCGCTTCAGTCGCTCTCGAACGATGTCCAAATGAAGCAGTCCCAGGAATCCGCAGCGGAATCCCATGCCTAATGATGCGGACGAAGTCGGTTCGTAAATTAATGACGCATCGTTCAAAGCCAACTTTCCAAGCGCGTCGCGTAGCTTCTCAAACTCCGCACCGTTCTCGGCGTAGAGCCCAGCGAACACCATCGGTTGGACGTCAGCGTAACCTGGCAGTGTTTCCGTGGCCGGATCACCATCGAGCGTAATGGTGTCACCAACCCGGACGTCGTTGATGTCTTTGAGGCCAGTGACCACGTATCCAATTTTCCCGGCAGCTAATTCCTTGGATGCTTTCAGTTCCGGAGTGAACGTCCCGACTTCGCTGGCTTCCGACTTTTTATTGCTGGCCATCAACCGGATTTGTTTGCGACCTTCCAGCGATCCATCAACGATTCGAACTGAAGCTACCACACCGCGGTA
>SICC01000024.1 GCA_009694835.1 Patescibacteria group bacterium
ATGGAAAGTATTTAGTTATTCAAAGGAGTGATAAAGAAGTACATTCTCCTGGCACTATAGCTTTGGTTGGTGGAAAGCTGGATTTAGATGCAGTCTCGTCGGAGGCACTTGAAACAGCTCTAAGGAGAGAAGTTAAAGAAGAAGTCGGACTCTCTTTAGGATTACTGGTGTACGTGGAAAGCAAGACGTTTAAATCAGACAATGGTGAGATGTGCCTGAGTATCGTGTTCTTGTGCGAGGATTTCAAAGGAGTGGAGCACGCAGCTTCGCCTGATGAGGTGGTAGATCTATTCTGGCTGTCTCAGGAAGAAATAAAGAATCATCCGAAAGCACCACCCTGGACAATCCAAAGCATCGAGTCGGCGAGCAGTTAATAAAATACATCTGACAGTCCGACTGTTTACATAATGAAACTTTACTTTGTCACCGGTATATCGGGATCAGGAAAGACGACCGTGGCTCGCGCCCTACGCTCGATGGGACACGTGGCTTTTGATAGCAAAATCAATAAAGGTTTGTTTTTCTTTGCCGACAAAGACGGTAACAAGCCAGATGATTATCTTCCTCATGACGAGTCGTGGGCTAATCGTTACAAGTGGGTTCTCAATAAAAAGATGCTGGACGAGTTGCTTGAAGAAAACAAGAAAGCAGACAGAGTCTTTTTATGTGGAGGCGCGCACGACCTCGAACAGTACTGGCCCCTGGGCGAGAACGTATTTTTACTGCGAGTCGATGCACCCACGATGTTGCAAAGACTTAGTAGCAACACCCGAGACAATAACTTTGGGAAGGACAACGCGACTCAAAAGAAGCTCTTGGAGCGTCTCAATCGGTTTCAACAGAAACAACTGGCTGCCGGAGCAGTGTCAGTTGATGCCCTTAGACCGATAGAGGACGTAGTGGAGGATATCTTAAGCCAGACAGGTAAATAACCTAATCAGACACTGTGCCAAGCGTGGGCAGTGGTACGATTGTGCGTGAGAGTCCCGAGATTTTGGTTCGAACATAGTCCGACTTGGGGAGCACGTCCAATCGCCGCTCCAGCCTTCGCATCCCCGACGAGTCGGGCTGCTCCGGCTTTCGCGGGCGATTCTCCTCTTCCGAGAAAATCGATGCTCGCTACGCTGCGCCCTCGATTTTCTCGGTGAAAAAAAAGACTGCGCACCTCTTTGAATCGGTATTAAATGCCGGATAGTCGATGAGATCGAATCTTATCAACCAATGGAGTAGCTGGAGAGTCGGAGGATGAGTCATTGACGAGCGGGTACACTTCACCTTCTGCCATTTCGATCAAATCTTCATTTGAGAACGTCGGCTTTTCGAACGCTTCCCATTCAGGGCTCGTATCCGAACCCCATGGCCAGTGAGCTCGGCGGAACCTGAGTTCTGGATGAGCCTTCCCGCTGTCCGGGTCGACTGACGAATATTGAAGAATTTCACCTGGCCGACCTTGCCAGAATGTATCGGTCGCACCTATTTCTTTTACTAACGCTCCCTCGACCACGATTCTCGCAACGTTATCACTATCGAGATGAGCGACGTTAACCGAGCTCATACCCACAAGTTGTTCGATATGCAGCTGTATTCGTGAGGCAACGTCCAACATTGATTCACCATTAGGCGGTCGGAAGTAAATGGGCGCAAGCTCCTCTTCTTCTAGGTATTCCGGAAACTGAGTTGCCCGTTCGGTATCGCTTAGTTGCTCTTGTCGTCCGCGATTACGCTCACTTAGAAGTGGAGCCAGTTCCCACGCCGCATCTGGTAAAGCGAGCAGACCGGCAGTGTTAACTGCTCGTCGAGCTGGTGCAACATAGAATTTATCGACTGACGGCTGGTGCGTTCTAAGCCAATCACCAGCTGCCCGAGCTTGTTCTTTACCAAGTTCAGTGAGCGGCCGGGTAAGTGTGGCCCGGTCACGCGTATCGGGCTCTCCGCGTGCTTCCCCATGCCGCACTAAGGAAATTTCAGTTGGTTCTTCGTGTTTCATAGCGCTAGAATGTACCACAACAAAGCTACTTTATCAACTGTTCGAACCGTATAGCAAGCAGTAAATAGGAACACAAAAAGTGAGCAAAGCTATACTTAGACTGAGGAAAAATGATCTATCTAATTGGCGGCGCACCACGTTTAGGAAAAAGTTCTGTTGCTAAGGAACTGATGAAAAAGCTCTCAGTTCCCTGGGAGTCGACAGACACAATCCGTTCGGCCGTATACCAGGCGATGGATCCAGCAACCCGTGATGCTCGGTTGCCGTTTGCCAATGTCCAGGATCATATCGAAGTCTTCAAACGTCCGACGGATACGCTTATCGAGGAACACTATACTGAGGCGAAGTCACTAGCGGCCTCCATCGAAGCGTACGCAGGCGATCATGTGATGACCGATGAGCCACTGATTTTGGAGGGACTACACCTGACGCCGGGGTTAGTAAAACAGTTACAAACTAGTGATAAATTTCACAATCAGACGAAAACCTTATTCATAACGGTTACCGATAAAGAGATGCTCTTGGCCGGAATCAAAGCAAGCATGGGTCATCATGACTGGCTGAGAGGTAAGCCTGCGGACACCCTGACGGCCGCGGTGGAGTTCATCTTTCAGTTCAGCGAAAGTTTGCAGTCAGAGGCGTTAAACGAGGGCTATGAAATTATAGAGCGCACGAACGACTTCTCCAAGGACATAAAAAAAGCTGTTTCACTATTGTCAGATAAATAAACTTAATCCGACGCCGCGCTAAGCTTGGAGTAATTCAAGCTATGCCCACAAGCTCACCAATTTTGGTTCGAACAGTTCTCCTGAGCGAAGCCGATATCTGGCCTCCGGAGCCACGTCCAACCGCTGCTGCATCTTCCGTGAACCGCTGTCGCGGTTCACTCCAGATTTCGCAGGCGGTTCTCCTCTTCCGAGAAAATCGATGCTCGCTACGCTGCGCCCTCGATTTTCTCGGTGAAAAGAAAAACTGCGCACCTCTTTGAATCGGTATTTGTGTCTCGAGCGGAGGAGACGAAGCCGTCATCCGACCTCCGGAGCCAAGCATCCGACTATACATAGTATCTCTTGTTATTGTTAGTGCATGGACACCTTCGATCCTGATTACACACCAACACACGCACACTTCTTACTCGGAGTGAAGGTCCTGTTAGTGAATCCGGCTGGCAAGATCCTTCTTCTTAAACGCTCGGAGAAGGTTAGCAGACCTCATGGCTGGGACTTTCCCGGCGGCGGGGTAGATGTAGGTGAAAATCCCTCTGATGCAGCACTGCGAGAGATTAAGGAAGAAACAACCCTCGATGCAAGCATGCTCCAAATCCTTAGTACCTACCTTATTAAGACCGGAAGTAAAGATGCGTTAATCATCGGCTATGCTGCAAAGGTAAAACATGATGAAGTTAAGCTAGTTGATTGGGAGCATGAAGATTTTAGGTGGGTAACTTTAGACGAGCTAAAGGAAGTGAAGTTACCAAAGGAACATGTTGCCATAGTAGAAGCCTACCGACATTTAGGATTAGATAAATAAACCTATTCTGACACCGTGCCAAGCGTGGGCAATGGTACGATTGTACGTGAGAGCCCTGAGATTTTGGTTCGAACATAGTCCGACTTGGAGAGCCATGGATTGCTACCGCCACCGGCGGTCGCAATCCATGTGGCGCGCAGCGCCGATTCGAACCGAAGGTTCGTGGAGCGAACTTAAAGGGTGACCAGCTAAACAATGATTGTGAGCGGAGAAGGCAGAGCCGTCATCCGACCTCCGGAGCAGAGCTTGAAATAATGCCTTAACCATGATATAAAAAGCTGCTCACAAGCATGTGGGCAATGCTCCTTACAACGCTTAGTTTGCTTTATAGCTGTCCAGATGAACATGAAGCTTCGTGTTTGCCTTGGCAGTTATAAAACGACAAAGGAGAGCCATGGCTAAGGCCGATGTTGGAATCCTCACCTCGGAAGAAATCGAGCAAATGCGTCGCTCGACCGTCACTACTACGCATCCGAAGGCCCGCTCACTTAGCGGTCCTCAGAAGCCCCTTCCTGCCCCGAAACCAGAAGTGGACCTGTCCTCATACGACCTGTCTGCGGAAGGCTGGCGGGAGTCCCTACCTCTGGAAAAGCTGGAGATCGAGGAGGGAATCCAGATGGCGGAGCGGCTGAGGGCGAAGCCCAAGGGGCTGCTGTCCAAGATGCGCCCCGCCGACCTGGAAATGCTCTGCGCTTGCTACGTCGCCTTTGGGCGATGCGTCCTGGGCGAGCCAAGAGAGGGAGATCCGCAAGGGTCTTCAGTCCAAGAAGTAGTCAAACTCTCATTCCACCGACTGAACAACCAGAAGCTCTTCGAGGGCATCGTGAACTGGATCATCGATGACCGGTTCTACGTCTCTTGGAGACCCAACCTCTGGTCCGTCCTGCGTCAAGCACAGCGTTGAAGTAAGGAGTTACCTGCGGGGTTACGACTCAGATATCCTCTGAAACTCGTGACCCCGCGGTTCCTCCTGCAAAGGTTCTAACGTCGTCCCAGCTTCTCAATCTCAGCAGCTATATTTTCGTAATCGTGATTGGTCGTATTAAAAATGTGATGAGGGAGTTTGGATTGCTCTAGAAGCTTCAGCAGACTTTGCTGTTGATCTATATAGTAGTCCGCGATCTCTTCTGGGGATTTGCCTTTAGTTTTTATGTGGTCGCCCCACGAGTTTCGGCGATGCTCAACAGTCCTTGAAGACATTATCCGCGTCAGCAATTTTCTTGATAGTGAATCCCTTTGGCTTTGCCATAACGAATCAATCGTACCACCCGTTATGTCTGTGATACGGTAGAGCCGAAATGGCCAAGGGGAACTCAAAGACCAAGATTCTCGTCGCATACGCGTCGAACTCTGGCAATACGCGACTGACCGCTCAGCACATTGCTGAGCGGTTGAATGATCACGGGTTTACCGTAACCGTCAGCGACGTGGCTCGAATGCGGCCGGCCGATTTGCGTGGCTACGATGTCATCGTCCTCGGATCGTGTACGTGGTCGCGGTTTGTGGACGGTAACGAATTAGAAGCTCAGTTACCCGAACACATGCATCGATTCGTTGAGTCGAGCGAACATACTCGACTACCAAACGCCCGATTCGCGATCTTTGCACTCGGACGCCACGAATACAATGGATTCGCCGGAGCGGCCAACCACTTGATGCTGTTCGTTCGAAAGCTTGGCGGGCAGTTGATGCTGCAGCCATTCACCATTGACGGCTTTCCCCACGAGCAATGGAACACCGTCGATCATTGGACGGATGAGCTAGCTAAGACAATCCGTCAGCCGGTCCCGACAGCTTAGTTACGAGCGAAGTCGCCAGCCAGTCTGGAAGATTCGCAGGTTGAGGATGAACAATCCCAACGAGACGGCCATCACAATTCCGAAAGATAGCCACGGATCAACGTCGGACGTACCAATCATTCCGTGTCGGATCATATTAATCATGTAGAACAATGGATCGAGGTGGGTCAGGAATTGGATGCCCTGTGGCAGCAAGGAGACTGAGTAGAATACACCACCGAGAAAGATCAGCGGTTGCAAGATAAAGTTGAGATACAGACTCATCTGGTTAAACTCATCGACAATGACGCCAACTATTCCGTGGTCGGTTTAGTTTGCTGAGCTGCTAACAGTTCGGCTCGAGCTGGGTCGATCCAGCCCAGATTATCGACAATGTATCGGTCTAATTTCTGTAGGAATGCCCCTAAGAACGCCCGATCAAGTTCAGTCAGATGTTGACCATCTTCCCGACGAGCATTGAGGAGACAAGCCCGCTCCATGTTTTCTTCGGTAAGTGCTACTGGCGGAAGTTTTGCTCGCTCAAGCGGTACTCCCTCGGGTGCGCCGTGATACTCGGCAGGTTGAGCTAAATGTGGTGAATGCTTCATGTGACTCCTTCGTCAGAACGAAAAAACCGCCTCGCGGGCGGCTGTCGGTTGCTGACTGGTTAGTTATTTAGGTGATGACTCCAGCGGCCCGCGGGGACGAGAAACTAAGCAGCAGCAGGAGCTGGCTGGTTACTTCGCGTTGTGAGGCGGACACCATGGTGAGCTCATTGTTGAGCAGCTCGACTGGTTCGTCAAACCACCCTGGCCTTTTTACTCAGAAAACTGGAAACTGAACGTATGGCAGGAGCCAAGCAAACATTGTCTCACCGTCAATCACTATTCGGACAGTTCATCCGAGATATTGTGTTTGGCACGAATGATGCGTTGCTGACCAACATCGGCATCATTACTGGGTTCACGGCTTCATTGGTTTCTAATCGACTGATTGTCCTGGCGGTCCTAGTCGATATCTTTACCAGCGCGTTCGCGATGGCCACCGGAACCTATCTCTCCCGCACGAGTGAGGATGATTATCTAACGGCTCGGCTTGAGAAAGAAACCAAGTCCGGAGTGGACAAGGCCTTAGCCAATCCATTCGTGGCTGCTGCAGTGATGTGGGTCGTCTATGTCATCAGCGGATTTATTCCGCTGCTGCCGTTCTTCTTTGGACTTCCGCCGACGGACGCGGCTAAGTGGGCGGTAGTACTCGGTGCCCTGACGTTCCTGGTGGTTGGAATATTCAAAGGCAAAGTCACCAACACCTCGCTCAAGAAGAGCGCGGCTCAATTCTTTATCCTCGGAACCTTTGCAGCCTTGATTGGGTACGGCATCGGGACACTGGCTTCGCACTCTGGAATCAACTAGCTCGCTGAACCGCTTTGGCAACCGCTGGGGCCACTGAATTATCCAATGGGCTTGGGAGGATGCGGCCAGCCCGCGGCTGTTTGATGATTCCAGCCAACGCTACGGCGGCGGCCTGCTTCATATCTTCAGTGATTCGGGCCGACCGAACGTTGAGCGCGCCACGGAAGACGCCCGGAAATGCCAGGACGTTATTTACCTGGTTAGGAAAATCACTGCGGCCAGTAGCGACCACAGCCGCACCAGCCTTCTTAGCCACCGATGGCAGGATTTCCGGATCCGGGTTGGCCATCGCAAAGATGATTGCGTCTTTCGCCATCGACTTCACCATTTCTGCAGACACCGCGTTTGGTCCGGACACGCCGATGAACACATCCGCATCTTTAAGGGCGCTTTGTAAATCTCCCCGTTCGTTCTTCGGGTTGATGTACTTCACTAGCTCTCGTTGATGCGTCGAAAGTCGTGGTGATTTTGCGGTCAGCACCCCGGAACGATTCAGCATTCGGACCTGCTTCACCTTTTGAGTTGATTTCTTGGCACCCAGCCCAGACAACATTCGAGCTACGGCCGTTCCGGCGGCCCCAGCCCCGAGAATCACTACTTTTAATGAGCCGAACGGTTTGCCGATGACCTTGGCGGCGTTCAATAATCCGGCGTAGACTACAATGGCCGTTCCGTGCTGGTCGTCATGAAAGACGGGAATGCCAATGTCTTGCAACGCGGCCTCAATTTCGAAACAATCTGGCGCGCCGATATCTTCCAGGTTGATACCGCCGAAACCGGGCGCAATTAGCTTGACCGTCTTAATAATCTCTTCCGGTTTCTGCGTGTCCAGCACAATCGGGTAGGCATCGATGTCCGCAAACTTCTTGAAGAGGACGGCCTTGCCTTCCATTACTGGCAGTGAACCTTCCGGCCCGATGTTTCCCAGCCCCAGCACGGCTGACCCATTGGAGACGACGGCCACACTGTTACCTTTGATCGTCAGGTCGTAGGCTCGTTC
>SICC01000025.1 GCA_009694835.1 Patescibacteria group bacterium
GCTACCAGTGGTTTGGTGGCCGTCATTACTGTCTGTAGTTAGACATTGCGTTTATTCCCCGCTCTGGCGGGGTGCGTATCTGAGCGTGACTCGAAGCCACAGAGATATCTTTCAGAACGGCAATTGCCCCGAATCGAGGCACTACCACTACGGAGTATAGACGAGAATTATTGCCTTTGGCAAGGGGTTTTTACTACCATCTGTACGAGTTCAAGGCCCAGTCGAGCATCGACTTGTTCTCTTGGAACCGGTTCGGTGAGTTGAGGACGATAGCGATTAGTTGACGGTTACCGGATGACAACTCGGAAACGAGACTTGGTCCAGCCGCATCGGACGTGCCGGTTTTTCCACCGACAATCGGCAGATACCCGCCGAGCAGAATGTCGGTCGTGTTCAGCTTGTACTCATTTGGCTTGTCTGGTGCCGGATTCTCTGGAGTTGGGGCGGGGACATTGAGGGCCGTGACGGTCCTTTCTTTTTGAGCGACCAAGTCGCGAATCCGTGGTTGAGCCATAGCCGCCCGCGAAAGGGTCACCAGATCACGAGCACTGCTAACATTCTCCCCTTTTCCGTAGCCAGTTGGATTATCAAAATACGTTTCACTCATACCGAGTTCGTCGGCTTTCTTATTCATGGCGGCCACAAACTTGTCGTCGGAACCAGATACTTTGCGGGCCAAGGCGGTGGTGGCGTCGTTACCAGAAACAATCAACGAACCAGCCAATAAATCGTCTAAACGGAATTGATCTCCAGCCTTGGCACCCATCAACGATTCTTCGGGTCGATTATTCAGTTGCGGCATCGTGACGACGTCGTCTGACTTGGTGTTTTCGACGATCAGCAAGGCCGACATTAACTTGGTGATGCTGGCGATTGGTAAACGAGCATCGGGATTCTTTGAATACAGCACGGTGCCGCTCGGTACGTCCACCAGCAACGCACTTTTTGCCTGTACCACTGGTTCAACGGCGTCCGACTTTTTAACCGGAAACGGCGCCGGAGTACGCATCGAAACCTGTGGTGGCTGAGGGGGTTCGGCCGGGATTGGACTATCAAGCGCACCGGGAGCAATTGGCGATACCAATACTGCAGCTAGGAGTCCAAGCTGCGTCAAGAAATTCACCTTAGACCTCGGCCGGAGCGGGTTCTTCTGTCTTTTGCTTCAGGTCTTCCGACACTTCCGGCAACTCTTCACGCCGAGAAATACCGAGGTGTTTGTAGAGCTCAAGAGTCGGATCGTAGAGAATCGGTCGGCCAGGCTCGTCCTTGCGGCCGACGTCCGTGATCAATCCACGGATAGCTAGCGTCCGAAGCGGCTGGGCTGACTGGACTCCGCGAATCCGTTCGATGTCTGGACGGGTGACTGGTCCGCGGTAGGCCACGATGGCTAGTACTTCGAGGGCACTGCGCGATAACTTGCCGTGTAATTCCTCCTGCAGGAATCGTCCTAACGTGTCGGCGGCTTCCGGAGCGGTTACCAGTTGAACATTTCGATCATCAATCACCAACCGTAAACCACGGTCTTGATACTCATCTAACATCGTGTCGAGCTGTTTCTTGAGCTCCCTTTTAGGGATACCAACTGACTTGGCCAGCTCATTCAGGGCCACCGGCTCCCCAGCCGCGAACAGGACACTTTCAATTAAGGCAGACTGGTTCATGTAGATCCCTCACGAACGTCATCCTCGGGCTTGGCCCGAGGATCAGTCTCGGGGCGCAACTGATTCCCGCTTTCGCGGGAATGACGTGATGTACTCGAGTTCAATTTCATACGCCCACCAGCGTTAGTTCTTTCTGCTCATTGTTCACCGTCAGTGACGATTGTTTGATCAGTTCGAGTACGGCCAGGAAGGTGACGATCATCCGGGTCCGGCCGCGAGCCGGTTCAAATAGCTGACGAAACGCCACTGGACCGCGGCGCAGGCTGACTTGAACCAACTCAATGCATTCTTCCATGGTGACCTGCTCTTCGAGCGTGCTTTCCGGCAAATCCGGCACTTCGGGTAAGCGGTCAAGAATCTCGACGAACGCCTTATGGAGTCCCTCAATGTCGATTCCGTCGAAGACTGGTTCTTCTGGTAACGGAAGTTTGTCCGGAGCCTTACCAACACTCAGACCGGAATTGTGAATGCCTTCGCCAAGCTTGGCAGCCAATTCTTTCACTTTCTTGTATTCCATCAGCTGAGCGGCCAAGTCGTCAGCTTCTTCCTCTTCAACCTCATCAGTCGGCAAGATGGCGCGCGACTTAATCAGTACCAACCGCGCCGCAATCACTAGGTAATCTGAAATTTGAGGTAGACTCTCTCGAGACAGCTCTTTGACATGTCCCAAGTACTGATCGGTAACCTCAGCCAACGCCACGGTCGTAATATCGAGCTCTTCGTCCTCAATCAGCTGCAACAGCAAATCAAGCGGGCCTTCGAAGTTGGTTTGTTTGAAGACAAGCTCACTCACGGCGTAATCCGTTTTACGGTTCTTGGGAGGAACGTTACTTCCCGAATGTTATCAACATCGAGCAGCTTCATCACCATTCGACTTGGACCATTACCGAAACCGCCATGCGGCGGACACCCGTGACGGAAGAAGTCGAGGTAGAACTGGATTGATTTCGGATCGATACCCTTTTCCTTCGCCTGACGTTCCAGCACGTCAGGCCGGTGTTCACGTTGAGCGCCGGTCGTGATCTCGACGCCGTTCCAAAGTAAGTCGAAACTTTTGGTCAACTTTGGATTATCTTCATGACGCATGTGATAGAACGGTCGAGCGGTGACCGGATAATCCGTCACGAACAGGAACTCGCTACCGGTTTCTTTCTTGAACATTTCCGATAGCGCTCGTTCTTCTTCGGGCGACAGATCGCCGGCCTTGCCACTGGGAATCTTGGCAGCCGCCAGCTTCTTCTTAGCTTCAGTCATAGTAACTTCTGGAAACGGCGCCTTGGGAACAACAATCTCACGGTCGAACTCAGCTTTGATGTCGCCACCGTGTGTTTTTTTAACGCCTTCAATCATCGCCACTAACATCGCTTCGTGTTCACGCATCACGTCGTGATGCGATTCGATGTAGGAAATCTCGGCATCAAATCCAGTGAACTCGGTGCCGTGCCTCGACGTGAATGACGGTTCAGCTCGGAAGACAGGACCGACTTCGAATACCCGCTCGAACCCGCCAGCCATCGCCATCTGTTTATAGAACTGCGGTGATTGCGCCAAGTAAGCTTCGTTCTCAAAATATTCAATCTTGAACACTTCGGCACCCGACTCGGTCGGCGCGCCGAGAATTTTCGGTGAATGGATTTCGAGATAGCGGCTCTTCACCCAATACTCCCGGACCGCTTCTTCCATGGTCGTCCAGACTTTGAAGATCAGTTGGTTCCGCGGCTTGCGGAGGTCAAGCCATCGCCAGTCTAAACGCTTTTCCTGACTGGTCTCGCCGGCTTTTTCGACAATCGGAATGCCGAGTTCAGGCTCGGCAGTCGAAAGTACTTCGAGTTCAGTCACACCAATCTCAACCCCGTCGTCCGTCTGCTTGGCTTCCTTGATTTCCCCTTTCACCCGGACCACTGACTCGGCCGTTAGATTAGCGGCAGCTTTGACTAAGTTAGGCTCAAACAATACGGCCTGCAGGATTCCTGAAATATCCCGCAGTACCAGGAAAACGATCTTCCCTTGGTGACGGATAGTCTGCACAAATGCGCCCAACTCGACGGTTTTACCCGCCTGGGTCTTGGCATCGGCAATCAGTGTTCGGTTCATGAGGTTTATTTTGAGGGTTTTACAGGCTTAATGATACCAATTACTGGCATTTCTAGTGCATTGTCATTCCCGCGCAGGCGGGAATCATCCGGCTTAACGTAAACGTTTAAGGAAACCTCTGACTGATCCCCGCTTTCGCGGGGATGACAACAATTATGCAACGAGTGAGGCGGCCGATTCCAGGCGTTCGAGTGTTTCTTTCTTACCCAACACACCCATAATTTCCCAAATCGCCGGAGTTTGCGGTTCAGCGGTCAGGGCTTCGCGAAGTACCGGATACAACTGCTTCGGTACTAATCCCTCTTCTTCGAGCACGTCTGTCAGCTCATCTTTAACTTGGTCAGTCGTCCAATCCTTTTCTGGCAAGGCTTCAAGTTGGCGCTGGGTCTTTTCGAGCCAGACACCGATGGTTTCGGGATTCTCGCCACCAACCAGCTTTTCTTTTGTGACGTTTGGTTTTTTATAAAAGAAACCGCCACGGACTGCTTTCAAATCGGCCAAGGTCTTTACGCGTTCCAAGGCTAATCCCAAAACTTTTGTGTCATATGCTTCGTCAGTCGATTTCCAAAAGCTACCGGCTTCGGCCAAGGCGATGACTTCGCCAATGCCTTTCTGCTTAAGATGTTCCCCGTTCATCCAGTCTAGTTTTTCGGGATCGAACTTACCCGGCGATTTCTGAATGCCTTCTAAACTAAAGGCTTGAGCGAGCTCATCAAGGCTAAAGAAAAGTTCCTGTTCACCTTTTGGTCGCCAACCAATTAACGAGATGAAGTTAGCTATGGCTTCTGGCAAATACCCTTCTTTTTGATACTCCAACAAATCTTTGGCACCATCTCGTTTAGAAAGTTTAGTATCTCCTTTGCCAAGAATCGGCGGGACATGATTGTAGTTGGGATGTTTCCAACCAAAGGCTTCATGTAAGGCGACATATTTGTTCAGGCTGGAGGTAAACTCGTCACCGCGAATGATTCGGGTAACGCCAAGCTCGTGGTCATCGATGACATGTGAAAAGTTGTACGTCGGAAATCCGTCGGACTTTATTAATACAAAGTCTTCAAATGACGATGGTGAAGTTTTCGGATCGATGTGCGTCGTCCACGGGTCTTTCGACAGGTTGAAGTATTCGATGTCCATCGCCTTTGGCTCGTCCGGCCACATGAATCGAATGACCATGCCTTTACCTGATTTGAATTTCTCGAACGGAATGTTCTTCTCGCGTGAAGGATACGGTGGTAGCGGCTGTTTGGCCTTGATGGCCTCTTTCTGACGATTCTTCACTTCTTTCAGCTCTTCTTCAGATTCATCAGCCACATACGCCCAGCCGCTTTTAATAAGCTGTTTGGCATATTCGAGATACACATCGTCTTTAACACGCTTGGATTGATGAACAATCGGACCATCCCACTTCAGTCCCAGCCACTCCAAACTTTCCTTAATCTGTTCTTCTGCATCCTTCACCAATCGGGCTTGGTCCGTATCCTCAATTCGCAGGTGAAATTCTCCGCCAGTATGTTTGGCCCACAACCAATTGAACAAAGCGGTTCGCGCGCCGCCGACATGCAAATACCCCGTCGGAGACGGTGCAAACCGGACGATTTCCTTGGTGCTGGCCATGCGTCCAGTATGACAGCTTACCGAGTCTTTTCGCTGGTAAATCGCCAAGCGGTTAGGGCATAGACCTTACAGATGGCAACGATACTCTCGACTTCGGCATATTCATCAACGGCGTGGATGTTATCGCCATCCGGACCAAAACCGCCAATCGCCGGAATTCCTTTGCTCGTAAAGAAATGAGCGTCGTTTCCCCCACCGGAAACAGCCGTTCCTGGTTTTCTACCCAGAATTTCCTTTGAGGCTCGCTGAAGCACCGTCACTATTCTTTCGAAAGGGTTGATGAATGAAGCACCCCCAAAAACGAGATCTTCGATACTGAGATTCAGTTTAGGATCCTTTTGCTTCAATTTGTTCAGGCAATCTTGCAGTACCCGTTTGATTTGGACTTTAGTCTGACCAGGTAACAGCCGCACATCCACGGTTGCTTCGGCATGATCTGGAACGATGTTAATGCCCGTCCCACCGCTAACCATAGTTCCCGGTGTAATAATAGTTCGCTTGTCCCGAAATAGGGTGTTTGGACGGGCCGGAAACTTCAACTTTTCAATTTCCAGCAGTGCCCTTGCGAGCTTAGTGACCGCATTAACCCCACGCGTTTGTTGCTCCCACTCACTACTACCAGTGTGAGCCGCTTGCCCGTGAGAAATTAACTTGAAACGGTAGACTCCCCGATGCCCGATGCGTATTTTTTCAGAGCTCGGCTCTCCCACTATGCACGCGTCCGCTCGAAGTTCTTGGCTCAACAAGTACTTACTGCCCAGCTCGGAACATGCCCCTGTTTCCTCATCGACTACGGCAGCCAAGGTAATTTTTCCCGTTAGTCCGGTTTCGGCCAAGGCTTTAAGCGCGTACGCCATGGCAGCTATACTGGCCTTCATATCAAGCGCACCACGCCCATAGAGCTTCCCTTTGTTAATCACGCCCGAAAAAGGCGGATGGGTCCAATCGTTTTCGTTTCCAACATCCACCGTATCAAGGTGACCGTTCAGGATAAGGGACCGACCCTTGTTGCTGCCCACGGAACAAACAACATTGGGGCGGTTCTGATGAGCTGCTCGGTACCTTGGTGATAAGCCGAGCTTCTTTAGTTCAGCGTACACGGCATTGGCGGCCGCTTTCTCAACAGGCTCCGTAGAGAAGCTGCGAGGTGAAGGGAGGAAAGGGTTGGTACTGCGAGCCCGGACCAACCTCTGGGTAAATCTAATGAGGTCTTTTGCCGATTTGTCTACTCGATCCAATAACTGACGCTCATGGATTGTAAGCCTCGGATGTGCACTCGTAGCTTTTGTCTTAGCCATACGTCCAGTATACGGGTCTTACTTAGCTTTTCGCCCGCGATACTTGAAGATTTGATAGACAATGATGGCAGTTACAAAAATTCCAAACCCTTGTCCGATTACGACGACCCAATCGTTCTCGAGTAATCCGTGAGCTGTCCACAAGGTGTACGACACCATGGTCATCAGAATGAATGCCGTTGAAAGTCCTTCAGTTGATTGGCGTTGATGATTTTTCCTGATTTGATCAGGCAAGCCAATCAGTTTAACCAAGATACCCGCAGTTACCGTCAAGAGAGCGATGATCAGCGCGAAGGTGCTCATACATCTAGGGCGGTTGATTTGCGGGACCGACGAGCCGGCACATATCCGGCCGCCTTTTTCCGCGCCACGACCTTCATCTTCACG
>SICC01000004.1 GCA_009694835.1 Patescibacteria group bacterium
TCACTGTGTACTTCGTCATCCCCGCGAAAGCGGGGATCTCATCGGATTTCGAATCGCCATCGAGTCTTGCGAGATCCCCGGTCAAGCCGGGGATGACATAGGCGGCGGCTATACAATAGAAGCATGACCGAAACTATCAAACGTAAGCTCAAGCAACTACCGACTACGCCCGGCGTGTATCTGCATAAAGACGCCAAGGGAAAGATTTTGTATGTCGGAAAAGCCAAGAACCTGCGAAACCGCGTTCGCTCATACTTTCAGGAGAAGGCTGACCACGATGCCAAGACGAGAGTAATGGTCAGTAAGGCTGCGGATGTGGACTGGATTGTCACCAGCTCCGAAGTCGAAGCCTTGTTGGTCGAGTCGAACTTCATCAAGCAATATCGACCGCCGTATAACGTGGTGCTACGGGATGACAAGAGTTACCAGTTCATCAAGATTACCGACGAGCAGTGGCCGCGCGTCACCACGACCCGAAACACTGAAGACCAGAAAGCCAAGTACTTCGGCCCGTACACGAATGGCTGGGCGGTTAAACATACATTGAAGACACTGCGGCGGATTTCCCCATACTGTTTGCCGAACGACCCGTGTGATGACAAGAACCGTGGCCGGCCGTGTTTGTATTACCATCTCGGACTCTGTCCGTCGCCACAGCACGGCAAGATCAGCGCCGAAGATTACCAGGCTCACATCGACGGAATTAGTAAAGTATTGAATGGTCAGGCTGAACCAGTTCTCAAGCAACTAAAGTCGGATATGAAAAGTGCGGCCACGGCGCGGAACTATGAGAAGGCCGCCGACTTCCGCGACCGCATCGAGAATCTGGAACGGTTACTCGAAGGACAGCAAGCTATCTCGTCGAAGTCAGTCAATCGCGATGCGATTGGGTTGGCACGCGATCAAGGCCACGCCGCTGTCACACTGATTAATGTCCGAGCTGGTCGAGTAGTGGCTCGCAAACAATTCTCGTTCTGGGGAACGGGAGACGCCAGTGATACGGAAGTCATCGACAGTTTCCTCGGCCAATACTACAAAGCCGCTACCAATCTACCGGATGAAATCATCGTTCCGTTCAAGACGACTAACGATAAGCTGGTCGCGGCCTATCTGACGGAACGCCGCGCTTCTCACCATGCTGGTGAGAAGCGAAGTAAGAAAGTGAAAGTTTCCGAGCCGGAGCGCGGAGATCGTCGGAAGCTGTTGAAATTGGCTACGGACAACGCCGTTGAACACTTGCGGCAATTACGCGAGAACTGGACGGCCGATGAGAAACGCACCGAGACTGCGCTGGCCGATCTAACCAAAGTCCTGAAACTCTCTGACACGCCGAACCGTATCGAGTGCTACGATATTTCGACACTCTCGGGCACCTCGACGGTTGGATCGATGGTGGTCTTCCTAGGTGGTCAGCCAGCAACCGCTCACTACCGTCGATTCCAAATTCGCCATGTGAAGGGTGTTAATGACTTCGCCTCGCTGCAGGAAATGCTCAGACGACGATTCAAACGGTTTGCTAAAGCGGCGGAAGAAGCGAATCCAACCGATGCCTCGTTCGCGACTGTTCCGGACATTCTGTTGATTGACGGCGGTAAAGGTCAGGTCAGCGGTGTAGCTAAAGCATTGGATGAATTCGGCGTAACCGATATTCCGTTGCTCGGATTGGCTAAACGGTTTGAGGATGTCTATCGGTATGACCCAAAAACTAAGAAGGTCGAGGAAGTCCGATTGCCTAAAGGTTCGCAGGGACTTTACCTACTTCAACGAATCCGTGACGAAGCTCATCGGTTCGCGATTACCTATGGTCGCAAAATGAGTCGCCAGAAGGGTAACCGTTCAGCGCTCGATGACGTGCCGGGCATCGGTCCGATCAAGAAAAAGCAGTTACTCAAGAAGTTCGGTTCGGTCACGCGTATGAAACAAGCCTCGCTTCAGGAGCTTCAGGTCGTGATTGGCGATTCAGCCGGTAGAATTGTCAAAGAAAACTTGTAAGATAAAGGGCTCGGAGGAACCATGAGTCCTGAACAATCACCGGAACAAGCCGCACCGTATCGCGAAGTGGATCGTGAAGAAAGCTTTCGTGCAGTCATCGAGTACCTTCGGGTCGGCGGTCAGATTCCGATTTGCCAGCCGGAAGACAAGGATCGAGTTCAGGTGGCTATCCAGCGCATTCGCGACCATGATGGATTCGACGATGAAAAACGGGAGCGCTTGAAGAACGTCCCGGTCGAGATGGTCGATCATCATGGTGAAGTAGCGGAGCGTCGAGCGGCCTCGTTCGCCAAGGAGAACCTTGAAAGCGCCGTCGGTCACTCGGTATCCGAACAGCGTCCGTTTAGCGGGTAGGCTGGGTAAATATGATACAGTAGCCTCGATATGGATTGGGCACGATTAGCGTATGGATTTGCAGCCAACCTGGTAGGAATCTTCCTGGCCAGCTCGCTGGGACTGTTGCACTACAACGGGTTTGTCTCGCTGCTGATTGCGGCTGTGGTGTTCGGCATCGTCAACGTGCTGATTCGCCCGGTGGTGACGGTGCTGAGCCTGCCAGCCATCATCATGACATTTGGTTTATTCATTTTCGTGGTCAACGCTTTGATGCTCTGGCTAACAAGCATCGTCGTTCCGTCATTCGATGTCATCAGTTTCTGGCACACGATTGGGGCGGCGGTCATCATCGGCATCGTCAACTTCGGTATGCACGCCTTGGCTGGCGATGTGAACCGCGATCAGCTGACTAAGGCTAAAGAGGTTCATAAGCAGCGATGATTAAATCAATCCTTCAAGTAATCCTGGTTTGCGACGCTATTCTGATGGTGACGTTGATTTTGCTGCAGAACCGCGGTGTGGCTTTGTCACAGACGTTCGGCGGCGGCGACTCTTCAGTGAACTATCAACGCCGCGGATCAGAAAAAGTTTTGTTCTACTTCACCATCATGACCGCCCTCGTGTTCGTCAGCACGTCGTTCGCGATGCTGTTCGTGAACTAAAACTAGAGTACATTTTTCAACGCCAGCGTCGAAAAATGTACACACTCTAAGGCTGGCACCGTTTCGCGAATGAATCGCGAAACTAAATTCGTATGAAAAATTTGTACGATAGAATAGTTACAATGCCGAGGTGGCGGAACTGGTAGACGCGCTGGCTTCAGGAGTCAGTGGGGGTAACCCCGTGGAGGTTCGAGTCCTCTCCTCGGCACCGCGCCGTCTCAGACGCGACTGCTACTACTCGGCAAAGCCGAGCACCCGCAGTCGCTACGACGCCATGCTGCGTTGTCGTCTTCGGTGCTCACTCGACGTACAGCGTACGTCTCGCTCCGCTTCTCGACGACGCCTTGTCTGACGTCGTCTGAGTCTGCCGCGGCCACTATTTATCAACATTTCTGAACCAAGGTTCAGAAATGCCTACGTCTTAGATCTAGCGTCGTTTCGCGAGTGAATCGCGAAACTCAATCTCTATGAAAGCCTCAACCCATGTAAGGTTTGCTTGTTATCCCTGTTGTCTTCACATACGATAACCAGCTATGAAAAATGACAATTGGCATGGTGAATCAATTTCGGTGGACGAGCAGTTTTGGGAGGGCAAGAATCCTGAAGAGTATATTGCCCGCCAGTACGTTGGTGCCGCCACTATCGAACTGACCCTTCATAACAATAGTCGGGAAGTATACCGAGTTGGGTTAACCCCGAAGGGCGAGCTGATTGCTGATCGAGTATTAGTAGATCCATTCTTCCAATCCGAAGAACCAGCCGGGGTGGCGATTGATGACGTACCAGACGCAGTCTGGGAAGAGCTCTTCGATTCCTGGTTAGATGATGTGCCCCTGGAAGATCAGCTGCGAATTGCCTCGGAAGATCAGGTCATTGAGAGAGCCTATGGCTGTGATATTTCATTGTAGTCCCAAGGGCGCGTTCGACATCGCGGTGGCAAAAAGCCCTATCCAAGAAGCGACGCGTAGTTTCGAAAGGTCTCCAGCTCAGTTGGGTACAATGGACAGGTATTTTCACATGCCGAGGTGGCGGAACTGGTAGACGCGCAGGCTTGAGGGGCCTGTGAGCATTGCGCTCGTGGAGGTTCGAGTCCTCTCCTCGGCACACTTGTTATGAATGCAAACGAAGACATCCTTGATTTGGTAGATGAGAACGACAACGTTATCGGTCACATTAGTCGTGATGATAAGAGCTATGGATCGTACCAGAACTTTCGAGTGGTTAATGCCTTCGTAGTAAATAGCGCAGGTAAGATTTGGATTCCACGGCGAACCGAGACTAAGCGAATTTTCCCCGGTTGTCTCGATATGAGTGTTGGTGGTCACGTTGATTCGGGTGAAACCTACGAAGAAGCGTTTAAACGAGAAACAACCGAAGAACTCAATCTGAATCTTGATCAGGTGCCGTGGAAAGAGATTGGCTACCTTAATCCTTATCAAGTCGGTACCTCGGCATTCATGAAGGTGTACCAAATTGATAGTGACGAGGACCCGAATTATAACAAAGAAGATTTCTCCGAAGCATTTTGGCTGACTCCGAATGAAATTCTGGCTCGAGCCCGGCGCGCGGAAAAAGTAAAAGGCGACTTAGGGCAATTGATTAGGCTATTCTTTACGTCCAAGCAAGGCCCCCATCGTCCGAAGTAAGATGAATACACGGGCAATTAGCTCAGTTGGCTAGAGCGCCTCGTTTACACCGAGGAGGTCGTAGGTTCGAGCCCTACATTGCCCACACTGTTGGATTACATATTTGAGCCAAGGCTCAAATATGCGCACGTTTGAGAGCTGGGACGTTTCGCACATGAAGTGCGAAACTACGTTCGCATGAAAACCTCGACCACGTTTCTTACTTTTTGTGGAGTTTTCGGTTGAAGTAGATAATCAACGCCAAGGTCAGCCCAGCGGCTACAAATCGAATCCCGTAACTGAAGATGATCGGTACGTCGCCTTCGTCAGTTCCGTATAGAAACCAGATAAAGCTACCGATTGTTAGGACCAGGAAGGTTAACAGGGAGACATCGCGGGCAGCTTTATCTTTCCAAATTTTCCAAGTCTGCGGGAAGATGGCGAGTGCCATGGCCACTCCGGAAATCAGTGCTAAATCTTTCAGCATGAACTCAGCATACCGCGACGGGGCAGAGTCGGTATAATCGGGATATTGCCGGGATAGCTCAGTGGTAGAGCGCTGCCCTGAAGAGGCAGGCGTCCCCAGTTCGAATCTGGGTCCCGGCACATTATTTGATAACACTTCTGAACCAAGGTTCAGAAGTGCGCACGCAATAGAGCTAGCGCCGTTTCGCAAGTAAATTGCGAAACTCGGTTCGTATGAAAACCTCTGAGGTAGAGTTTCTGCGCACCTCTTTCGTTCGGCGAAAAGAAAAGACAAGTGCGATATACTTTACCTCGTTGCGGGTGTAGCTCAGTTGGCTAGAGCGTCTCCTTGCCATGGAGAAGGTCGACGGTTCGAATCCGTTCACCCGCTCAAAAACTCAGTTGCCCACGAAGTGGGTGATTGGGTTTTTGAGTTTAGTAATTTGGATTCGAACGGAAGTCCAGTGGACTTCCGAGGCCCGTCAGCCCGAGCACGGCTAAGCCGAGCGAAGCGAGTAAGGCGAATCCGTTCACCCGCTCAACGTTTGCACTGAACCGGGTACATTCTGTACGTTGGAGTTAATGGTTGAGTCAGCCCGATCAGTAGAAGCCGCATATGAAGTCATTGATGACTCTCGGATTTTTAGTATCAGCCTAAATCCAAGGGAACGATCAAGTGATGTGATGTTGCAGATTAACGGTGGGGCGAGCGGTGATGTGATCTTGCGTGATGCTGATGGAGACCGGATCGAAAGTGCCCTGAATGGCGGAGGGCACCACCTCGATCTGATGTTCGAGCGGGTATTATTCGCTCTCAATGACAATCAGCTTGAAAAGCTAGAATTTGATCGGGGAATAGCTACCTACGACATCGCCGTTAATCGTGACGGGGCTTCAGCGATTGCTTCGGATCGAGTTGGCCCCGTGAATCTGACAGTGACGGTCGAGCAAGGCTGGACCGGACCCTCGTATCAACACCAGGTTAAAGACATCCGCCCGGCTGGCGAATAGTTCAGTACAATGGCCACATGGCGACGTGGCCGAGTGGTTAGGCAGGGGTCTGCAAAACCCCGTACGGCGGTTCAATTCCGCCCGTCGCCTCTGAGAGAGATACCCGGCCGGGGTGGCGGAACTGGTATACGCGACGGACTTAAAATCCGTTGGCCGCAAGGCCTTGTGGGTTCGAATCCCACCCCCGGCACTATTTGATAACATTTCTAAACCAAGGTTTAGAAATACACCCGTTACGTAACTGGAGTCGGTTCGGAAATGAATTCCGAACCTTAGTTCGTATGAAAGCCTCAACCCAAGGTTTAGAAATGCACCTGAAAAAGTACTGGGTCAAATCGAAAAAAGTCACTCCCTGACCCTGATACACTAGCGGCAGATGGGGGATGAAAACAAAAACCAGGACGGGTTGCCTGAAGCGCCCGACTCGGCCGGGTCGATGCCGGATGTTCGTGGTGTGAATTCGGATATCGCGCCGCCATCTCCGCAGTCAGACGTGACCAGTGTGGACTTTGCCGCTCGGCTCCGTGAGGAAGAAGCGGCCGCCCGGGCCCGCGCTGAAGCAGCCCGCTTGGCGCAAGAAGCGGCTCGTCAGAAAGCCGAAGAAGAACGGAAACGGCGCGAAGCCGAAGACAAACAGAAAGCCGCCGAACGCAGGCGTGCAGAAGCTGAACATGAGAAGGCGGAACGAGCTGCCCATCAGGTACCGGGTTCGAATCGGTTACTGATTGCCTTGACGGTCATTGGAGTAATCGTGGTGGCCGGATTGGCTACAACCTATTTCTTCTATGTCTCACCGCAGCAATCCAAATCCACCCCCATACCGACCCCAAGTCTGACCCCATCCATTCCGCCAAAGGCCCTCCCGGCAGTGGCGGCCGCCGAAGAGTAGTTGTCATTCCCGCGAAGGCGGGAATCAGTTTGAGCGACTAGGATTATCCCGAGCGAAGTCCCGATTACATCGGGACGAAGTCGAAGAATATGGTTATGAGTTACTAATCATCATCAAGATCCCTCGCTCCACTCGGGATGACGGTTAAGGTTATTGGATAAGTTCAGTACACTATCAGCATGGTTCGTGTTCGTATTTCCCAACCCGACAAGAAGCCGGCCAAGAAGGCTCAACTACCGAAGAAGAAAAATCCGGCCGCTAAACACCCTGGCTACACTCCAGATGAAGGTAAGCGCGGCCTGACCGAACGTCAGTGGTTTCTTGGCTTACTCACCGTGGCTGGGCTGTTAATGCTGTTTACCTTCCGTGGCTGTATCTTGCCGTCTGGCGTGGGACCGAAGGGACCGACCCATCTGCAGGCCTCATCAGCTCCGACAGCCTCGACGGCACCGGCTGGTGGGGAATACACTGTCCAGTCTGGTGATACCTTGTCTGAAATCGCCAGCAAGAATGGCACCACTGTCGACGCCTTAGCCGAAGCCAATGGTATCGATTTGAATCAGCGGATCATCCTGCGCGTTGGCCAAAAGCTGAAGATTCCGAGTCAATAAGATTTCTTGCCTGCGCCCAGGCTGGTGCTACACTTATCGAGCATGGGAATCACCACCATTTTGCTGATTGTCGCAGCCGTCGTCGTCCTGGCGATTATTTTCATTTACAACAGCCTGGTTCGCCTGAAGAATCGGACCGATGAAGCTTGGTCGGATATCGATGTCCAGACTAAACGACGCTACGATTTGATTCCTAACTTGATCGATACGGTCAAAGGCTACGCCAAGCATGAGAAGAGTTTGTTCGAGAAGGTTACTAAGGCACGTGGCGAAGCTATGAACGCCCAAGGTCCGGCCGAGCAAGGTAAGGCTGAGAACGTTCTGACCGGTGCTCTCAAGAGCGTCTTCGCGGTGGCGGAGAACTATCCGCAGCTTCGAGCGACCGAGAACTTCCAGAAGTTACAGGACGAATTATCTGACACCGAGAATAAGATTATGGCCGCCCGGCGCTTCTACAACGCCAACGTCCGAGACTTGAACACCAAGATTGAGACCTTCCCGACTAACTTCTTCAATCAACTGCTCAAGTTCCAGAAGCGTGAGTTCTTTGAGCTCGACGACGCTGAGGCAGCCGAAGCCAAGCAGCCGCCTAAAGCCGACTTCTAATGGCCTCAGATGCTGAGTCCGCGGGGGCGGAGTATCCAGGCTATTTACGTGGTCACGGATTTACTCTTAAAGAGATCGAGGGCTTGGTTGCTGCGGGCACAGCTGAAACTGCCCTCGAGTTAGCAGATGACATCTCACACAGTACCGACGGAGAAGCTGCAGACATGCTGCGACGAAAATTTGTTTCCATTGAAAGCGAAACTGTCGTTGATTGTTTATTAGCTGGCGATGTCGAACGGGCCGAGGATGCAGTCGATGTGTTTCAACGAAGGATACCGCGGTCATGACCACTCCCGAAAAACCTGAGCCGCCGTTTGTCTATGAACGTGAGCGTGATGCGCTGATGAAGGAGTACGGTTTTTCAGGACCCGAAGCCGAAGTCATTCTTGGTCCAGATGATGGTGAAGTGCCCGATCGGCTGGAAACCTTTCGGCTGATTGCTGAGCGTGTACACGGCGTATACGTCGCCAATGGTTCAACCAGTCGCGATGAAGTTCATGAACCGGTACGCCGAGCAACGTTTATTAGGAGTTGGATGGAACAAAACCCACGACTTCGAGAACCTGAAAACGACAAAGAACGTGAAGCTGCTAATGACCGAGAGGAATCAGTCTGGATTGGTTTAACCGGCGACAGTGTCTTAAGTGCCTGGAAGTCTGGACCGAAAGGCTATGTCCAGGCCTTGGAAACTACTATGGCTCATCTGGCATTTATCGATGAACGTATCGCGGCCAAACGATTGATTCGTGAGCGAGGAGTCGACCGAGATGACGTTGATTGGTTTGATGGGGAATAGGAATAGTGGCCACGCTCTACACTCAAGTCTCTCGTAATAAAGCTAAGTCACTCATCTACATCGCCTTGTTTATGGGATTGATTCTGGCGCTGGGCTGGTTCGGGCAGTGGTATTTCCAGAACCCACTCATCTTTCCCATCTGCGTAGTAATTGCGGTAGGAATGAGTTTTGGGAGTTACTACGGCGGGGATCAAGTAGCATTGACAGCCTCGCGCGCTAAACAAATTGAGAAGAAAGACAACACGTACGTTTGGAACCTGGTCCAGAATTTGGCGATTACGGCTGGTCTGCCGATGCCGAAGGTCTACATCATCCAGGACGCCGCTGAGAACGCCTTTGCCACTGGTCGGGATCCCAAGCACGCCTCGATTGCGCTAACCTCAGGGATCATCGACAAGCTGGAGAATGAAGAATTGGAAGGCGTCATTGCTCACGAGCTGAGCCACGTCGGTAACTACGACACTCGGCTGATGGCTATCGTGGTGGTCTTGGTCGGACTGGTCACCTTGATGACCGACTTCATGCTGCGGATGGCCTTTTGGGGAAGTGGTGAGAATCGTGATTCTGGTCAGCTTGGTCTGGTGATTATGGCGGTTGGGTTTGTCTTACTGCTGCTTTCGCCGTTGTTTGCGATGTTGATTCAACTGGCTGTCTCCCGGAAACGTGAGTACGCCGCCGATGCCAGCGGGGCATTGCTAACGCGCTATCCGGAAGGTCTGGCCAGCGCCCTCGAGAAAATCGATAAAGATCAGACGCCGTTCAAAGAAGCTAATAAAGCCACAGCCCATCTCTATATCGCCAACCCGTTCAAGAACCGCAAGAAAGACGGACAAGGCTGGTTCTCGAAACTCTTCAACACCCACCCACCGATTGCCGATCGGGTGAAGATTCTGCGAGAAATGGAGAAATAGCAAAACAGAGATTGGCGCCGTGAGGCAATCCTATCCCTGTTAAGCTCTGATTCAGGTGGTGGACGTCTAGTTGAGTGCGAGACGGAGGTTGACGCGGGCACCGGTAGCACAGATGAACTTCCTGCCTTGGAGAACAAGGTTCGGCTCCAAGTTGCCAGTGGCTATGTCGGTCCAGTCTTCGCTGGGAATCTGAAGGTCACTACTGCCATCCAGGATGTTGGAGACGATTGTCGCGCTGACCCCCAGTTCTTCCTGGGCCAGTAAGGACAACTCTGTCTTCTCGAGCTGGCTGAATGAGCGGTGCTCCCCAAACAGCTCGGCAGGGGTGAGGCCGGGGAACTCCCCGGCATGTGCCCGTTCAATGGCCTGCTCGAACGCTGGATGAAGCGAGTCAATAACGAATGTAGTCATACCTCTCCTTTGGTTGAGACGGTGCTACCTGAAAAAGAGCGTAATTGTCAGCTAGGCTGACAATTTATCCTACCATGGACGATTTACCCAGCACCATCCCGAGAGCGAAGTAACGAATGGTGCTGGGTATACTAGAGTCATGGCCACGCTATCGAAACCCGACGCTAAAAAGCGGATTGAGAAGCTCCGAAAAGAAATCGATCATTATCGATACGTGCAGCACGTTGAGGACAAATCGGAGATTTCACCGGATGCGCTCGACTCGCTCAAACATGAGCTGAGTGAACTGGAAGATCAGTTTCCAGACTTAATCACCCCAGAGTCACCGACTCAGCGAGTTGAGGGAAAACCGATCAAGGGATTCGGGAAGGTCACCCATTCACAGCCGATGCTTTCGCTAACGGATGTGTTCGATCCTGATGAGTTTTCAACGTGGGATGAACGTATTCAGAAAGCCGCCGGTACGCAACCCGAGTATTTTGCCGAACTCAAATATGACGGTTTGGCGATCACCATTCGGTACGAAAAGGGAATCTACAAACTGGCGGCTACCCGCGGTAACGGGAACGTTGGTGAAGACGTCACACCGAACGTAAAGACGATCGAGTCGGTTCCGCTCAAACTACGCGAGCCGGTGACGATTGAAGTACGCGGTGAAGTCTATATGAGCTACAAGGAGTTTGAGCACGTAAACAAAGCTCAAGAAAAAGCCGGACAGCCAACCTATGCCAATCCGCGGAACCTTTCGGCGGGAACGTTGCGCCAACTCGATCCGAAATTGGTGGCCGCACGAAAACTAAGCTTCATGGCCTACGCCGTGGTTAGTAACAATATGCCACCGACGCACGCGGAAGAACATGCGTTAGCTAAGCAACTCGGTTTTCCGATTAGTCGCTATGACCGGCTCTGCAAGGACAAGACCGCCGTTATTCAGTTCTGGAAAGATATTGAGAAACAACGCCAGAAACTCCCGTATCAGATTGATGGAACGGTGGTGACAGTGAATGACCGCAAGCTCTTCCGGAGGCTCGGGGTGGTCGGGAAGTCAGCTCGCGGCAGCGTGGCGTTCAAGTTTGCTCCGGAGCAAGTCACCACCAAGGTCGAAGACATTCGCGTTAATGTTGGTCGGACCGGAGCGGTTACGCCGTTCGCGGTGCTGGAGCCGGTCCAGGTGGCGGGCACCACTGTCAGCCGAGCCACGTTGCATAACGAAGACGAGATTCAGCGAAAAGATATTCGGATCGGGGATACGGTCATCCTGCAGAAGGCCGGTGACATTATTCCGGAAGTGGTTCAGCCATTACCTAAACTGCGGACGGGAAACGAAAATAAATTCAAAATGCCGACCCACTGTCCGAACTGCGGGACCAAGCTGGTCCGCCCGGAAGGTGAGGCGGTGACCCGCTGCCCGAATTCAAATTGTTTTGCTTTGGAAGTCGGACGGCTGGAACATTTTGTTTCGAAGGACGCCTTCGACATCGATGGCATCGGTGAGAAGCTGGTCGCTCAGCTGTTCAGTGACAGTATCGTCCGCGATCCGGCCGACCTGTTTGGGCTAACGGTTGGGGATTTGGAGCCACTCGAAAAGTTCGCGGAGAAGAAGTCAGAAAATATCATTCGTTCTATTGCCGATTCAAAGAAGGTTACCTTGGGACGATTCATTTACGCGCTTGGTATTCGACATGTCGGATTGCAAACCGCGCTCGATGTAGCGGAACACTTCGGAACCGTTGAGAAGTTTCGGAAGGCTACAAAGGAAAAACTTGAATCGGTCGATGGCGTTGGCCCGAAAGTGGCGGCCGATGTAGCCGAATGGCTGTCAGGAAAACATAACCAGAAATTGATTGACCGATTGGTGGAAGCTGGCATTACATTCGAAAAAGAGCAGCGATCGGACGAACTGGCCGGAAAGACGTTCGTGATTACCGGAACGCTCGATGAGATGAGCCGCGAAGAAGCCCAGGCCCTGGTCCGCTCCAAAGGCGGCAAGGCCACCAACTCAGTTTCTAAAGATACCGACTACGTGGTGGTCGGAGAGAATCCCGGTTCGAAACTGGCCCAAGCCGAGAAACTCGGGGTCAAAACGATTGATGAAGCCGGATTGAAGAAGTTGGCGAACAGTTAGTTCGAGTCCGGGGTCACACCGCCGCCTTCTGTGGCGGAACCAGAGTTTTTATCTTCAGGAGATACTCCGCCCGAGGCAGCTTCGTTGATCTGTTGTTCCGGTCGAACGGCACCTTCAGTTGATTCCGGTTGTACCGGGTAAAGATCTTCTACTACTGGGCTTGAAGTCTCACTTGAAGCAACCGGAGAAGAATCTGCCGTCTGACTTTCCGCACTGTGCGTGCTCATATTGGCATCAATCTTTTTCTGATCAGCTGAGCTTACTTCTGCTGGACCAGTTCCCGGAGCACTGTCCTCTGAGATAAACACCTCGACTGAGTGGGAAATCGGCTCCACAGCTCGACCGGCTTTCTCGAAGGTCGCACCACTTTCGACTGCTGCGACTGGTGGGGCTACTGCTGCAGCAGTCACGGCGACACTTGCTGCGGCAGTTCGGCGTTTTGTGCCGTGAGGTAAAAACCGATCAATCGTTCGTTGAACGACGCCCGGTTTTTTTACAGGCTTAGCGGCGCGTTGACGGGCTACTTCTGATCGTTGCTTGGCTTCTTCATCAGCCTTCCAAGTTGCGTAACTTTCCTCAGATCCATACTCAGGTCTACTCATAGTTCCTCATCTTCCTCATCTAATTCTTCGTCAATCTCTTTCAACACTTTTCCTAGGGGCAGCATCTGCTCATTTTCGTGGCGCAAGTCCATTTCGCGCTGTTCTGGATGTTGTTTTTTGCCCATAGCACTTTTTGATGAATTGTCGAATAATAGCGCAGTTAAGCCAAAAAGTCAAGATTCTAGGCTTGACAAGCTTAGAGCACAAGCCTTCCAAGTCGTCATTCCCGCGAAGGCGGGAATCAGTTGCGGACGCCTGATGATTCCGGGTCTCCGCTTCGCGTCGCCCGGAATGACGAAGCGAATAGTACTCCTAGCTTGGGGTAGGACTGTCGACCAGTGACTGACGACTGTAGACTGATACGTATGAAACTGACCGCGGAAGAAGTCAAAAAAATCGCCCGATTGGCGCGCCTGAAACTGACCGATAAGGAAATCGAACAGTATCAGAGTCAGCTTTCCGAGGTGTTGACGTACATCAAGCAACTCGACGAAGTGAAGGGTACTGCTGGCGCCACTCGAATGACGGCTGCGACGAACGTGATGTCAGATGACGAAGTGACGAACCAGCCTCGCACGAAAGAACTGCTGGCGGGCGCGCCGCTGACTGAAGGCGACTCGATCAAAGTAAAGGCAGTGTTCGATGAGTAGCCAGTCGTCAGACGTCAGTCGTCAGACGTCTGATTCCACAGGAGCGTATCTGAATCGGTACGACGTAAAAGCCTCGATGGATGCGCTGGCGAATGGCTCATTGAAAGATGTTCCGGTAGCCATCAAAGACATCATTGTGGTGGCGAACGACTATCCCAGCACGGCCGCGTCCAAAATACTGGAGCCATTCAAGAGTCCGTACGACGCTACTGTCATCAAGAAGCTGTCCGAAGCTGGTGCCGTTATCACCGGCAAGACCAACCTGGATGAATTCGCCATGGGTTCATCGACCGAAAACTCGGCACTGGGGAAGACGGTTAATCCGTGGGATGAATCACGAGTACCTGGCGGTAGCTCTGGCGGTTCTGCGGCGGCTGTGGCGTCTGGTGATGCGCCGTTGGCACTGGGAACTGACACGGGTGGTTCCGTCCGACAGCCGGCGGCCTTCTGCGGCGTGGTTGGATTCAAACCAACCTACGGCCGCGTATCTCGCTACGGACTGGTTGCGATGGCCAGCTCACTCGATCAAGCCGGAATGTTCGGTCGGAAGGTCGAAGACGTCGCGACCTTACTACAAGCCGTAGCTGGACCTGACCAAGAACATGATGCGACTTCGGTCGATCAACCCATTCCAGATTTTAGGAAAGCGCTGACGGGTGACGTGAAAGGATTGAAGGTCGGATTACCGAAAGAATACTTTATCGACGGTATCCAATCGGAAGTGGAAAAAGCTGTCCGAACGGCCGCTGATGAATTGAAAGCGGCTGGTGCGGAAGTTACGGAAGTCAGTCTGCCGCACACGAAGTATTCAATCGCAATCTATTACATCATCATGCCGGCCGAAAGTTCCTCGAATCTGGCGCGCTATGACGGTATCCGCTACGGCCTTTCTGTTCCCGATGCCACGTCCTTACTCGATACGTATCTAGAAACTCGGGAGCAAGGATTCGGTGATGAAGTGAAGCGACGCATCATGCTCGGAACGTATGTCCTGAGTGCTGGCTACTACGACGCGTACTACAAGAAAGCTGAAGCCGTCCGTTCCGTCATCCGCCAAGAGTTCGATGAGGTATTCAAGAACGTTGATGTCTTGCTGACGCCGACCACGCCGACGACCGCCTTTAAGATTGGCGAGAAGACGGACGATCCGTTGCGGATGTATCTGAACGATATCTTCACCGTGCCAGCTAACTTGGCCGGACTACCGGCTATCTCTGTCCCGGCTGGGTTCGACAAGCAGGGCCTGCCGATCGGACTGCAGCTGATGGGCAAGCAATGGGACGAGGAAACCGTCCTGCGGACCGCCCACGCGTACGAGTCCAAACACGATTGGCACGCTAAATCGCCAGGAGATTCTAAATGAGCCCTCATATGTCATTCCGGCGAACGCCGGAATCCTGGATCCCGACGTACGTCGGGATGACGATGGTGAGCAGAAGGAGGGTCGGATGAATCCGGAAATAGTCCTTGGGTTTTTCGGTCTAGTGATTATCGCCGTTGGCACGATGCTGGCGATCGACCGGCATCGTCGTCGGGTACGGTTCATCCCAGCCGAAGAAAAGGCCTATGCGCATGTCCGGTGGCATGAGGTCGAGAAGATGGTCCAGAAGGGCGGTCCGTCTAATCTCCAACAAGCCGTGGTGGAAGGCGACAAGTTGGTCGACCATTGCTTGAAACACTTAGGTATCCCTGGTGACTCCATGGGCGAGCGGTTGCGGAACTCAAAAGATCGTTTTACTGATTACGACGGACTCTGGAAAGCCCACAAAGTCCGGAATCAAGTCGTCCACGAGTCTCGCAAGGAGTTGTTGAGTTTCGAGACCAAGCAGGCCATCGGACGGTTCAAGCAAGCCCTGACTGATCTGGGGGTGTTGTAATGGGTAAGACCAAGATTGTTACCGTTGATGAAAACGACAATGTGGTAGGCGCTGCGTTTCGCAAAGATGCTATTAAGAATGGTCAGGCTCACCGGATTTCTCGAATATTCGTCTTTAATCCGAAAGGTGAGGTTTATCTCCAAAAACGAGCAAAGTCGATGGAATGGGGAGGGCTCTGGGATCAATCAGTTGGGGGTCATGTAGATGAAGGCGAGACCTATGAGCAAGCCGCTCGTCGTGAAGCAGAAGAAGAACTCGGTCTGACCGACCTTAAACTGGAAAAAGTCGCTACGTATTACCACGAAGTTGTGAACCCTAGCGGACAGCTTCTCAAGCGGTATAACTGCTTGTTCACTTCGGTGACCGATAAAGAACCGAAGATTGACCCTAGTGAGGTCGAAGAAGGCCGATGGGTTTCCATGAAGGAACTGCTGGATTGGGTAAAGCGAAGTCATGATGACTTCACAGGAAAGCCTGGTGGATTCCTCGAGGCATTGGCAATTTATGAGAAGAGGGCCCATGCCTGACCAGAAATACGAGGCTGTCATCGGTCTGGAAGTCCACGTTCAGCTGGCGACCAAGTCCAAGATGTTTTGTCGCTGCGATAACCAAAGCGAGGATGCCACACCGAACCAGAACACCTGTCCGGTCTGCTTAGGAATGCCTGGGACGTTGCCAGTCCCGAACCAAACCGCGATTGAGTGGGCGATCAAAGCCGCGATGGCATTGGGTTGTACCATCCCAGGTGAATCCAAGTTTGACCGGAAACAGTATTTTTACCCTGATCTCCCGAAAGGCTACCAGATCTCTCAGTACGACCAGCCGCTCGGTGGGCCGGGGACGTTCGAGTTCGATCTGATTACTAAAGACGGGAAAGTCGAACCAAAGAAAGTTGGCATTACCCGACTCCATTTGGAAGAAGACGCTGGCAAACTGACCCACCCGGATGGTGCTGATTATTCCTTAGTAGACCTGAACCGAGCTGGAACACCGCTGGCTGAGATTGTCACCGAACCAGACTTCCGGAGTCCGGCTGAAGCTAAAGCCTTCATGCAGGAGTTGCGATTGTTGATGCGGACGATTGGTGTATCCGATGCGGATATGGAAAAGGGGCACCTGCGAGCCGACGCCAACATTTCTATCCGAAAGGTCGGCGACAAAAAGCTCGGTACCAAGACGGAACTCAAAAACCTGAACAGCTTTAAGTTCGTTGAGAAAGGCTTGGCAGCGGAATATAAGCGGCAGATTGAGGTGATGGAAAAAGGCGAGAAGATTGACCAAGAAACTCGTGGGTTCGATGAAGCCAAAGGGAAGACGGTTTCACAGCGCGGCAAAGAGGAGGCGCATGATTATCGCTACTTCCCAGAACCAGACATTCCGCCGTTGGCGCCGAAGGAGTTGGGAGTTAACGCTAAAGGCCTGCCAGAGTTGCCGGTAGCGCAGAAGCGTAGTTGGCGAAAAGCGGGCGTTCACTCAGAAGTCATTACCCTCGTGGGCCAGGACCCGGTTGAGGTAAAAGCTTTTGCGACAGCACTTGAAGGCACTACCGACGCTTCTGCCGCTGGCCGGTTTTGGCTGCTCGGACGCAACAATAAAGCACTAGCCAAGGATGAGTTTAAATCACTGATGCGCTTCACAATTGAAGCTAGTCAAGATACCACCGAACTTTCCGGTCCGCAGGCCAAGCAGTTACTGGCGAAGTTTATCGAGTCCGGAAAGTGCGTCAAAGAGCTCTTAGCCGACCCAGCGTTCCAGCCAATGGACAATGCTGATCTGGGTAGCACCGTCGACCAAGCCATTAAGGACAACCCCCAGCCAGTCGCCGATTTTCAGTCCGGAAACGAGAACGCCGACCAGGTAATCGTCGGAGCGGTCATGAAGGCGACCAAGGGTTCGGCTGATCCGGGCACGGTTTCCAAGTTGGTCCGAGAAAAATTGGCCAAACGTTAGTCTTGACCAAGCTCTTTTTATATGAAGGGCTGGGTTGACAGCAGCCCCGCTCTTGATGCGACAATAGGGGTGACCCACCGAAATGGTGGTTATGTTGTAGCAACTAACTATAAGGAGGCCTTGATATGTTCTTCCAAGACGATCAACCTCAAACCGACGCTCCTGCCGAAGGCGGCGATAGCGACGGAGCCGACGACAAGCCGGCCGAAGGCGGCGACGACAAGCCGGCCGAAGGTGGCGACGACGCTACCCCAGCTGCTGAGTAAGTAGCTCTAATGCACAAAGCGGTTCAGATTTTCTGACCGCTTTTTGCTTTCCGGCGTTTCCCGGTACAATTAACGCATGACTGAAGTCCCCAGTGCCATTCTCTGGATTGCCTCCATCAGCCTCATCTTGATGACGGTGTTGCTGTGTGCGCTACTGATCGCTCTGCTTATGCTGACCCGAAGTGTTCGTCAGCTGGTTGAGAAGATTCAGGAGATTGCCGAACCGCTCAAAGGTGCGGCCGAGCAGGCCGGAAATACCGTCCAAGCGTACAGCAGTTCACTGCTGAAACCACTAGCGACCATCGCTGGCGTGGTGGCCGGCTTCCGCAAGGGTGCGACCACCGTCGGCGACAATGTCGGCGGCCGACGTAAACGAAAGAAGTAGCATGGTACGCGACTTGCAGACGACCGAAGAGGCCGACCGCCGGACCAGCCGGCGAGATTCAGGCCGCGGCGACAACACCGTGAAGGATGATCGTCGGGTGCGGAAGCTTGAGGACATTTTCTGGTTCTTGATTGCGGCCATCGACATCCTGATTTTTGTTCGGTTCATCTTGTTGCTGTTCGGGGCTCGCACTGGCGTGCCGTTCGTGGACTTCTGGTACAACCTGACTGCGCCGCTTATCGCCCCGTTTGCCGGTATGTTCGGCAATATCGATACCTACAACACGTATACTGGCCAACGAATAGAGATTGAGGCACTGGTCGCCATCATCATCTATTCATTGATCGGCTATCTGTTCGTGCTGGCAGTACGGTTACTGCGCCGCGAACCCCGATCGTCATAATTAAGGAGAACACATGAGCAAAGGCGGAAAATTTGTAAAAGGAACATTCATCGGGGCCGTCCTGGGCGCTATCGCTGGTGTCTTGTTGGCACCGAAGTCGGGCAAAGAAACCCGCGAGGATATTCAGCAGAAGTCTAAGGAAGTAACGGACGAAGCTTCTAAGCACGTCGGACGAGTCAGTAAACAGGCGACTCGCCAGGCTAAGCAAGCCCAGCGTCAGGCCAAGAAGACGTCGCGCCAAGTCCAACGTCAGGCTAAAAAAACTACCAAGCAAGTGACGAAACAGGCCAATCAAGTGAAGCGACAGGTTACCTCACAAGCCAAGAAGAGCCAGCGTCAGGCTGTTCGAGAAGTGAATAAGGCGACTCGCCAAGCCGGCAGCCAAGTTCGCAAAGCTACGAGCCAGGCCTCTAAGCAAGTGAACAAATCGACTAAGCAGGCTCAGCGCCAAGTCAGCAAGGCTACCAAGTCAAAGCCAAAGCCGAAGAAACGTCCGTAACCACGTCATCTCATGGCTCGGAAACAAAAGAAATCACTGACCAAGGCTGAAGAACAGAAAATAATCAGTGATTTTGCCTTGTCGCTGGAACGCGGTCGGTTTACCGAGTACGTGGAAATCCTCAGTAACAGCAAACGGCTACTCTGGAAAAGCTTCGTGGCCGGACTTGGTCGCGGTTTCGGAGCGATTATTGGTGCCACGCTGGTAGTCGCCTTGATTGCGGGAGTCTTGGCGATGGCCGGCAAGTATCTACCGGATCCAGCTGGCGACTTTTTCCAACAGACCGGCGAGACGATTCAGCAGAATCCTGGGACTAACTAACGGTCTGAAGATATGTCATTTCGAGCAAAGCGAGAAATCTGGGACGCTCATAGCTTCACAGATCCCTCGACTGCGTCTCGGGATGACATGGGGTGGCGTTTTTGATGGCAACCATCGATTGGACACCTATCGAGGAAGCCGAATCCGAGAACACCATCTCCGGATACAAAGTAGCCCTGCTCGAAGCCGCCAAGATTTTTGAAGAGCGCATGGCCGAGGAGCGCATTCCTGGCAAAACGCCGGGTGAAAAGCTGGAAGCGGTTCAGTTTCACCTGACTCGTTCGGCTGATGTGGTTAAAGCCTACAGTTACGTCCAGCGGCTTCGCAGCGGATCGACTGGTGCGCTGACTAAAGAACGAGCCAAGTCGTACATCCAATCGTTCCGCCAGGCCGTCGCCGACCTGAATGACCTTTCGCAAAGCCGCGATTCACTTCCAGCTCAGGCGAAAATGTACCTAGGGTTACTGAAGGGCAAACAAGTCTGGCTGGTTCGGGCCCTGATCGGTATCGGTGGGTTCTTTCTGATTGTCTTGTTCCTCGCGGATACGCCGCCAGGACAAGCCTTGGTAAGTGGCAGCGTCGCCTTCGTCCACCTCTTCTTCTCGTGGATTATCGCGCTACTGATCGCCATCGCTCTGATCGTGCTGGTGGTGTTGGGAACGGCGGTCTACCTCAACCGCAAGACTGGCGGCGGTAAGGTTCGTATTGAAGAAGACGAGTAGCAACCAAGGACAAGAGATTCGAACGAGCGGGTAGTATAGACAGGTAACACCCGACACCAATGCCCGACACCAACTTCGTCCATCTCCATTCTCACTCACACTACAGCCTGCTCGACGGGCTGGGTAAGATTCCGGATATTGTTGGACGAGCCAAAGAGCTGAATATGCCAGCCTTGGCATTGACTGATCACGGGGTGCTTTATGGTGCTATTGAGTTCTACCAAGAAGCTACCAAACAAGGTGTCAAACCGATTATCGGGGTTGAGGCCTACGTTGCGCCCGGCTCGCGGAAGTCAAAGACGACGGACGATGCTAGCCCGTATCACTTGATCTTGTTGGCCCAGAACAATACCGGCTATCAGAACCTGTTGAAGCTGGTAACGTCGGCGCACTTAGAGGGTTACTACTACAAACCGCGCATTGACTGGGAATTACTCCAGCAACACCACGAGGGCATCATTGCCACCAGTGCGTGTCTGCAAGGGGAAGTTGCCCAGAACATCATCAAAGGTGATGAGGCAAAAGCCAAAGAAACGGTTGAACGCTACGCCAAGCTGTTCGGCGATCGGTATTACCTAGAACTTCAACCACATCCCAATATTACTGAACAGGGGACCCATAATGACGCGATTCGCCGGTTAGCTAAAGAAACGGGTCTGCCAACGGTCGCCACCAATGATTCACACTACGTGCTCGGTGGCGATGCTGAACCGCAGGATGTTCTGCTGTGCATCCAGACGGGCAAGATGCTCGAGGATACGGATCGGATGAATATGACGATGGATGATTTCTCGATGAAGACGGGTGATCAGATGGCTCAGGAATTGCCGGAAGACCTGGACGCTATCGCCAATACCCTAAAGATTGCGGAGCGTTGCAATCTGGAACTCGAACTCGGCAAGATGATCATTCCGGCCTTCGATCCGCCAAAGCAGAAGTCACCACAAGAATATTTACGTGAACAAGTCACGGAAGGCGTAAAGATGCGCTACGGATCTAAGCCGTCCAAGGAAGTGCTCGACCGCGTTGAATACGAAATGGGTGTGATTGAGAAGATGGGCTACGAGTCCTACTTTCTGATTGTGGCCGACCTGGTGAACTGGGCGAAAGATCAGGAAATCATGGTTGGCCCAGGTCGTGGTTCGGCAGCCGGATCGATTGTGGCCTACACGCTGAATATCACTAACCTCGATCCGCTCGAACACGGCCTGCAGTTCGAACGCTTCCTCAATCCCGACCGCATCTCCATGCCGGATATTGATATGGATTTCGCGGACGACCGTCGCGGCGAGGTGATCGACTACATCGCTAAGAAGTATGGCAGCGATCGGGTAGCCCAGATCATCACGTTTGGAACCATGGCCGCTCGAGCGGCCGTTCGCGACACTGGCCGAGTGATGGGCATGGCCTATGGCGATGTCGATCAAGTCGCTAAGCTCATCCCGTTCGGAGAGCCAATTGCGAAAGCAAAAGTCACCCCGGAACTTCGTGAGTTGGCAGAACAGAGCCCGCAAGTAAAAAGACTCCTCGATTTAGCCGAACGCTTGGAAGGGGTCGCCCGACATGCCTCAACCCATGCCGCTGGGGTGGTGATTGGTGACAAGCCACTGGTCAACTACGTGCCACTTCAGAAGGCCAGTAAAGGTGAGGATACCGTCATCACCCAGTTTTCGATGAATCCAATCGAGGATGTCGGCTTGCTGAAGATTGATATTCTCGGACTGGCCAACCTGACGATTCTGCGGAACGCCATGGAAATCATCGAGGCCGTCACCGGTGACTCCGTCGAAATCGACTCGATACCACTCGACGACGCTAAGACATTTGAGCTGCTGGCCAAAGGGCAGACCCACGGCGTCTTCCAACTGGAGTCGGATGGCATGCGCCGTTACATCAAGGAACTCAAGCCAACCACGTTCGACGACATCGTGGCCATGGTGGCACTCTACCGGCCAGGGCCGATGCAGTGGATCGACTCGTTCATTCGCCGCAAACACGGTCGGGAAGCCGTCAGTTACATCGACCCTAAAGTTGAGGATGCGCTTACGGAAACCTATGGCGTAATTGTGTATCAGGAGCAAGTCATGCAGATCTCTAAAGACTTGGCGGGGTTCACCGGTGGCGAGGCCGACACCCTTCGCAAAGCCATGGGCAAGAAAATCGCCAAGCTGTTAGCTGAGCAGAAAGAGAAGTTTATTGGCGGCGCAGTCAAACATGGCGGCATGGAACGCGGCTTAGCTACTAAACTCTTCGGCCAACTTGAAGACTTTGCCCAGTATGCCTTCAACAAGGCGCACGCCGCTCCCTACGCCCTAATCGCCTACCAGACGGCCTACTTGAAAGCGCGCTACCCAAGTCCATTCATGGCGGCTCTGATGACGAGTGAACAAGAAAACTTGGATAAACTCGGTGCCGCCATCGCCGAGTGTGATCAGATGGGCATCGATGTCCTCCCTCCGGATGTAAACGAATCGTTTGCCGACTTTGCCGTGACACCGGACAAGAAAAGTATCCGCTTCGGGTTGTCCGCCATTAAGAATGTTGGTCGCCACACCGTGGAGGCTGTCATCGCCAGCCGAAAAGCTGACGGTCCGTTCAAGCACCTGTCAGACTTTCTGGCTCGCACCTCAGAATCTATCGATCGGAAGTCACTAGAAGCCCTGATTAAAGCTGGTGCCTTCGATCAACTCGAAGACCGGGCGCGAATGTTGGCCGGACTGGAGCCGATGATTCGGTTCACCCAAGCCAAGGCCTCCGAAAGCCGTTCCGGTCAGACGAGCCTGTTCGGTGATACACCAGGACAGGGAACGTCGTTCGTACTGCCGGCCGCCGTCGGCGAAGTCGACAGCCGCCAGAAACTGGAATGGGAACGGGAGTTACTCGGCATGTACGTTTCCGAACACCCTCTCGACTCGCTAGCTGCCGTGGTTGAGAAGTTCAGTTCAATTGAGCAGATGGAACAACTGCGCGATGGCCAGACCACAGAAATCGCCTGCCTAGTCAGTGCGGTCAAGCGCATCAATACCCGAAAAGGTGACCCGATGGCGTTTGTGACTGTTGAAGATCGAAAGAAGACGTCTGAGATCATTGTCTTCCCGAAGCTGTATCTGAAGGAGCGGGAGAAATTAAACCCGGGTGCCTTGCTCAAGGTAGCTGGAAAAGTTTCTCATAAGGACAGCGAGATTAAACTATTAGCTGACACCCTCGAGCCGCTCACAGAAGAATCGATGCCGACGAGGCAACGACCAGTACCGGAACCAGGTGAGGTAGATATTGAAGACATCGAATCCGTTATGGCGAACGAGGAAGTTTCACCAGTCTCGTCACCCGATGTGGCCGAAGATGAGATGAGTTACGATTCGCTGACCGTGAAACTGGGACCAAACACCACGCTAGCGACGCTCGAAGAAGTCAAAGAAGTCCTCCAGCGCCACCGCGGTGAGTCAGACGTCTACTTAGTTATTCAAAAAGGAGAGAGTGCCAAGAGGCTCAAACTAGCTCACGGCATTCGTTACTCCAAAGCCCTGGTCGATGAGCTCAGCTCAGTCGATTGGAGCGTAGCCATCGAAACTGCATAGAATTACTGGTACGCTAAGATTCGTGTCTAACGACTGATTTATTTATGCCTGACCTAGTACAAGAAATCGCCGCCAAGTACGTGAAGCCGAAATTCACTGATGTGAAGGTCGGCGATACCGTGCGTGTCTACACCACCGTCAAGGAAGGCAGCAAGACTCGCAGCCAGTTTTTTGAAGGCTTGGTGATTCGCCGCCGCGCTGGCGTCGGACCGGACGCCACGTTTACGGTCCGCCGAATTGCGTCTGGTGTTGGAGTTGAGCGTGTCTTCCCACTGCACTCGCCAATTATCACGGACGTTCAAGTTATCCGCGGTGCTAAAGTCCGCCGGGCTCAGCTGCACTACATGCGTGAACGATCTGGTAAGAGTGCTCGTCTCAAAGAACAGCCAGTCAAAAAGGGTGAGCGCGATGTCTTGCATCCGTGGCTAAACGATACGGCCGCCGCTCCGGCTCCTAGCAAGGCTGCACCGGCTGCGTCACAATCAAAGGAGACGCCTGCCGCGAAACCTGCTCCGAAGGCTGAAACTAAGAAACCTGAAGCCAAGACTGAAGATGCCAAACAGCCTGCCAAGCCAGAAGCCAAAACTGACGTCCGAAGTCAGATGTCTGACGTCAGTAAAAAGTCAAAAGACGCGAAACCCGAAGAAAAATAATCCGCCCGGTCGGGATCGCGAGCGATTCTGGCAGGAGAATGGCACCACCGTAGCCGGGATCGATGAAGTTGGTCGGGGAGCCTGGGCTGGTCCCTTAGTGTCGGCGGCAGTCATCTTGCCGGTCGAATGTGACTTGGCTGAGGTTCGTGATTCCAAACTACTCACGCCAAAGTCTCGCACTGAACTCAGTGAAGCCATTCACGATCAAGCGGTTGCAGTTGGTGTTGGTGTAGTTGAAGTCTCGGAATTGAATGAGCGTGGATTTTCCTGGGCGCTGAAAGAATGCGGAAGTCGGGCAATCGGAAGTCTTGAAACTACGCCGAGCAAAGTTTTATTGGATGGTCATCACAATTACTTAGGAGCCGACTTCGAGTGCGAGACGATCGTTGGCGGTGACGCGACGGAACTGTGTATTGCGGCGGCGTCCGTTGTGGCTAAAGTCTATCGAGACAATTTGATGGTTGAACTCGATGTGACCTATCCCGAATACGGATTTGCCAATCACAAAGGCTATGGAACTGCGGAGCATCAAAAAGCCTTAGCCGAACACGCGCCGACTGACATCCACCGTTCCCAGTGGAAGCCGATTCAGAAGCTGCTTGAGCAAGCGCGCCCGTCATCCTGATTCACGTTAAAGCTGTCATTCCCGCGAAGGCGGGAATCAGTTGCACCTCGATACTGATCTCCGGGTCAAGCCCGAGGATGACAAGTTGGAGTAGAATGTATGTATGCAAAGCAAGCAACAACTAGGTGCGGCCGGCGAGGCTCGAGCTCGAAAGGCCTTGGAAGCTAAGGGCTATCAGTTCGTGGCCGCGAACGCTCGTACTCGATACGGCGAGATTGATTTAGTTATGCGCGATGGAGAAGCATTAGTATTCGTTGAGGTAAAAACCAGGCGAGGATTTGGGCAGGGGACACCCGAAGAAGCCGTGAATTATTGGAAGTTGCGACACACGATTCGGGCGGCCGAACAGTACTGTCGCGAGTGGAAACATCGCGGACCGTGGCAGATCGACGTGGTGGCGATTGATCGAAACGGCGTGCGGCACGTTGAGAATGTGACCCAGTAGGTGATACACTTATTACCGTAATGGAGCCTCAAGCTCCTCTTTTTTACGTCACTAAAGGCAACAATGGACATTAATCCCAAACAATTCATGGAGGCGATTGAGCAGATCGCCGAAGAACGGAAGATTCCGAAAGAGCGAATCCTCGAGACGGTCGAAGCGGCTATCGCCGCGGCCTATCGCAAGGACTTTGGTCATCCGGAACAGCACGTTCGTGCCAAGCTGAATCCTGAGACCGGCGAGACCGAGCTCTACTTGGTGTATGACATTGTGGCCAAGAAAGACGACGTTGAGAATGAGCACACTCAAATCACCGTCGCGGAGGCCAAGAAGAAAGGTGCCAAGACACCGAAGACTGGCGAGGAATACGTTGAGAAGGTGAAACCGCCGGAAGGTTTCGGGCGTATCGCTGCGCAGACTGCCAAGCAGGTCATCATCCAACGTATCCGTGAAGTCGAGCGGGAAATTGTCCGTGACGAATTCTCTGACCGCACCGGCGAGCTGATGACTGGTTCTGTGCAACGGATTGAAGGCCGCAACGTCTTCGTGGAAGTCGGTCGGGCGATCGGCGTGATGGGACCAGACGACCAGATTCAGAGCGAACGCTACTATATTGGTCAACGGTTGCGCGTGATGCTGAAGGAAGTCGATCCGGAAGGCCGCGGTGCTCAGCTAATCCTGACTCGCTCACACCCTGACTTCGTCCGCCGTCTGTTCGAACTGGAAGTTCCGGAAATCCACGCCGGTACGGTCGAGATTAAATCAGTCGCTCGTGAAGCCGGCGTTCGGTCTAAGGTGGCCGTGGCTTCGAACCAGGAAGGTGTTGACCCAGTCGGTACCTGTGTCGGTCAACGCGGCACTCGCGTCCAGGCCATCATGGCCGAGCTTGGCGAAGAGAAAATCGACATCGTTCTCTTCGATGAGGATGACGTGACCTACATCACCAACGCCTTGAGCCCGGCCAAGATCTCCAAGATCACGCTCGATAAAAAAACGGATACGGCCAGCATTAACGTGGCTGACGATCAGCTATCATTGGCTATCGGCCGCGGCGGACAGAACGTTCGCTTGGCTGGAGAATTGACTGGTTGGCAGCTCGACATCGAAAAGAGTGATTCTCAGAAGAAGGCCGAGGCTGAAGCGGCTACCTCTGATGATGAGTCGGGTGTAGTTGCCAGTATCCCGATGGCCAAGGTCGAGGGCGTGACCGAAGACGAAGCTAAAGCCTTTGATGCCGCCAAGATCGGTACGGCCCAGCACGCCGCGGCTGCCAGCGATGAAGAGTTAGCCAAGGTCGAAGGCGTTGAAGACGAACGCAAGAAAGAAATTCTCCAAGCTGCCGCCCAAGCCGTAAGCGAATCGATTGAGCCAGAACCAACTCAGGCAGCCGAGGAGCCAAAGAAGGAAGAAGCTTCAGAAGAACCGAAAGAAGAGCCAGCCGAAGCAGAGGAACCGGAGAAGGAGGCGGAAGTAACGGAAGAACCAGCTGAAGAAAAGGCTAAAAAGCCAGCCGAAGAGCCCAAGGAAGAAGCCAAGCCTGCCAAGACTACTGAAGGGCCGGCCAAAACTGACGAAAAGCCGGACGAAGCCAAGGATGTTCCTGAAGAAAAGCCGGAAGAGCCAGCTAAAGAGGCGGGAGATGACTCCAAAGACGAATCATCCGATTCTGACGACCCTGGGGACAGTAAGTAGCGCAGCAGAGCGATTTCTCGACTTGACGACTCTATTTGACTTGCTACACTTTGCTATACTTGTACTGAGTGACCCAAACGGGCACCCAAACAAAAACATGACAACCCGCTAAAAATATAGACCCTTCCCGACGAAGGCATATTTTGTAACCCCAAGCAATCCAAACATCACCCCGACGCATAAAGGAGACTCAATTCATGCAAAGCGAACATTTCGAGAAATTTACTAAGAACGCCAAGTTAGCGCTCACTTCGGCTCAGAAGGCTGCCCGCGCGATGGGCGAAGCTTATATTGGCACGGAGCACATTCTGGTCGGTTTAGTGTCTAATCCAGAAGCCCTGGCGGCTGAGATTCTCGAAGGGCATGCCGTCACGCTTGAGAAAGTCCAGTTGGCTCTCAGTTTTTCCTCAAAGTCCCGCTACAGCTCTGGTGGATCCGGTCTGACTGACCCGGCCAAGAAGGTGATTGAGAAGGGTGTCGCCATGGCCGCTCGTCACCAGCACTACTATGTCGGTACTGAGCACTTATTACTCGGCATCTTGTCCGATAAGAACACCAAGGCCTACTCAATTTTGGAAGAACTGGGAGCCGATCCGGAGCGCATCAAGTCGCAAGTGATGAACTTATTCCGTCACACCGGAGGTGACCAGCAACCGGGAACGACCACACCATCCGCTCGCTATAGTTCAGACGATCAACCAGTTACGCCAAGCGGCGGAACGGTCAAGAAATCATCTGACAAGAAAAAAGGAAACACGCCGGCACTTGACTACTTCTCAACCGATCTCACTGAATTAGCCCAGCAGAAGAAACTAGACCCGGTCATTGGTCGCGACAAGGAAGTTCAACGAGTGATTCAGATTCTCGGACGACGAACCAAGAACAACCCAGTCTTAATCGGTGAGCCAGGAATCGGTAAGACGGCAATTGTTGAAGGATTAGCCGAACGAATTATTGACGAACAAGTTCCGGAAGCTTTGCACGGTAAACGCATTCTGGCCCTCGACCTACCGTTGATGGTTGCCGGTACCAAGTACCGTGGTGAATTCGAAGAACGCGTCAAACAAGTTATCGACGAACTGAAGAAGCAGGAAGAAATTATCATCTTTATCGACGAGCTCCACACCATTGTGGGTGCCGGAGCGGCTGAAGGTTCGATGGACGCCGCCCAGATTCTCAAGCCAGCTCTGGCCCGCGGTGAAATCCAAACCATCGGAGCCACCACGCTCGACGAATATCGTAAGCATATCGAGAAGGACGCCGCTCTGGAGCGACGCTTCCAGCCCGTTCACGTCAAAGAACCGACCGAGGAAGAGACCGTGGCTGTTCTCAAGGGACTTCGAAAGAATTATGAAGATCATCACGGCGTAGAAATTACTGATGACGCGATTGCCACGGCCGTTCAATTATCGACACGCTATATTGCTGACCGATTCTTGCCGGACAAGGCTATCGACTTGATTGATGAAGCCGCTTCGGCCGGACGACTCCGTGAAGGCGGTATGACGCCGGAATTGAAGAAACTTAAAGCCGAACTCGAAGAGCTTAACCAGCAGAAGGAAGCGGCCGTCGAGAACCAAGATTACGATCTGGCTAGCCAGCTCCGCGCCAAAGCCGATGGCGTTCGCAAGAAACTTCGCGTCAGCAGCGGTGGTGAGAAGAAAATCCTGGTTACGCCGGAAAACATCGCTCAGGTGGTCGGTCAGTGGACGGGCATCCCGGTCACTCGACTGGTTAAGGCCGAAGCCGACAACCTCGCTCAACTGGAGAAGAAGATGAAGGATCACATTGTGGGGCAATCCGAAGCCGTCAGTGCGGTCTCACGTTCCATCCGGCGCAGCCGGGTCGGCATTGCTAGCCCGAAACGACCGATGGGCTCATTTATCTTTCTCGGACCGACCGGCGTTGGTAAAACTGAACTGGTGAAAGTGCTGGCTAAGGAAGTCTTCGGTTCCGAAGAGAATCTGATTAAGATCGACATGTCTGAATTCATGGAACGTCACAACGTTTCGCGACTGGTCGGCTCACCGCCGGGCTACGTTGGATACGAAGAAGGCGGTAAATTGACCGAACAAATTCGCCGCAATCCATACTCGGTGGTGCTACTCGACGAAATAGAGAAAGCTCACCCAGAAGTATTCAACATCCTGCTCCAGATTATGGAAGACGGTGTGCTGAGCGATGCTAAGGGACGCAAAGTCGACTTCCGAAACACCATCATCATCCTGACTTCGAACGTCGGGGCGGCTGAATTGCAAAAGACGGCCAATCTCGGATTTCGAGCCACCAGCCAGGAAGACGAAACATTTGAGCATAAGTACGAGGAGATGAAGCAGCGCGTATTGGAGCAACTCCGTGAGCAGTTCAAGCCAGAGTTTTTGAATCGACTCGACCAAATCGTAGTATTCAAACCGCTGACTCGCGGTGACGTTTCTAAGATTGTTGACTTGCAGCTGAACGAACTCGCTCAGCGTTTGAAAGAGAAAGATCTCAAATTGACACTCGATACCAAGGCCAAGGAAGCCTTGATTGAACGCGGCTTCGATCCGAAGTATGGTGCTCGTCCGGTCCGCCGGGCTATCCAGGATGATTTGGAAGACCCCATGGCGGAGCAATTACTCTCCGGAAAGATTAAGGAAGGCGATCGCGTGCGGATTGGATTCACCAAGGACGCCTTCACGTTTACGCCGACCAAAGCCAAAGTGAAGAAACCGGCTGCGAAAAAGTAAGAAACCGTTAATCGTTGAGAGCCTGGTACACACCAGGCTCTTTGCGTATACGGTGTAAAATTAAGCTATGCCAAAAACGGCTACGAAATATATTTGCAACGAGTGCGCGGCGGAACAGTCCAAATGGGCTGGCCGCTGCCCAGATTGTGGCGCTTGGAACAGCCTAGAAGAGACAGTGGTCGCCGTTGTCGGTAAGAGTACAGCGGCTCGGGGTCGCGCCACCGGCTCAATAGTCGAACCGGTTTCTCTACCGAAACCGACCAAAGCCGGATCGGGCGATCGTATTGCCACCGGCTCAGCTGAGTTTGATCGGGTTCTCGGTACGGGAATTGTCCCGGGAGCAGTTGTGCTTGTCGGTGGCGAACCAGGAATTGGCAAGTCTACCTTATTGCTTCAAGTGGCAGCCGCGGTTGCCGGTGACGGAACGGTACTTTATGTATCTGGTGAAGAATCTGCTGAACAAATTGCGTTGCGGGCCGAACGGCTTGGCGTCGGCTCTGACAGTTTGAAGATTGCCGGCACTACGCAAACCGAAGACGTGGCGGCGACCGTAGCGGCCATGCAGCCAAGGTTAGTGATTGTCGACTCAATCCAAACCTTAGTAACCGATCAGTTCTCATCCAGTGCTGGCAGTGTGGCTCAAGTCCGCGAATCGGCCGCTCGGCTCCAAGCCGTAGCCAAAGCCCACCGTGTGCCAGTCATCCTGGTGGGTCATGTGACTAAGGAAGGCTCGCTGGCCGGTCCGAAAGTGCTCGAGCATGTGGTTGACGTGGTGTTGTCACTGGAAGGGGAACGGTTCCACGGTCATCGCTTGCTCCGCGGTGCCAAGAACCGGTTTGGTCCGACCGATGAAGTCGGTGTATTCGAAATGCGCGAAGACGGCCTCCAAGACGTCAGCGATCCAGCTGGACTATTTGTGGACCCGGAAACGGCTGATGCGTCCGGAACGGCTGTAGCAGCCGTGCTGGAAGGCAGTCGAGCCTTGTTGGTCGAAGTCCAAGCGCTTTCTGTTCCGAGTAGCTTTGGGTATCCCAAACGAACCTCGAGCGGCTATGACTTGAATAAGCTTCACCTCATTGCGGCCGTCCTCATGCGACACGCGGGATTGAAAGTCGACACACTAGACTTATATCTGAACGTTTCCGGGGGCTATCGGTTGCAGGAACCAGCCGGTGACTTGGCGGTCGCGCTGGCGATTGCCGGGGCCTCAACCAATCGCCGAACCATACCGCGCAGTGTAGCCATCGGTGAAGTTGGTCTGTCTGGCGAAATCAGATCAGTGGGCGGACTGGAACGACGACTGACGGAAGCCAAGCGGGCCGGCGTGAAACTGGCGATTATTCCGAAACGAGGCGCGAAGATCAAAGCTCCTGCCGGCATGAAGGTCGTTCCGGTCGGTTCTATTAAAGAAGCCATCGCAGCCGGACTAGAATCGGTCAAGCCATGAATTATCAATTGATTATCGTTATCGCACTGCTGATTGTGGCCACCTTGGTGGTTACGGCGCGCATCGTCCGTCATCGAACCAAATCATTACTCACGACGTTTGTTGGCGTGCTGGTTGGTCTGGTTGTTGGGGCGTTGCTCTCATTGCCGCTCGCTAGTTTGCCGTCGCCGTACAGCGAAGTAATGCCGATTACCGTTACCCTGATCGCGGCCATCATGTTCGGGACCCTGTTTGCCGCTCGCGGGACGCTGTTCGTATCCTTTCTCTACCAGGCCGTGACCGGACGCGGTGCCGCAGCTCCAGATGCCCGAGAGATTGTGGTTGATACGAGCGCCATCATTGACGGGCGAATCGCCGAAATTGCCAAGACGGGATTTCTGTTTGGAACATTACTCATCCCCCGAGTTGTCTTAGAGGAACTCCAAAACATTGCTGATTCATCTGAACCGCTACGGCGCGGCAAAGGCCGCCGCGGACTGGAAGTCTTAGCATCCCTTGAGAAAAGCAGCGGAGTGGCCGTCGAGATCATTGAGACTCCGACACGGGCCAAAGCCGTCGACGCCAAGCTGGTGCAAATTGCCAAGCAGCGCGGCGCGGCCATCATGACCACCGATTACAACTTGAATCGGGTGGCGGAGATTGAACGAGTAAGCGTCTTGAACGTCAACGAACTCGCGAACGGATTGCGTCCACCAGTACTCCCGGGAGAAGAATTGATTGTGAACGTCGTCGACAAAGGCCGTGAGAAAAGCCAGGGCGTCGGGTACTTACCAGACGGCACCATGATCGTGGTAGAACGCGGCGACAAACTGGTTGGTCAAGAAGTTACCACCACGGTCAGTCGGTCGTTACAGACGGTGGCGGGAAAGATGGTGTTCGTGACGCCAAAGGGCCGCAGCAAGCCTAAAGCCCAGTCGAAATAGCCCACTCGAGGTGGTATTCGACAACATCTTGTATATGAACAGTCGATTGAGGACCCGACTTGCGTTCAGTGATTACATCCTTGGCGTACCAAAGGGATTGGCCGATCGACTTAGCATTCCAACGTGCCAATCGATATTCGCGGTGAAAATCAATAAAATCTGCTAGCCTATCATCCGCCTGCTTGGATTGGGCCATTGCCTCAGCTTGCTCTTCCATCGGTCGCGCTGTCGAAGTCTTACCTTGTTTTTCGGTCGCTTCCTTTGCGTACCAGCCGTACATTTCAAATAGTTGGGTACCTTCAACTATGTCGGAAGTTGGATGGCGGACAATTGCCTCTGGCTCGTCAAACTTCCCAAAGCAATCGGGCGGCATATCGGATGGCATTAGAGATTTTGCCGGGCGCTGATCAAGCAGAGAATCCCGAAGGTATTCAGTACGTTTCATAGGTAACCAATGAATCACTCATAGCCACGGAGTATACTGGCATAGTATGTCAGCCATCAAGTTTTCAGTCACATCAAAATCAGGAAAGGCTCGCACCGGCCTTCTTACGACACCGCACGGGAAGGTTCGAACACCGGCGTTTATTCCAGTCGGAACCCAAGCCACCGTCAAAACCGTTGATCCGGATGATCTGAAAACGCTTGGTGCTGAGATTGTGCTGGCTAACACCTACCATCTTTATCTTCGACCAGGAACGGCATTGATAAAGAAAACCGGCGGACTTCACAATTTCATGAACTGGGACGGCCCGATCCTGACTGACAGCGGTGGGTTCCAAGTATTTTCACTCGGCTGGGGATTGGAACACGGCGTCAGTAAGATTTCGAACATCTTTCCGGATGAGGATGAAGTTGATCGCCGAACGCAAAAGCCTCGGTTAATGAAAGTTGACGAGGAAGGGGTGACCTTCGCCTCCCATCTGGATGGAACCAAGCACCGATTGACGGCGGAAGTATCCATCAAGGCGCAACAAGACTTGGGTGCCGACATTATCCTGGCCTTTGACGAATGTACTTCGCCGCTCCATGACGAGGAGTATACGCGGGAAGCTCTGGCGCGCTCGCATGCCTGGGCCGCACGCTCGAAGAAAGCCTGGACGAACCGGAAGCAGCAGGCACTGTTCGGAATTGTTCAAGGCGGGGCGTATCAAAGTCTTCGCGAAGAAAGTGCCCAGTTTATTAATGATCTGGATGTGCCGGGCTACGCTATCGGCGGATCGCTCGGAAAAACTAAGAAAGATATGCATCAGATTCTAGGGTGGGTGAATCCGTTGTTAGACTCGAACAAGCCGCGTCACTTGTTGGGCATCGGCGAAGTCGAAGATATTTTCAACGGAGTGGCTCGCGGGGTCGATTTGTTCGACTGCGCGGCGCCGACGCGGATGGCGCGTAATGGAACGGTATTGATTCGCCCGGAAAGCGGCGGGGACCTGAAGAATCGCTTTCGATTGAATGTGGCCGCCGCTAAGTTTAAGAACGATATGAAACCGATTGACGCTAGTTGTGACTGCGTGGCCTGCCAGAATTATTCACGAGCCTACCTGCGCCATCTTTTTGCCGCCCATGAACCGCTTGGCCCCCGCTTAGCTACCATTCACAACCTTCGTTTCATGATGAAACTAATGGAAGAAGTTCGCGAAGCAATCAGTACGGGTAATCTTTCTCGTCTAGCAAAGCGTTGGGGCGTCGGGCTACAATAACGCCATGACCCGAAACAAGAAGATTGCCGCTGTCGTTCTCGTCCTGCTGGTCGTTGGTGTGGGTGTTGGAATTTTCGTGGCCAATGACGGCCAGACAAATGATGTAGCCACTCCAAAACCGACCACCAAGGCCACGACCAAGAGTCAGGCCACCCCGGCCAGTCAGAGTAACCGGAAGGAGACGGTTACGGTGCGGTATGGCGATAACGGTTTCTCACCAGCGACGGTGACCGTGAAAGCTGGCAGCTCGATTACTTTCATCAATGAAAGTAATCAATCGATCAATCCGTCCAGCGACCCGCATCCGACGCACACTACTAACCCCCAACTCACCGTCGGCACCATAGACGCGGGAGAATCAAAGACGATTACTGTGACCAAGGTTGGTCAGTGGGGGGTGCATAACCACCTCAACCCATCCGAGAAACTGACGGTTATTGTGCAATGAGCATCATCGACGATTTATCCCTAGGCAATCCGCCAGACGAAGTGAATGTCTTTATTGAGATTCCTAAGGGATCGAAGAACAAATACGAGTTCGATAAAGCTACTGGCCTCATTACGCTGGATCGGGTTAATTACGGTCCGCAGGTGTACCCGATGGACTATGGCCTGTTACCGCAAACGCACTGGCATGATGGCGACTCGCTGGATGCGGTCGTCATTAATTCCTCAGAACCCTACTACCCCGGCGTAATTGTACCCGCTCGTCCGGTTGGGGTGGTTCGCATGGTCGATAGCGGGGAAAAAGACGAGAAGTTGATTTGCGTACCGGTAAACGATCCGCGTCTCGCGGAAATCAAGAATATCAGCGATATCGCACCGCATACATTGAAAGAACTGAAAGAGTTCTTTGAGACCTACAAGAACCTGACCGGAAAAAAAGTGACCGTCAGCGGAATTGATGACCGCGCGGCCGCCATCGAAGTGTTGAATGAGTCGATCGAACTCTACAAAAAACAGAAGAAATAATAGGTTTTGTCATCCTCGGGCTTGACCCGAGGATCAGTATCGGGGCGCAACTGATTCCCGCCTTCGCGGGAATGACGATATGGTAATTGTATGAAAAAGCCTCCACGTTCTTTTTACACACGGCCGACGTTAACGGTGGCTAAGGAATTACTTGGTAAGCGGCTAGCCCGAAAGGTGAATGGTCAGCGTGTATCCGGAATCATAGTGGAGACAGAAGCCTACAGGGGACCCATAGACGTGGTCTCACATGCCGTGCACGGTCCGGAGTCAAAAGCTGCACCGATGTTCGGTGAGCCGGGACATGCCTATGTCTATTTCACCTATGGCATGCACTACTGCATGAACGTGGTGACGGAACCAACCGGCTCAGGAACAGCGGTGTTGATTCGAGCACTCGAAGCGGATGAGGGAATTGAAATAATGCGAAGGAATCGCCAGCGGTCAGACACTGAGTTAACGAATGGTCCAGCTAAACTGTGCCAAGCTTTAGATATCGACAAGCAATTGAACCGCGAGGACTTACTGGGAAATAAACTCTGGATTGAAGATGGTCAAACGGTTCCGAAGTCAGCCATCAAACAAACGGCCCGCGTGGGCATCAGTCAGGGTCGGGAGCACCAATGGCGCTACTACGTTGAGGGTAACTCGAACGTTAGTGCACACCCGAAATACTAATCAGCCGACGTTTCGCAGCAGTGCCAGCATATTCGGCTGGTAGATGGTTACGGGTGACCCGCTCGGTTTCGGAACCGGAGAGGAAGCCCCACCGCTGACGGTGACCGTGACGGAGTCACTATTGGTAGCAGATTCCTGGGCACCTTGGTCTTCATCAATCTTCAAGCCATGTGACTTGATGTAGGTTTGGACGGGATCTTCCCAATTTGGATTGGTCGGGCGCTCACTGTGCAAACTTGATCCTTCGACGTCCTGATCACAATCACCAGTGGCGGTGGCGGTGATGGTGTGCGATCCCGCTGACAGGGTTGTACTGGCCGTGAACGGTGCACCGTCATCCGAACCGATAGCTTGTCCATCGACCGAGAACTCGACGTGCTTGATGCCAGCTTGGCTACTGGCGGTGGCCTGAATCTGAACTGAACCGGCCGGGACTGATCCGCCGGATGGGCTGACAATTGAGACGTCCGGCTTACATTCGTCGTTGGTGGTGGTTTTAACCGAACTCTTGTCACGCGGGGCATTGCCGCTGGTGAAAATGTCAGTCTTGGTGGCACCGTTTGGTTGCGGCAACAGGCCCGTCAATTTGTCGACCTTCATTTCCTTAATACCGTCCGGCTGTTCGAACTTCTCGGTCGGCTGACCCTTTAAGGC
>SICC01000026.1 GCA_009694835.1 Patescibacteria group bacterium
CGGTTCTGTAATCGGCTTGGGTCGTTCGAGGTGTACGGGGAATAGAACGTTGGCGCGCGCGGCAGACTGGCCAAGGTGGCGCATTCGGGCAGGGTCAAATCCTTGGCGTCTTTTCCGAAGTAGGTCTGGCTGGCGGCTTGGATGCCGTAGGCACTAGATCCGTAGGGGATTTCATTCAAGTACAGCTCAAGAATCCGGTCTTTCGAGAACATTTGTTCAATCTCGAGGGAAAGCACGAGTTCTTTGGCTTTACGGGTATAGGTTCGTTCTGGCGAGAGCAGGGCGTTTTTTACGAGCTGCTGGGTGATGGTTGAACCGCCTTGGGTGGTACCGCCGACTTCAAAGTTCACCAGGACCGCTCGGGCGACGCCGCGCGGATCGAGCCCGGAGTGCTTGTAGAAGGTTTTGTCTTCGGCGGCCACGGTAGCATCTTTAATACACTTTGGCATTTGATCGAAGGCAATCGGGGTGCGGTTCTTATCGCCGCGAATTCGGTAGAGCTCGGTATGGCCGTCACGGGCGTAAATGATACTGGCTTCGGCGTGAGCCGCCGCGACTTTACCGGGGAAGGGTAAGCCAATCGAGGCCAGGGCAAGGGCCAGACTGCCGACGAAGACACCTCCGCCAACTGCAAACTTGGCTATTCGTTTCTTCCGAAACTTCGTATCGGGGCCACGCCAGAGCGTGCCGCCATCTTCCTTGAGGCGGTCGAGCGAAAGGAGATCTTTCAGTTTCTGTCGCAGTTTACTCATGTCTATGGTACGGTTCGGGGCTGCCGAGCTGGCGTCCGAACCAGAGCTATCATAGTATAGCGGTAGTGTAAAAGACGCTACAGTAGGCGAATAATTACGTATGACAAAGCCAAATCCAGAACTCAGCCGCGAAGAGCGGATTCAAGAGCTGCTCACCCGCGGAACCGATAAGGTCTATCCGTCCAAGGAAGCCTTCCATCGAATCCTGCGCGGTAAGAAGCGTCAGGCCGTCTATCTCGGTATCGACCCCAGTTCACCCGACGTTCATATCGGTCACCTGGTGGTCTTACAGAAGATGCGACATTTCCAGAACCTGGGCCATAAGGTCATCTTGCTCGTCGGTGATTTTACCGGACAGACAGGTGATCCGAGTGATAAGGCAGCCGTTCGCCAGCCGCTAACTAAGCAACAGGTTCGTGCCAACGCCAAGAGTTACCGCAAACAAGCTTCCAAGATTCTGAAGTTCAGCGGTAAAAATCCGGCTGAGATTAAGTACAACTCTGAGTGGCTTGGAGAACTGAATTTCCAGCAGGTCGCCGAACTCGCCGGCCACTTCACCGTTCAGCAGCTCTTGGAACGTGACATGTTCGAACAGCGCTTGAACGCTAACAAGCCAATCTCACTGCGGGAGTTCATTTACCCGTTAATGCAGGGCTACGATTCCGTCGCCATGAACGTTGATGTCGAGGTTGGCGGAAGTGACCAGACCTTCAACATGCTGGCCGGCCGCAAACTCTTCAAAGAGTACAAAGGTAAAGATAAGTACGTCGTGACGGTGCCGCTGCTGGCTGACGCTAACGGCATCAAGATCGGCAAGACGGAAGGTAACGCTATCGCTATCGACGGCAAGCCGGCTGAGCTCTACGGACAGATTATGTCGCTTCCTGATGAGGTGATTATGAATGCTTACGAATGGTGTACCAGCGCTTCGGGCAAAGAACTTGAGGAAGTTGGGCGAATCGCCAAAGAAAACCCGCGCGACGCCAAAATGCGCTTGGCCTACCGAATCATCACGGAAGTCCAAGGCGAAGATGCGGCTAAAAAAGGCCAAGCTGCTTTTGTCCGGGTCTTCCAAAAGAAAGAGAAGCCGTCCAAGTTGAAGTCGTGGCGGGCACCGTCATTAGCTGTACCGCTGTGGAAGGTCCTCAAGGAAAGCGAACTAGTCGCCAGTTCATCCGAGGCGCATCGCATGATCCAGCAGGGCGCCGTCAGCGTGAACGATATCCAACAGTCGGATCCCAATGCGGCCGTAAAGACAGTCGAACGTCCGATCGTCAAAGTTGGAAAGCGGAAATTCATGCGGATCACTCCGCCGCTTGGTGCGGCGCCGAGTAACTAGGCGGTAGAATAGGGCTGTGAGCCCAGTCGCCAAAAAACAACCGGGGGCGCTAATACTCGACACGCCAGTTGAGGAACTTGCTGGCGTCGGTCCAGTCTACGTTCGGCGACTCAAGCGGGTTGAAATCGAGACCGTTCGCGATCTACTCCGCTACTTCCCGCGGCGCTATGACGACCTTCGTGATGTGAAGACCTTGGATGAAATTTCTCGGTTTGGCGAATTGCCTATCGGAGAGCGGGTGACGCTGAAAGCGAAGATCATCTCAGTTAACTCGCGGCGTTCTCGGTACGGCAAAGCCCTGGTCAGTGCGCAGATCGGTTCGGAAAAGGGAACCATCGAGGCGATCTGGTTTAATCAACCGTTCGTGGCCAAGGATCTGAAGACGGGCCAGGAATATCTATTTTCCGGAAAACTCAGAGAAGCGTACGGCCGAGTCAGTCTGCAAAGTCCGACGTATGAGCCGGTCAAAGCTACCGTCGATGGACAAACGCATACGGCACGACTCGTTCCGGTGTATCCGGAACGCGAGACTATCTCGTCCAAATGGTTCCGCCAGAAAATTCGGTTAGCGCTACCAGCGGCTAATCAGTTCACGGAAGATTTGCCGGAAGCGTTGCGGAAAACTAACAATCTCCCTGGTATCGCCGACGCCATCAAGCACATTCATTTTCCAGAAACGCCAGAACAAGCTGAGCGAGCGCGGACTCGTTTCGATTTCACCGAACTATTCGTAATGCAGATTCTGACACAGCGCTTGCGAGCCAGCTGGCGTAACCAGGGTGCGGTAAAGATCCCGTACAATCCGAAAATCACCACGAAGTTTATTAATTCGTTGCCGTGGAAATTAACGGACGATCAACGCCGGGCGACGCATGAGATTCTAAAGGATCTGGATTCGAAAGCGCCGATGCTGCGGTTACTGGAGGGTGATGTTGGTTCTGGTAAAACCGCGGTGGCCGCTGCGGCGGCTAACCAAGTCATTACGGCTGGTCATCAAGTGGCGATTATTGCCCCGACGGAAGTGTTGGCGCGCCAGCACTTTGCGACGCTGTCGGCTTGGTTTGAACCACCGGAAATTAAACCACTGATGTTGCTTGGCAGCCAGACGGCAAAAGAGAAGAAGGAGGCTAAAGAGTTGATTGCGAGTTGCGAGGGAAAACTCATCATCGGAACCCACGCGCTCATCCAAGAAGACGTCGATTGGTCGAATCTAGCACTAGCTATCGTCGACGAGCAGCACCGGTTCGGAGTCGAGCAACGGAAAGCCTTGCGAGGCCAGACCGCGCCGCACTTGCTCTCGATGACGGCCACTCCGATTCCGCGGAGTTTGGCATTAACAGCCTATGGGGATCAAGATCTCTCAATTATCAAAGAAATGCCGGAAGGACGCGTGCCGGTGAAAACGGTTCTGCTTTCACGAGGCGACCGCGATGCGGCGTTCAGTGCGATCCGCGAAGCGCTCGGCCGTAGCGAGCAGGCGTTCATCATCTACCCGGTCATCGCCGATTCCCGCAGTGGATTGAAGGCGGCGGAGGACGAATACCACAATCTCAGCAAAACAGTCTTGGCTGGTTACGAGACTGGCTTGCTGCACGGACGACTGTCAGCGGAAGAGAAGGACGCGGTGATGACCAAGTTCACCAATCAAGAAATTGAGGTATTGATTTCAACCACCGTCGTCGAGGTCGGAGTCGACGTACCGAACGCCACCGTGATGGTCATCGAAGAAGCCCAGCGGTTCGGTTTGGCTCAGCTCCATCAGCTCCGCGGCCGGGTCGGACGCGGCGAGAATATGGGGCGGTGCTACTTGCTGCCAGGTCAAGCTAAGGATGATGACAATGAACGGTTAGAAACCATGACTAAAACACAGTCTGGATTCACCTTGGCGGAAAAAGATTTAGAATTGCGCGGACCGGGAGAATTGCTGGGAACTAAACAGTCTGGCTTCGACGTCTCATTGGCCGGACTTACGAACCCTCAATTGCTTAAGGCCGCTCAAACCGCCGCTCGCGATATCGTCGAGCACGATCCGGATCTGAAAACCGTTCCGGAACTGAAACCGCGCGTCGAAGGCGCCGTGCTCCCGGCGTAGGTAACGTGTCATCCTCGGGCTTGGCCCGAGGATCGGCTCCGGTGTGCGAAAGCGATTCCCGCCTCCGCGGGAATGACGTTATGTTTTGTCTGTTTGACAATAAACCAACCTACCATATAGAATGTTTGTATAAGCGAGCGACTATATGGATAAGGAAAAGCTATTAGCACTTTGGAATTCGCGCCGGTGGTACGTTATCGGCGGAGGTGTGGGATTGGTACTCGCAGTCAGCATTGCGGTCCAGGTGTTTGCGGCGGGTCCACCGCCTCCGCTTGCCGATCCAATCGCCACACACTCGCCAGAACCGGCAGCTGATAGCGGTGAAATTATTGTCGACGTCGAAGGCGCAGTTGTTTCACCAGGGCTCAAACGGCTACCGGTGAATGCTTTGGTTGATGATGCCCTAGCGGCGGCTGGCGGTTTTAGTCCGCAGGCTGACGGTGCTCGCGTAGCTAAAGAACTGAACCGGGCCGACAAATTAAAACCAAATCAAAAGATTTACGTTCCGGTCATCGGAGAAGCAGTGACTGCCAGTACTAAGCCGACGAGTGCCTCTACCACCACGTCGGGGAGTGGGGATTCGGAATCACCGGGAGGAATCGTCAACCTAAACACGGCCACGCTAGCCGAGCTGGACGGGCTACCAGGTGTCGGTCCGTCCACGGCCCAGAAAATAATCGACTATCGCGAACAGAACGGCGGCTTCGGATCGGTCGATGAATTGAATGAAGTCAGCGGGATCGGGGACGCTAAGTTTGCTGATTTGAAAGACTTGGTAACTATATGACCCAGCCCCTCAGGTCGGTTCCATGCGTGCCTAGGAGGGGCTGGGTAGCCGAACTCCGATTTCGACTGACTATCTGGCTACTCCAAGTCATCACCCGAACCCTGCGAGCCAACGTCGAGCGACTCTACCATACTCACGCCACCCCAAAGCGTCCTATAATCGAGTAAGTTCCTGCCGGGGTGGCGGAACTAGGCAGACGCGCTGGGTTTAGGACCCAGTGGGGTAACACCCGTGAAGGTTCGATTCCTTTCCCCGGCACTATTAGTTACATTTTTGAACCGAGGTTCAAAAATGCATACGTTTGATAGCTTGCGCGCTTCGCAAATGAATTGCGAAGCTTAGTCCGTATGAAAACCTCGGCCTTTATTCCGCGCACCTCTTTCGTTCGGTAAAAAACAAAGGAAAGCGGTACAATTGCAGCAATGGCAAGCCTCGAAACAACATGGTTTAACGGAATTGGCTCGGACGGAATTGAACGACGTCCCGGACCGCCACTTTCCATGGCTAGTGAGCAACTTCCACCGATTCTAGAAGAAGCACTTGAAAGAAGTGATCGGCAGCTCGATGCTCTAGATCACCGCTTGCGCGAGATATCAGAATCTCAGCCCGACCAGTTCGAATAAGAAAAATAACAAACCAACATGCAATACGTCATCGGAAACTGGAAAATGCACTGCACCGTCCCGGAGGCGGTAGCCTTGGCTGGCCGCATTGAGGATGGCCTCGAGGATATCGCCAAGGATCAGCCGTTACCAACGGTCGTACTCTGCCCACCATTCACGGCGCTTTCGGCTGTCAGTGACGTCATCCAGCATCGATCCATTTCCCTTGGGGCTCAGGACGTTCATTGGGCTGATCATGGTCCGCATACCGGTGAGATTTCTCCGACCCAGCTCAAGGACCTAGTTCAGTACGTCATTATCGGCCACAGCGAACGGCGAGAATCTGGTGAGACGAACGAAATCGTGGCGCGGAAACTGAAAGCGGTCGTCACCGCCGGACTCATTCCAATCCTCTGTGTTGGCGAAAAGGAACTGACCAGCAAGGCCGCCAGCGAAGTCGCCACGGAGTTGAAGGAATCATTGGCAGAGATTGAACCGAAGACTGTCCCTGATCTGTTAATTGCCTACGAGCCGGTCTGGGCGATTGGAACTGGCGACGTTGCTGAAAGCGGGCACATCGCTGAAGTTGCCACTCATCTCAAGAAGACCGCGGCGAAGATTGGAATTTCCGACGGACAGGTTCTCTACGGAGGCAGTGTCGATCGCGATAACGTCGAGCGCGTCGTCGACATTTCAGAACTGGATGGTTTGTTAGTCGGGGGATCGTCCTTGTCTGATCAGAGTTTTGTCTCGATTGTCAGTGCGGTATCGCGCCATGGCTGAATTATTGTCATTCCGAACGTATGTGAGGAATCTGGGAGTCTATGAGCGTAACAGATTCCTCGCTCCGCTCGGAATGACAAGGGAGTTGAATGATTGAGGACCGTGCCAGTCGATTAAAGAAATTATTCCCCGACGGTAAGGGAGTGTTCCTAGCGTATGACCAAGGGCTTGAACACGGACCATCTGATTTTTCTGGTGATAACGTCGACCCCGCTAAAATTTTAGAAATAGCCAGCTCTGGCCATTTTGATGGATTCATCTGCCATCGAGGAATTGCCGAAGAATACGCCGCTGACCGAAAGGTCCCGCT
>SICC01000005.1 GCA_009694835.1 Patescibacteria group bacterium
GAAAAACTCCACGCTTCCCTGTACCGAATGGCCCTTAGCGATGTTAGGGCAGCGTCGGAAGGTGGCTCTAAGATGGGAGCATTTATTCTTGGCTACTGCTTCATTGACGCGATGGCCAGCCTTTACTCAGGCGAAACCAATAACAATAATCCAGGGACTCGCTTTAAAAGGTTCGTAAAAGAGTATTTTACCCAGCGGATTGATACACGGTACAACGCCGAACATGTGTACCATGACCTCCGGAGCGGCTTAGTTCATTCGTACGCTATCGGGAAACACTATGAGTTCACCGATAAGCAGCATCTCGGAAAGCAGTGGAGTATGTATCGGCGCAGAACCGTTCTTAATCTTGAAGACTTCATTGAACACCTCGAAGAAGCGTACTGGTTATTCATCCAAGATATCCGGGAAAATGATGACGTTTTCAAAAAGGCAAAGCGCCGCTACCGGAAATACCGGCTGATTGTTTCAAGATAATAGTAGCTTGCTGTCTCATTCTGATAGTCGATACCTGTGTCTCATTTGTCTCGTTTCGTGCCTGATCCGCTGAAATTGTGAGACACTGGGAAATGTCTCAACGGCTTGGCAACCATTGGTTATGAACCCGAGTGGCCTGCACGTAGGGAATATATAGAACCAAATCGGTAAACCCCTCAACGGTCTCCTAAAAGTGGTTCTGAACTCGAGTGGCCCACAAACAACAGAAATGGTCGGCTCTCAGCCCGATTTATTCTCCTGTCGGAACAAGCAAAAGCGTATAGTTGAAAGCAATGAAGAATACAAAAATCCAAAGCTTCCGACGGCTCAATATCATTGCAGCTGCGTTACATGCTGCTCAGGGAATCATCATCCTTGCCCTGGCGACTGACTTCAAATTGCCCCTCAATCTCGGCTTTCTCCAGTTCAATACGATCACCCAATCACTGGGGCCAGCCACTAAAACGATTGCTGATATCCCGCTGGTCTGGCTGGTCGTGGCCTTCCTGTTCATGTCAGCGATCGCGCACCTAGTGATCGCCACCGTCGGACGCAAGCGTTACGAACGCGACCTCGCCAAGGGCATTAACCGTTTCCGGTGGATTGAGTACGCGTTCTCGGCCAGCACGATGATGGTCGCAATCGCGATGTTGGTCGGTATCTACGATCTGGCGACGTTGGCCGTCATCTTTATCGTGACCGCAGTGATGAACCTGATGGGGCTGACGATGGAAGTGCTCAACCAGACCACCCAACGCACGAACTGGTTGCCATACTGGATTGGCTGCCTGGCGGGAATCGCACCGTGGGTGGCGGTGGCGCTCTATCTTGGTTCAGGAGAAGCCTATGGTTCGGCCGCGCCGACATTCGTCTACTGGATCTTCTTCAGCATGTTCCTGTTCTTCAACTGCTTCGCGATCAACATGCTGTTGCAATACAAGAAGGTCGGGAAGTGGTCCGATTACCTCTACGGTGAGCGAGTCTACATCCTGCTCAGTCTATTCGCCAAGTCGGCCTTGGCGTGGCAGGTGTTCGCGGGGACGCTCAGGCCGTAATGGATATTTCACTCAGCGGCGTCAACACAACCGACCTGGTCGGGCTGTTCATGATGCTGGCAGGATTCGTGATTGGACTCGGCGCGGTGACGGTCATCGATTTGCACGGGTTTCTCGGTCAGCACTCGAACTACTGGACGGAAGCTACCACCCGGACCCACAAGGTCACCAAACCGATGATTTGGATCGGTATCAGCCTGGTGGCGCTCGGCGGTCTGATTTTCTACCGAGGTGACTATTCCGGCATTCCCACCGTGCAAGCTGTCCTGGTAGCGCTGCTCGTCTTGAATGGAACGTTCCTGACGTTCCGGGTCAGCCCGTTCTTGTTGAAGCGCGAGCGGCAGGGCAAGGCGGCCGAACTTCTTCCGGCGAGCTGGCAGCGGCGCATCATGGCCTCGTTCGTTATTTCGGTTATTGGGTGGTGGGGGAGCCTCGCTTTACTGACGTTGTATCTGGTTCGGTAGGGGCCTTTTAGTGTCCCATTTGTCCCATTCCGTACGTAAACGGGACACTGCCATATAATCAAGAAAGCCCTCAACGGTTTGCGAACGGTGATTCTCAACCCGAGTGGCCTGCAGTTACTTGCAAAAGTAGCTTAACCGTGGTATATTTCTAAGCTCATTCAAAACCTGGTCAGCCAGTCCATCAGAACCCAACGGAAGGACTAACATGAAGTACCGCCTGGTAGAGCATGCGTACGACGGGCATATGGAGTACGAGGAAGGTCCCGGCAGTCTGAGCGATCTCGTTCAAGACAAAACCAGCCGAGTCGTGAAGACCGGTGAGGCGGACAGCCTCGAGGCAATCAAGGACCTGCCCGCATGGCTTTTCGAGGACCATCTCGAGGAGTCACCCCAAGATCAGCTCGAGACGCAATACTCCTACGAGCTTCAGGCTCACGTCGACGGGAAGTGGAAGTACGTGAAGAACGTCTACCCCTCTGAAGTCGAAGCGAGCTGGTCCGAACCGGTGGCTTTTCCAAGCCGCTGAAGAACCGGGTGGTTCTGATGTTCAAGTCGGGAGTGACGTGGAGTCATTGTTTATTTACTAAACAATCTCTATGTCACTCCCGCACCACCCTCGACTGGCTGATCAGGTTCCAGGATGATGTTTCTGTATCGCAGTTCGAACGTCCTCTATCAAGCCCTGCAAGACTTGAATAATTACCTTAACCATAGTAGTATCCACTACTATGACATCAGTGGAAGACGAGAAACAACCAGTGCCTATTCCCGATCAAGTTGTCGAGTTACTAGGTAGGTTCAAGCCTAAGTCAGTGTTCCTTTATGGCTCACGAGCGCGGCAGGACTTTACCGAGCGGAGTGACTACGAAATCGGAGCGTTGTTCAGGGAAGCAGCCTATGTACCACGCTCGAAGATAGCTGAAGCAGTCCAGATCGACGGCGTGAACGTCTATCCGTTCGTGTATGAGGATTTGCTTGCCGGTAAAGTCGACACCCCGTTCCAACAAGCAATATACCTACGTGAGCTGAGCGAAGGAGCCAAGACCATCCACGGAGAAAAAGTTGTCGAAAAACTGAAAGCCCCTCCGATCTCGACAGTCGATCTAATGCAAGAGATTGCCTTCGATAAAGGCGTAGCGGTTGCTGCCGTTCGCGCCAGACAGGAAAAGGACGCGATTTCCACCTCAGTTAACTTCGCCAAGTCGTGCCTGTTTGGGACGCGTGTATTAGAAATCCTCGAGCTACAAGAATTTCCAATTGAGTACGATCAAATTTATGCACTCAGCGCGAAAGTGGTGCCGGCTGAACACCAAGATGTTGTTGAGGCGGCGCAACGGGTGAGAAAAGGTGGCGAGATGGTGCGCGATGACATCTTCCGCAACATTGCTCTACTCAATCAATATGTTGAGCCTCGGGTATTAAAGGCGTTTCATGAAAATGGTGACGCGGTAGTCTTACCGTAGAACTGCTTAATCGCAGTTCGAACGTCCTCTATCAAGCCCTGCCAATATCCCAAAGTTCCGAAACCCGCACCGTCTTTTTAATTAAAAATACAACAGAAAGCTCTGCCAGCTTGTTTGGGTACCAAGTGAAGCTAGTGCAGAATGGCACCCAAGTTAATCAAAAGAATATCTACGGGGAAGGCACTCAACAGTTTCCGACGGATGTGGCGGCGAACAGTCAAGCCAGCGGGATACTTTACTTTGAGAAAGCTGATCCTTCAAAGCCATCAACGATTGCTCTTGAAGGTACCGAGAGCGGTGGCTCTTACTCCCAACTCTCATTCACGTTCACAGCATCGCCTTGAGGCACCTATGGAACCGACGGCCAATTAAGCCTGTGACGGCCTTATAATGCTGGCTCCCAACCCGACTAAGGTCTTACCATGTAGGTATGAGCACGGACTCAGACATTACTTTCATTACCGGCAACCAGAAGAAGGCCGAGTATCTAGAGCAACACCTTGGGTACCCGGTCGAGCATATGAAGCTGGATCTGGACGAGATTCAATCGCTGGACCTCAAGGAAGTCGTCGAGCACAAGGTCCGCCAAGCCTACGGCGAGATTAAGAAGCCGGTTATCGTCGAAGACGTTGCGTTGGAGTTTATGGCATTCGGCCGCTTACCCGGTCCGTTCATAAAGTACTTTGTGGACGAAATGTCGTTTGAAGATATCTGTGGGATGCTGCACGGTCAGGATCGGGCAGCGGTGGCCCGTTGCGTGTTCGGATATTACGACGGGAAAAACGTTGAGTTATTCGAGGGAAGTCTTGGCGGGAAGATTGCCGAGCAACCGGCGGGCGATGGCGGTTTCGGATGGGATAAGATTTTTATTCCCGATGGCTACGATGTCACCCGCGCGGAGCTCAGCGAGAAAGATGACCGTAAGACGTACTTGCTGATCAAACCATTCGCCACGGTCAAGGCATTTCTTGAAGGTCGCGAATAGGGTAAGTAAAAAGTTTCGAGCCTGATTCGGTGAGCCGGGTGGACAATCGAACCGGTCAGATCAAGAACGAGACAATCAGCTCATTTTCGCTGTATGATGGGCCGCTATGCAATCTGCAGAAAATCCAGAGAATCGGCCCGAAGCCGAGAAAGACGCTCTTGCGGAGCGGTTCTTGAATCTCATTTCCGACGAGCCAACGGTAGCGATTCTGATGTCCGGGAGGGGGACTAATGCCGAAGCAATTCTCAAGAACCGTCAGCGATATCCGAACCTTGAGATTGTAGCCATCAGCACTGACAACCCGGATAGCTACGCGACTCACATTGCTAATGAATTCCAGCTGGACCTGCTCGCACCAGATATCACGATCAAGGATGATTCAACTCGGGCAGACTTCTTTGGAGCGCTATCGAAGGATCTGGAGTCTGAACAGGTTGACCTGCTTCTTTACGCAGGGTTTATGCGTGTTGCTCCGCCTGAGTTTGTGAGTAGATTCCCCGGAATGAATGTTCACCCAGCGGATTTAACCATTCGTGACAGTCGCGGGATGGCCAAGTACGTAGGTATAGCTGCCCTGGAACGCATGACTCGCGAGCATGATTACGTTGCCGCGACTGTGCACTTGATTGAATCAGGCGTCGATCAAGGACAGCCGCTAGCCGTCTCTGAGAAACTGGCAATCAGCGATGGCGATAGGGCGGACGTTACATCACTGCACGAACGACTTCGGACGACTCGGGAGCATCAGCTGTATCCGGCAGTCCTGGAAAAGTTGGCCAGTAAAAGGGTTTCATTGAGGGATTTACCTCTATACTTGTAAGGCTCATGAATGACTATTCGACAATTCAGGACGGCGTGCGGTTCATCGATGCTGGCGAGCTTTGGAGGTCCGTTTCGGGTATTCCGCTTGAGAAGAGAAGCCGGGCGATCATGGAGAGAGTTGGGGTTGAGTTTTTTGACAAAGAAAGGACCCTGATTGCGAAGCCGGCCATTGCCATCATCGGTTTGGGCGGGATTCCAATCAGAGTTTCGGACAATGTCCCCAAGCTTAGCCTTGGCGGCTCAATAACCATTCCCAGTCTGTCCAAGACGTCAGAAGAAATGATGGGCATCGGGGGGGGTTAATAACCTACCTAAATCCAAACGATGCTGAACCCGCGGCCCTGGCCGACAAGATGTTTGAACTCGGGCATTTTTCAACTGCCCATCTGGTCAATTTGAACATCCTCATCGCTGGTGTGTCGACCGCGGTCGAGAATGAGTTCAATATCCAAGCATCTAAAGCTTAGAGTCTGAAATGCGTACTATCTCTCTGCTTACTTACCAGCTAAGCTTTAGCTATGGATACTTCGATAGTCCCGCTGGCCATTACCATGATGGCCGGGCCACAGATTCTGTCGGCCATCATTTTTGCTACCAGTAAGAAACCGATTAAAGCCTCGGCCGCCTTTACGCTCGGTGTGGCCATAGCGGTTACCCTGGGCGTTTTCATTACCACAACTATCGCTTCGGCTATCGGTGCTCAAGCTAGTAGCGGCACTAGCGAACCGTCGACGGCTGCGCAAGCGGTTCAAATCGGCTTGGTAGCGTTGTTAATTTTCGCCGCGTTCCGTTCGTACCGAAAGCGGGAAACCATCAAACCGCCGAAGTGGCTTGGAAAGTTACAGGGGGCTTCTCCGCGACGCGCGTTCGAAGTTGGCGCCTTGCTCATTCTCTTTTTCCCGAGCGACTTGGTGATCCTGATCACGACGGGTATTCACCTAGCGTCGAAAAACCTCGACGTTGTGGCCGCTCTCCCGTTCATCGCCCTGACGACATTGATAGCAGCGTTGCCACTGCTTGGTCTAGTGCTATTCCACAAGAAAGCCGTCACGGCGGTTCCGGCCATTCGTAAATGGATGAACGATAGTGTCTGGCTCGTAAACATCATCGTTTACGTCATTTTCATCTTCCTAATTCTCGACTGACGCTCGATTGCTGCTTGCCTGAGCTGGGCGTATAGTTGAGCCATGCCGAAGCAGAGTCAAAATAGCTCTCAATCTAAACGCGCAGAAACCAAAAACAGGCCCTGGCGCACATTTAGCGTCGGACTTTTACTTCTCCTGGCCAGCACGTTTACCGCCTCTGCCGTGATAGCAGCCTGGGCCCAGCCGCTTATTTTCAACACTGATACCTGGGTCGAGACGGTCGGTCCTCTCCCGCAAAATGAAGCCGTCGCCACGGCCGTTGCAGATGATGCGGTCACCGCGCTCTTCCAGTCTCAAGATGTGGAGGGGAAGATTAAGGGCGCACTACCGGCTCAGGCGGGCTTTTTAGCCGCGCCGCTGTCCTCGCAAATTAAGACGTCAGCCAATAAAGCCGCTCGAAACGTCATTCAGAGCGAACAATTCTCGACCATTTGGACCAGTGCCAACCGCTTGGCCCATGAGCAGTTTCTCAAATTGATTAAGAACAAACCTGACGAACGACTAGCCGCCGCTCGCGGGAAAGCCGAATCAGTCACGCTCGACCTCGGGGCGATTCAGCAGCAGATTCGCAGCACCCTGGGTATTACCGGGGAAGCTCTGATCGACCCGGCTGCGGTCAATAATGCCGCGTCGACGGCCGACGAGGTTTCACTCAATCTGGAAAGTAAGATCAAAGACGTTCGCCGCTTTGCGACAGTCGTTGACCGTCTGAATAAAGTCTTGCCGATTGTTGCCATCTCATTGTTCCTAGCGGCGCTGGCCGTATCCCGCCGTCGCCAAAAGACCTTGCTGGTTGCGGGCGTTGCTATCGTGGTCACGTCGACTCTGTTACTGATTGCTCTCAAGGGAATCCGCCCAGAAGTGGTGAATATGGGATCGAATGTGACCGATCAATCTGCGCTTGGCGCAATCTGGGATCAGGTCACCAACAAGCTTCATTCCGCTTCCAAAGAACTGATGATTCCAGGATTCCTCGTGATTCTATTAGCCCTTGTGGCGGGTCCATACGAGTCGGCAGTTCGGTTCCGCGAATCAACCGGGCTACACAAACTGGCGACTAGCCAGGCCGCAAAAAGTTGGCAGTCTGTACGCCGATTTATCGACAGCGGTCGCCATTGGTTCCGCGGAGCCGGAATAGTCATTGTCCTCGCTTCGCTTTTGGTGGTTTCCCCTCTGACGCTGGCTGGGATCGTCGGCGCTGTTGCGCTGACGGTCGCCTACCTTTCCGTGGTTGAAATCATTCGGCCGACGGAGGCCTGAATATGGAGACAGCGCTTTGGTACGGCTTACTATCAGTGTCGCCGCTGATTTTGGCTCCGATCATTGGCACGTGGTGGAAACTATCCAAGCACACCATGGCGATTTTATTGGCCTTTGGTGCGGGAACGTTCATCTCGGCGTTGGCATTTGATTTATTCGCGGAATCGTTTCACCGTGGCGGCGCGTTGATTGCCAGTATCGGTTTACTTGGTGGGGCGGCCATTTTCATTTCGCTCGGCCAGTTGATTACACACCGAGCCAAGAAAGGCGAAGCCGGGGGAATCATGCCATTGGCGGCCGGAATCATTGATGGTATTCCCGAGAGTTTAACGTTGGGAACGGCCGTAGCCGTGGCGGCCAACCCAATCGCGCTGATGGCGGCTATCATCATCTCCAACATCCCGGAAGCCTTTTCCAGCGCCGAGAATCTGGAACGGTTGGGCCACTCCCGAAAGTCGATTATTCTATCCTGGACGACGGTAGCCATTGCGTTGCTGGGAGTGGTCCTTCTGGGCGAAGCGCTGGGTGGCATTCCGGATGGAGCCCTGGCGGCACTTCAGGCCATCGCCGCCGGTGCCGTTGTGGGTGTGGTTGCCGATACTATGTTGCCGCAGGCTTACGACCAAGGTGGCCCGTGGGTAGCGTTTGCCACCGCTGCCGGCTTCTTGACGGCATTCCTGCTCAGCGAATTAGTCTGACGCTCGCACTGCGCCAACCTGCTGACCGGCAGAGCCGGCCACCCGTTGGCGCTCATGACGCCAGGCTGCGTTGCTTGCTCCGGTGCTTCCTCGACGTACGTTAGTACGTCTCGGTTCGCTCCTCGCAGCGCCTTGCCTGGCATTCATGTGTAAGCGTCAGAGACGTGTTCACCGCTATAGTAAGTCTATGGCAAATCCGAAGATTGAAGAGAATGTTCCGCTGGCACCGTTTACCACGTTCGGGATCGGCGGGCCGGCCGATCTGCTGACCAAGCCACAGTCCAAACAAGAATTAGTCGAGGCCGTCCGTTGGGTGCAGGCGGAAGGTTTGGAATGGTTCGTACTGGGAGCCGGTGCCAATATTCTGGTCGGGGACAAGGGCTTTCGGGGATTGGTCATTAAGAACGAAGCGGCACACTGCGAGATTGACGGTACAGCTCTGACGGCCGAAAGCGGGATCACTATCGAACAACTCATTGCCCGGACCGTACCGAAAGGACTATCGGGGTTTGAGCATTACGTTGAAATTCCATCGACCTTAGGTGGTGCGATGTGGCAGAATCTGCATTTCTTGAGCTATCCCCACAAGCAGACTCGATTTATTGAGGAAATTGTTGAGGGGGCGACTATTCTGTCCGGTGATGAAGAGAAAACAGTCGACAAAGGGTATTTCAAATTCGGTTACGACACCAGTGCACTACATCAAAACGATGACGTGGTGCTTGACGTAACAATGCAATTGAGTAAGCGGACCGTTTCGAAACTAGAAGAAGTACTAGCAAAAAACGCCGAGTGGCGGCACGCCAAGCATCCGCCGAACGCCGTGAAGATGAGTGCTGGATCAATTTTTCAGAAGATTAAGGACGTTGGGGCTGGACGGTTAATCGATCAAGCTGGATTGAAAGGGTACCGAGTGGGCGGTGCGGAAGTCTCACCAAAACATGCCAACTACATCTTGAACGTCGACCAGGCCACGGCGGTTGATGTCCGAAAGCTCATTGCGGAAGTTCAAGCCAAAGTGAAAGCCGAGACTGCTCACGAATTGCAGCCGGAAATTAGTTTCGTCGGCGAATTCTAGTTCTACGTGATTCCCGCGAAGGCGGGAATTAGTTGCGCCCCGATACTGATCCTCGGGTCAAGCCCGAGGATGACGTTTTATCGTCATTCTGGCGAAAGCCGGAATCTCATCTCTAAAGATCCCGACGTACGTCGGGATGACAATGTAGTACCGCAAAAACGCTGGCAACCAGGCGGTACAAACGGTATGATTAGTCCCGACCGGAAAGGAATTTCCTTTCTTAGAGGAATCTCACAATGCGACGCATCATTACCTTTATCCAACAGACCTGGACCGAACTCGGTAAGGTCGTCTGGCCGACTCGACGCCGTACAATCCGGCTGACCGGGACGGTGATCATCGTGGCGATTTTCTTCGGAGCCTTCATCGGAGCGGTCGACTACGGATTGACCAAGGGACTGGAAGCCGTCATCACCACCCCAAAGAAGACACCGGCCAAGTCCATCACCGTTCCCGGCAGCGGCGGACAGCAGCCAATTCAGATCCCCGCCGGTGGTAACCAACCCGCTAATCAACCACAATCAAAGTAATCATGCGTTTAGACTCAAGACTAACGACTAGCGACTAACGACTTTCTTATGCCTCGACAAGTCCAACCTAAAGAACGCTCTTGGTACGCCATTCATACCTATTCCGGGTATGAGGATCGCGTAGCCGAGAATATCCGCCAACGGATCGAGTCGATGGATATGGCTGATAAGATTTTTGATGTGATTGTGCCGACCGAGAAACAGATTGAGATTCGTCAGGGCAAACGCCGCACGGTCGACAGGAAGATTTTCCCTGGCTACGTGATGGTCAACATGATTGTCACCGACGACTCGTGGTTTGTGGTGCGGAATACGCCGAATGTGACCGGATTCATTGGTACCGGCACCATCCCGACCCCGATGAGCGAAGAAGAGGTCAGTACCATCAAGCAACGGATGGGTGTTGAGGAGCCGACCTACGAGGTCGACTTGGAGAAGGGCGAGACCGTCAATATCGTCGATGGACCGTTCAAGGACTTCGATGGACAGATTGACGAGGTCGACAAGGCCAAGGGCAAGATCAAGGTGCTGGTCAACATGTTCGGTCGCGAAACGCCGGTCGAGCTCGACTTCCTACAAGTGAGGAAAATCTGATGGCTAAGGATAATAATCCAGAGACTATCATTCTTCACGAAGCAGACTTGAAAGAGGCCTTAAAAGGTCCTCAAGGAGAAAGAATGGAACGGGTAAGAAAAAACCACGGTTCTCAAATAATTATTGACCAAGATGAATTTGAATCTGCCTTGGCGGAACCCGATGTTCAAGAAACGTTGGCTGCCGCACAAGAGCTTGTTGATAGTGGTGAATTTCCACCGAAAGGAATGGAGTAATGGCTAAGAAAGTCATGACCATGGTAAAACTCCAGCTTCCGGCCGGAAAAGCCAATCCGGCGCCGCCGGTCGGTACGGCGCTGGGTCCGCACGGCATCCAGATTATGGATTTCTGTAAGCAGTTCAACGAGCAGACCAAGGATGCCGGTGATACCGTTATCCCGGTCGAGATGACGATTTATGAAGATCGGACGTTTACGTTTATTACTAAAACGCCGCCGGCCGCCATCCTCATCAAAAAGGCCATCGGACTCGACAAGGGTTCCGACAACCCGCTCAAGAACAAAGTCGCCAAGATCAAGGAAGCTCAAGTTCTGGAAATCGCCAAAACCAAGATGGAAGACCTGAATGCGCATGATATTGATCAAGCCAAGAAGATCATCGCCGGCACCGCCCGGTCGATGGGCGTGACGGTTGAAAAGTAAGCAAATTCATCCACAAGCCAAGGCGCTGGTCCGGTGGTAGGGTTGGAAGGTACGGAGGCGCGGGAGTCTCGATAGCATCGGGACGCTAGCACCGCGAACTACATGACCGAAACTACCAAGACAACCAAAGCGAAATCCACATCGGCCGCTTCTACGACCGCCAAAACTGCGGCACCGGCGAAGCGGTCGAGCGCGCCCAAGGCTAAGAAGCCAGCTGGGGCTCCCGTCGGTCCCAGGGGCCGGAAGTACCGCGAAGCGGCTGACAAGGTTGAAGCTGGTAAACACTATCCGCTGGCCGAAGCCGTAGCGTTGGTCAAAGATACCAGCACCACCAAGTTTGATAGCACCGTGGAACTGCACATTCGGTTAGGAATCGATGCTCGGACGGCTGAACAAAGCGTTCGCGGAACCGTTCAGCTCCCGGCTGGTTCAGGTAAAGATATGAAAGTACTGGCATTTGTACCACCCGCCAAACAGGCCGCGGCCAAGAAGGCCGGGGCTGACTTTGTTTCCGACGCTGACACCCTGAAGAAAATCGAAGACGGCTGGACGGGCTTTGACGTCTCGGTCGCCACGCCAGACCAAATGGCCACGGTCAGTAAGCTCGGTAAGGTGCTCGGTCCGAAGGGGCTGATGCCGAATCCGAAAAGCGGGACGGTCACCGATGATTTCGAGACCGCTATCAAGCAGGTCAAAGCCGGCAGTGTAGAATTCCGCGTGGCTGCTGACGGCACCATCCACGCTGGTATCGGTAAAGTCAGCTTCAAAGCTGACGATCTGGCTAAGAACGTGGCGGCGTATTATAAAGCGGTGAATGCCGCCAAACCGGATGACGCTAAAGGTGTTTTTATTCGTTCCGTCACCTTAGCTTCCACCATGGGGCCAGGAATTCGGCTGGCACCAGAGGGGATTTCGGCATGATTCTGTCCGACCGTGACATTAAGCGATTGATTTCTTCCGGTCGGATCAAACTGAGTCCAAAGCCAGACATGAACGAAGCTCTCGGCGCGGCCAGTCTTGATTTACGGTTGAGTTCCAAGTTCCGAGTCTATAAGTCGACGGCCACGCCGTTCATCGACCCGCAAGACCGTGGAACCTTCGAGCAGCTGACCGAACCGATAGATGTCACTGAATCTGATCCGGCCCAAGCCTTGCTTCCGAACGCCCAACCCGGACCGCGAGCCTTTGTCCTTCACCCAGGTGAATTTGTTCTCGGTTTAACTGAAGAACAGATTGAACTGCCAGATGACGTCGCCGCTCGAATCGAAGGAAAGTCATCACTCGGACGGCTGGGAATTGTCATCCACTCGACCGCTGGTCATATTGATCCGGGATATATCGGTGGTATCACCCTGGAAATTACCAATATTGGCGTGATTCCCGTGTTGCTTCACCCCGGCATGCGGTTCTGCCAGCTGGTATTTGAAAGTATGTCCGGTCCGGTCGAAGTGCCGTACTCAGAAAAAAAGACGGCTAAGTACGCTGGCACCACCGAACCAGGTTCCAGCAAGATTTTTGAGGAAGCCGGCAAAAAGAAAGTTTCTCGACCAGCTGCCAAGAAGGGACTGAAGAAGGTCGCTAAGACCAAGAAGTCCACCCGAAGGGTGGCGCATAAAACGTCGGCGGCGTAGGTATGCCGACCGCTAATCAGTTCGAAGTCGAGGTAAAGACACTGCTTGGAAGTAGGGAAGCGGCCGAAGAATTTGTCGTCAAACTCAAATTGAACGACAGTAACCTGAAACTGTCTGGCCAATCGAACCAACTCAATCATTATTTTGACGAGGCTGGTGACACGGAGAAACTTCCTGACGCGATCGGGGGATTTCTCAGCGATGGCGATTTGGCAGCGTTTAAAGAAATCATCGACCAGTCCAAGTCCTTTGCCCTGCGCACGCGCGATGCTGACGGTACTATTCTGCTGGTGATAAAGGCCGCTAAAGGGGAAGGTGACAACCAGCACGCGCTGGAGCGACTAGAAGGTGAGTACGAGACGACAGCTTCAGATATCGACACTATAGACAAGGCTATTCAAAGTGCTGGATATGACTTTCTCTCTAAATGGTCACGAAACCGCATTGAATACAGCTACAAGGGTTTCAACGTCACCATCGATAAGAACGCCGGCTACGGCTACGTCGCGGAAATCGAGAAAGTGGTGCCGGATAGCACACAAGCCGAACAAGCTCGAGATGAGATTTTAGCTGAATTGAAGACACTCGAGGTCGAAGAGCTTTCACAGGAACGCGTTGGCCGAATGTTTGAGCATTACAACGAACACTGGCCAGAGTATTATCAAACCGAGAAGACCTTTACGGTCGAATAACAAGTCGGCCCGTAGAGCCGCTGAAAGAAAGTCCACCCGACATGGCTAAAGAAAATCTCAAACACCCGGAATATCAATACCTTGATCTACTCAAGGATATTCTTGATAACGGTTCGGAAAAGAAGGATCACAATACCGGCAACGGATTGACGAGCGTCTTTGGTCGGCAAATTCGGTTTGACTTGAGCCAGGGATTTCCGCTGCTCACCACCAAGAAAGTCTACTGGAACGGCGTGTTGCACGAGCTGGTCTGGTTTTTGACTGGCCAATCGAACATCAAGTACCTGGTCGACAACAACGTCCACATTTGGGATGACTATCCCTACAAGGATTACCAGAAGCTGATTGAAGCCGGCAAAGCCAAAGAGATGACTCAGGATGAGTTTATCCAGAAGATTGCCGACGACGCCAAGTTTGCTAAAAAATACGGCGAATTACCGCATATCTACGGCTCGCAGTGGCGCAGTTGGCCGCGAACGAACGGTGATTCGATCGACCAGATTGCCTGGGCACTCGATAACATTAAGAACTATCCGCAACGGAAACACTCAGTGGTTACGGTCTGGAATCCGGAACATCTCTACTCAATGGCGCTACCGGGTGACGCTCTGAGTTTCCCGCTCTGCCATATTTTCTTCCACTTCCAAGTGATCGACGGCAAACTGTCGTGCCAGCTCTACCAGCGCAGCGCCGACATGTTCCTGGGAGTTCCGTTCAATATTGCCAGTTACGCCATGCTTACCCAGGTGATGGCTCATTTGGCTGGTCTTGAGCCAGGTGAATTCATCCATACGTTCGGTGACGCTCATGTCTATCACAACCATACTGATCAAGTGAAGGAGCAGCTGAGCCGAAAACCGCGGGCGTTCCCGAAGCTCAAAATCGACCCGAAACTGAAGAAACTTGATGACGCCAAAGCTGAACACTTTACGATCGAAGGCTACAATCCGCATCCAACCATCAAAGCCGAGCTGACCGTGGCTGGCGGATTCCAAGAAAAAGACCGCCGCGAATTCGCCAAGAAAGGGTAATCATGGCTGACTTCACCGTTCCGGCCGGATTAGACGTCCGCGTCATCGTGGCGATGGATGAAGAGCGGGGAATCGGTAAGAACAACGACGTTCCGTGGCATATCCCGAAGGATTGGGCGCGACTGAAAGAGCTCACCATGGGTCATTCGTTGATCATGGGTCGGAAGACCTGGGACGGGATTGGCAAGCCGCTTCCGGGCCGCACGAACATCGTGGTCACCCGACAGTCCGACTTCAAAGCCGAAGGAGCGATCGTAGTTCACTCGGTCGAGGACGGGCTAACCGAAGCAGTAAAACACGATCCTGTCGCCTATATTTTTGGTGGGGAGCACATTTTCAAGGATGGTCTGAAGTACGTTGACAAGATTGAGCTGACCGAAGTTTCCGGTACCCATGGTGCGGATACGTTCTTTCCGGAATTTGAGCATAATTTCCACGAAGTCAGTTCGGAAGCACTAGATGAAGGCAGTCACCACATCCGGTTCGTTGATTATGAGCGGAATGCTTGACCGTCCCTCACTCACTCCGTAGACTGAAACTTGTCGCCGAAGACCGCAGCCATTCCATAAGTACTGCGCAGGAGATCACAAAACATACTGTTTTTGATGATGTCCTTCGGTGAAGGACTATTTTTATGCCTAAGACACGCGAACAGAAGGAACAAGAAGTCGCCGAGCTAACGGAGGCCTTGAAAGGTGCCTCGGCGTCGGTACTGACTAATTACCAAGGTCTCGGTGTCCGTGACCAGCAGGAATTGCAGAACAGTCTACGCGAACAGGGAATGCGCTTCCACGTAGCCAAACTGACCCTGCTCAATCGGGCAGCTAAAGAAGCCGGCATCGAGCTAGATACACTCGAAGGCCAACAAGCCTTGGCGATTGGGGCGGATGATCCAGTTGGCGTGGCTAAGGCCGTCGCGGAATTTGCTAAAGAGCACGAAGCCTTAGAGATTACGGGCGGCATCGTGGATGGTAAACAAGTCGGTGTTGAGTTGATTCAGCGCTACGCGAGCTTACCAGGACGTGATGAGTTGCTGGGACGCCTAATGGGTAGCATTAGTGCGCCAGTTCGAAACTTGGCTAGTGGTTTGTCTGGTGTCAGTCGGAACTTGGTCTACGCGCTGACAGCTGTTAAAGAGAAGAAGGCGTAGTTATTATTCGAACGCAGTGAGCCCGGCTCGCTTCGCTCGAAGAGTAACTAAGTAATAATCACTAGGAGAAACTATGGCAGACGAAGATAACGCCCAAAACACTGACGCTCCGGCGTCAGATGATCAGGCTAAGCCTGAAGAAGAGAAGAAAGAAGAAGCTACACCGGAAGAAAAGCCGGCCGAAGCTAAGACTGAAGAGAAGCCAGCTGAAGAGGCTAAAGAAGACGATAAGCCTTCGAAGGAATACTCCAAAGAAGTCGGCGAAATAGTCGAGAAGGTTGAGAAAATGACTGTCCTCGAAGTTGCTGACCTGGTCAGTGCCATCGAAGATAAGTTTGGTGTTTCAGCCGCTCCGGTGGCGGTAGCCGGTGCCGCCCCAGCTGGTGGAGATGGTGATGGTGGGGGAGACGATGAAAAGTCTTCATTCACTGTTCATCTGACCGCGGCCGGTGATAAGAAGATTGAAGTTATTAAGGCTGTCCGCGAAGTTACGGACCTCGGTCTGAAAGAGGCTAAAGACTTAGTCGATGGCGCTCCGAAAGACGTTAAAACTGACGTTCCAAAGGACGAGGCTGAAGAAGCCAAGAAGAAGCTCGAGGCCGCTGGCGGTACCGTCGATCTAAAGTGATCCTGACGTAGGAGGCATCATCCTGGGCACTCCGTGCGAAGGATCTAACGAAAAAGACCCTAGCCAAGCTGTGGTCTTTTTCGTTATAGTCGTAGGTTGTTCAGTTTGTTGACAACCAACGTATTTAGTTGTATAATCCTCTAATTTTCCAATAACCAAACTATGAGTAACCAACCCAAAGATCTTAATCAGTTTACCGCCCAACTTATCAGCGAAAAGGGCTTAACTAATCTCGAGCCTGAGGTTCGCGAGCAGATGCAGAAGGACCTCGTGAGCCGAATAGAAGACCGTATTAACGTGGCTATCCTGAAGGCCATGCCAGAAGAGAAGCGCCGCGGGTTTGAAAGCTTGCTCGACACTGGTACTCAGGAAGACATTCAGGCGTATTGCCAAAAAGAAATCCCAAACCTTTCCGAACTCGTTGCGGCTGAGTTACTAGCATTCCGTAGAACGTGGCTGTAATCGGGAGGGACGATGTCTAGACGTGCCCCAGAAGATAGCCCACCACCAGAAGACATCGATTCCGACAAGTCGCTTGAGAAGCAGCGGATTGTTATTGTTGATGCCTCACAAGCCATCGGCGACACTGCTCGCGATGTGGCTGATGCTTCACTGACGGCTGATAAAGCTGAGTTACAAGGTGTTAAAGGATTAGTTAAGCGAATTTGGAAACATAATCTAGCTGAGGAATATTATCGTCAGACAGAAATCGCCCGAGTTCGTGGGGCCCTTGAGCAAGCTGAACATGAAGGCGCCCTCGATGAGTCTGCGCTTGACGCTGAAGCCCGCCGAGCAATCTGGGAGCGTTTCCAGCACGAGTACGACGAGACCATTCACCATGAAGCTGGCGAAACACGTGAGGCTATGGGTGATACGAGCCTTGAGAAAGAAGTTCAAAAAGACATTCAGACACTGGTTGAGCGGTATGCAGTTGGCGGCTTGAATGAGGATGCGTTTCAGGAGGAAAAAATTCGATTATTCTCGAAGCTGCACGGAGCTCGTCCGGACGTTATTAATAACGGCGATCTCTACGCCGACAACCTTTTTGAAATTGCCCAGCAGAACCGAGAAGCGATTGAGGCTGGGCAACGTCTAGAAGAACTTGATCTTGATTTTGAAGTTGTACTTGGTCGCGCTACGCCAGGCGTTCGTACTGAAGCCAAGTTTGGCCAGGTAGATAAAATGGTCGAGCACTTACAAAAGACAAAAGTTGGTCGCTGGGTCAACGAGACGACTTTAGCGGTTGGATTATCGATGATTAGTATTGTTGGTCGAACAGTTTCACGATCGGTCATGCGGAGCCGAGCTTTAGCAATAGCCTCGCTAGGAGGTACAACCGCGGTATCCGCTGGACTGGCCGGAGCCCGGGAAAGTAAACGATTTGCCGAAGAACGGCGTCAGCATTCTCGTGAAGCCGCTCAGGGCAAAGAGACGTTAACTGGTGAGCGTAGGCTTGAGATGGAAACCTTCCGCTACCGAACGGCAGACGCCAGAGAGCTCGCCGATACGTTAGAGCAAAGCGTGTATGAGCGTAATGCGGACGGGGATCTGATAGCACGAACACTCTCGCCAGCAGAAGTGTCTGATACCCTCGCGAGCTTAGTCGACATAGAATCTCGAGTTGCGCTTTCAGACCGAGAACAGCTTGACCTTATTAGTTACACCGATGGCAACGTCGAACAAGAACGGTTGCGACTTGATATCTTGCGGGCTCAGGCTAAGGTCGATTTACGAGACCAGCTTATCCTCCCGTCCGGAATGGGTCCGGACGAGTACTTCGAAACCCTTCGTGACACGGCGGCTCAAGAATTACGAACCGATACTGAAGGTGTCGAAGACCTCGACCGATTATTTATTAAAGCAAAGCACAAACGAGTGGCCAAGGCGGCTGCGATTGGGGCCCTGACCGGATTGACCATCGGTGCTACAGCGCAAGAAGCCTATGCTGTGTTGTCCGACAGTCACAGCGGTCTGATTGAAGGGTCTACTAGTGACCAACCAGGAGGACGTTTGACTGCACTCGAGCAGCTTCGCCAACTGGTTACTGGTGATCATGCTGAAACAACTCTGCAGCCAGGACAATCTGTAGAAATGCCGTACGGTGTCGAAGTACTGAAACGCCATGATGGTAACTTCAGCCTGACCAAGCACGGAGAAGTAGTAGATGAGCGGGCACTACTGAACCGACACGGGGTACTCCCGGAACCAAACCAGCAGTTGCTGGCCGAGCATGGGGTAGATGCGACACAAATCACGACTAATATTACTGATCACCAGGTTGTTGAACGGAGTCCTGAGGAATACATTCGCCATAATCCGGACGGGACAACCAAAGTTGAGCGGGTGCTCTGGTACGACAACGATACCAGTGGTATCTACGATCAGAACGAGCTGCGGCTGTATCACGGCGGTATAGACGGTACTGGTCTGGATAGTCACGGAAACTATACCTACACGGTTTCCTCAATGACTCCGGATGGGTCATTCCATGATGGGCTGTCAGCCGATGCTGCCCAGCAAGCCCAACAAGGTAAACTGCGTCTCAACCTATCACTCTCAGAGAATACGCAAGACCGCGTTTTCAGTATCCCGATTGATCAGAACGGTAATGCGGTAATCGATAAGCACAGCGAAGCCGGCCAATTGTTATTTGATCGTGTCGATGGTAAAGCGGAATTCCTCGGAAAGTATAATGAGGTGGCTCAGGTTGTTGGCCAGGAACACGGTGCCGAGCAAGTTAGGATGCTGGCGACCGAAGTAGGTCCGGGCCAACATACTGTTGAAGATGTCGTGAACACTTCGCGAACAGTACCGACAGTCCATTTGGCGTCGGGGGTTATCGAAGACCGCCCACCGTATGACTTCCCACCAGTGATTCCACTGCGGGCTCGACGGCCATTGGAGCGAACAAAAGCACTTCCGGAAAGTACCCCAGGATATCTTGGCTATTACGGAGAAGGTGAGTATGGATTGCTCGATCGCGCTCGCTATCGTGAGCGCTTTGCACGAGAAATTATTGAGAATAGTGATCTTTCAATATCTGAACACGAAGCCAGATTAGTAGCTGATTATCTAGATAGGCTCGATCCGGAATATCGAGCTACTTTGGATCGCTTAGTTGAATCTGCCCCAACTATGCGCGGTGATACGACGGCCGTAATCGCTATTCCGGCCTATCGGGAGGGAGAGAATATCGAAAAGACTTTGGAGGCGTACGCGGCCATGACCGGAACTAAACCGTTCGAGATCGTTATTCTTGAAAACCATCCGGATTCACTCGACCGTGACGATACGGAAGAGGCCATTAACCGTTTCAAGAATGCTCACCCAGAAATGAGCATCGCCCATCTTCACCAGACTTTTGAGGAAAAACCGACCATCGGGCTAGTCAGAAAAATACTCAATGACAGCGTCCTTCTGCGTAAGCAACAGGCTGGCATTGACCGCCCTTTTACCATCATTAGTAGTGATGCGGACGTTGAAAGCGTATCTCCGAAGTTTGTCGATGAAATGGTTGAAACGTTTGAAAATGATTCAAAAGTTGATGCCGTAGGTGGTCGGTGGGACTTCCCCATGGAAGCCTATGAGGCTCACCCGCTCTTTTATGCTTCACAGCGACTCTGGCAGCTCTATGACTTACAAATGATGGCACGAGAAAAGGATCGATCACCCAATCTGATTGGCCGCTGCTCCGCCTTTCAATCAGGAATCTATGCGGCAGTGGGTGGATATAACCCGGCTGCTGAACTAGCAGAAGACATGGAGCTTGGCTGGTTGATAAAGAATGCCCGTCGAGAAGACCCGAGCCGAGTTAAATACCAAGGTAAAGCCCATGTCGTATCTAATCCGCGACGAGCCCTTTCTCATGTGCGAGCCGGTGGAATGCTCGTAGAGCAGTATGGAGACTTCCATACTAACGAGGAGGTTCGTGAACTATCAGTAGATGAACTATTGGCTGAGCGCGGGGGATTTGATGAAGAAGACTTTCAAAACCAGGTTCAGGCGCTCTATGACTTTTACAGCCGCTGGAAAACTTCATATAGCGGGGGTTGGATGCCTGACGATCGGGTTGATGACATCTTCCGTCGCAGCATGAATGGCTTAGGCGTACAGTTCCGAATGGACGGTGGCCGAGTGGTGATTACTGATGCTGATAAACTCCGTGAGCGAATGTCTCGCGTACTTAAAGCCAGATCTACTAAAAAGTAGATGTTTACAAAGAGTTAACTTACTCGCCACTAGGTAAAAATCTTGCACGCCTGGCTAGGTTCGATATGATAAATCCTCGCGGTGTTATCGGGGCAAACGCATTCGGGTACAAAAGGCCTGAAAAAGCCCTTGACGTAGCGGATTAATATTGCTACGGTAACACGCTTCGGTGATTTTCACTGCGGGCACGATCGTTAACAACCTGGCCAATCAACCGTCATTAGGCATCCCCTAACGACGTCCTTCTGAAAATCGTGTCTGTCAAAACCTAAACAAACCAACCAAAGCGCTCTCTTTTGAGCTCGGTTGGTTTTTTGTTATCCGGTCGGACGCCTTGCGCATCAGTCAGCATTGATGATGCCTAAGGCTGTCCGATCGGACAGTACTCAACGGTTAGACACCTGACCCAGGAGGTTATAGAAATGTCTAGCTCAACCGCAGTACGGCGCAAGCCGGCAGCGAAGAAGAGCTCGAGAGCCAAGTCGGCTAGCTCGAGCTCGAAGACCCGTACGTCCTCGGCCAAGCGTAAGCCGCCGAGTAACGGCAACGGAAACCAGAGGGTCGCGCAAACGACTGACTGGAAGATCCCCGTCGCCATCATCATCGGCATTGCGCTGATCGTCGGAGGTGTTCTCGGCTTCAAGGCCATCGACACCAACGACAGCAGCAGCGATGACACGCAGCAGGTCACTCATCCGGTTACGTCGGATGAACTGACTCAGCTTCAGGATCAGTTCGACTGGAGTTACGACGAGTTCCGAAAGACCGCCGTTCCTGGGAAGAATCTCCAGGGACAGGGTCGAGTCATCAAGACCGGCCTTCATGGCGCGTCTGTTGACCGGCTCAAGAAGGTCATCAATGGTGCCGCCTTGGATAAGGACGTCGCCTACGGTGTCCTGTTCGGTCTCTGTGTCGACGCCAAGTGCTCGAGGCATGCCTATGACATCGGTATGCTGCAGAAGCTTCGTGGCAGTCAGCAAGGAAGTCGTGTCCACTATATGGTGTGGCGTGACCTGATGTTGCTGTTCACGAGTAAGGCACAGGCTGGCAACACCTACATCAGTGGATCCTGGTACAACCAGGGTCTGAGTGATGGCGGTGGAATGGGATTCGCATCCGCGAACTACAACCAGTTCAAGGTGACGAAGATCGCCACCCAGGCTCAAGTAGTTCCCGGTGTGGGTTACGTCCCGGCGTCAGCGGTTTACCTGAAGATGCTGTGCAGCAATGCGCAGATCAAGGGTCCGCCGTCATCGCCGCCGAGGATTCCCCCTCCGCCGTCCAACCAGAAGGACATCCGTCCGCTGGATAACACGGTCACTGGCCCGGATCTCCACACCGACGCCGAAGACCAGTTTGTACAGGCGGATCCCGGTTCAGTCCCCGGTACCTCCCAGGGAGGCGATCAGGGACAGGACAACGGTTCCGGACCCGGCAACGGACCGGCGAATGGCACGGTTACCGATAACAACGGTAACATCGTGACCAACCCCGGTTGCCCGAGTTGTACCCCGACTGACACCGGTCAGGGTGCACACGGCGATTCGGGACCCCCCGGTTAACCCAGGAAAAAGCTCAACGAGCTAACCTCCTGGGTTAGAGAGTAGACATGGCCGGCCCGGCACTCAGATACACGCCGGGTCGGTCGGTCCACTCAATTTTGTAAAACACGACACCACGGGATGCCAAAGACGGTCTGCGAGAGAGAGAAGAGTGATTCAGTGCTTACGCACTCGAACCCACTGTTCTCTCTCTCCTCCATCCCCATTTCGATGACAGTTGATTGACTAGGTTTAGGACGCACTCCTTAACAACCAGCGCACACTCGATTTGCTTCACTAAACTATTTTATTAATACCATAAGGAGGAACGCGTATGAAAAACGCATTCAAACTTCGCTTCCGTAAGCGGAAGATCCTGGTGGCCCTTGGCGTTATGGTGACCGCGGTAGCTCTGGCTCCGCTAATCCAAACCGTTAATGCCGCTGCAGTGAACTTGGATATGGATCTAGCCTCACGGCTGGTGACCGGTCCGAATTCACCAACTCAATTTAAGGACAGCCTGGCTGTCCAGCATGGGAACGTTGTTGAGTCTCAGATCGTTGTCCACAACACGGAAGATGCTTATAACGGCCCAACCGCCCAGGATTACAAAATCCACCTCACCGCCCCGAAGACGGTTGCCACTACCGCTGCCATTCAGGCCAGCGTGACCGCCTCAAACGCCGCGTCGAACGCTACGTTCAAGACGTCTGAGAGCAACAACTACACCTCGGCTAACGGTCGACCCTTCGTTCTCAGCAAGCCACGTAACTTCGTTATCCAACGAAACAACGTTGCTGATGATAAGTGCAACGTTGCTAACTTCAACTTTGGTCAAAGCTCGGATATCCCAGCTGGCCGAATTCAAGTTACTGAGACGGCCAACAGCTATGAGTTCGTGATTGATCCAAACGGTGACAATCAGCTCAAGCCGAGCTTTTGTCAGGCCCTTCGACTTGGCTTCCTGACGGACGTCAATCAAGGACCGAATATCACGATCAATAAACAAGTTCGTGAAACTGGCCAGACTGTCTGGCAGGAAGGTCCGATTGGCTCCAGTAAGGATAAGGAGCTCGAGTACCTGGTGTCAGTCAAGAACACCGGTGACAACCAAGCGACTAACGTAGTCATTCGTGACGCCTTACCACCGTATGTCAGCCTGGTTCCCGACTCCTGCAAAATGTATGTAGGAACAACTCCGGAACAGGTATGTAGTGATAACTTTGTCCAAGGCGGATTAAAGTTCACTTTCATCGATCCGGCTTCAGCCATCTACGTGAAGTTCAAAGCGAAGGCTGACCAGCTTCCGCAGAACTTCTGCAAGACCACTAACGCTGCCATGGTCAAGACTGACCAGGCTCCGGAAGTGAATGATACGGCTAGCGTGAACTATGTCTGCACCCAGGCAAGTCCGACCCCGACCCCAACTCCGTCACCGACCCCACCGACCCCGACTCCAACCCCAACTCCAACGGAGACTCCAACCAGTACCCCGACGGTACCACCGGAGACTCCGCCAGCTCCGCCTCCGAACACGCCAAAGACGCCTCCGACAACTACCGGAGTGCTCCCAGTGACTGGTACCTCCAGCATGGGACTGCTCGCGCTGTTGGCCACGATGATTAGCGGATATCTCTATTACCGCGCTCGTCAGGCCCATCGGAAAGCCTCTGCTCGTTCGAGCAAGAAGTAACTAAGGTGCGCTGAGTCACGAAAAAGGCTCCCTCTCGGAGCCTTTTTCTATTTCTCCGTATTTCATCCTCGTCATTCCTGCGAATGCGGGAATCAGTTGCGCCCCGATACTGATCCTCAGGTCAAGCCCGAGGATGACGATCATAGTGAGTACGAGAACCAGAAAGAACGCTTTATACTGAATTCATGATTGAAGATCTCAACGAGCGAATCCGCGACCTGGAGACTCGCTTCTCCCAGGTAAAGGAGTTTCTTTGACCTGTCTGCCAAAGAAACAGAATTAGCGGATCTTAAGCAGCAATCGGAACGCGAAGACATTTGGGAAGACCGCGAGGCCGCTACCGCGGTCAGTAAGAAGCTTTCGGCGTTGTCGGAGCAGGTTTCGTATTGGCAGAAGTTTGAGCACGACCTGAAAGATCTGAAGGAACTACTGGCGATGGCTAAGGATGATGCTGGAACTGCCAAAGAGATTGACCAAAACCTCACCGAACTTGAGAAAACGTTCACTCACCACGAGACTGCTGCATTACTTTCTGAACCGTACGATACCTATTCCGCTCACCTCACTATCCAGTCTGGGGCTGGCGGTACTGACGCTCAAGATTGGGCTCAAATGCTGGAACGAATGTACTTACGGTTTGCGGAGCGACGCGGCTGGAAGACGGAAATCGAGGAACGTTCGACTGGGGAAGAGGCTGGCATCAAGAGCGTCACTATCAAAATCGATGGCGACAGTGCCTATGGGTATCTTCGGGGAGAAGGCGGTGTTCATCGCTTAGTCCGGCAATCACCGTTCAATGCCAAGTCGTTGCGCCAAACTTCATTTGCTCGAGTTGAAGTGTTACCAGATTTACCAGATAGCGAGGTGACATTGGATGAAAAGGAACTACGGATTGATACGTACCGCGCTTCATCGGCTGGCGGACAGCATGTTAATAAGACTGACTCGGCCGTCCGCATTACTCATGTACCAACCGGACTGACGGCCCAGTGTCAGAACGAGCGGTCTCAAGGCCAGAACAAAGCGGCGGCCATGAAGATCCTCTATGGAAAGTTGGTGGCGTTGGCGGCCAAGCAACACAAGGACGATTTACGGAAGCTTGAGGTAGGGGACACGGCGGCCTGGGGAAATCAGATTCGTTCCTATGTGCTTCACCCATACAAACAAGTGAAGGATCTTCGAACTAAAATTGAGTCAAAGCATCCCGAAAAAGTACTTGATGGTGACCTTGATGCGTTCGTGGAAGCTGAACTGCGCCTTCCGTCGTAAACAAATTGTGCCGGAGGAGAGACTCGAACTCTCAAGGCCTTGCGGCCAACGGATTTTGAGTCCGTCGCGTATACCAATTCCGCCACTCCGGCATTGTATTTATTGTACGGGTTTTCATCTCAAGTGAGAGCTAGTCACGCTAGTCACGGTATACTGTCTCCACAAAGGGGAGGCCTTTTACCCTTGCCAAATGAGGTAAAAATGTGTATACTAAGCTAATTTAACTGCGCCTCGATATGGACGAATATACCTCAAATCCAGCCAATCAGCCTCAGTCGCCTTCACAACCGGCCGCTCCGGCTTATACTGCGCCACCTCAACCACCAACGGCGGACACGAACTCACTACCCCAAGAGGAGGAGCAACCGAAGAAGAAGCGTTCATGGCCAGTTCGAATCCTGAAGGCTATTTTGCCGTTGCTCGTCATTGCCGCCCTGGTCTACGTGGTCTACAACTTTCCGGCCCTCTGGCAGCGATTGACCTATACACTCCATCCGCCCAAAGCCGGCAATTCAGCATTATTGCCGCCGACTATTCAGGGTAATAACCCGGGTGGTATTCCAGCGGGCGGTCAGGGTTGCGGGGCTGATCCGATCGACTATGACGGAAACGGTAACCCAAAACAGATTTGTGACAACTACGTCTACATTCCAAAGATCGGTGTGGCCGCTCCGATTGTTCGTCCGGGCTCGACCGATGAGGCGACCATTGATGATGCGCTACTTAAAGGCGTGGTGCACTATCCAGGTACGGCCGAACCAGGTGAAAAGGGTAACGTGTTCCTGACCGGACACAGTTCCTTCTACTGGTGGGTGCCGACCAAGTTCCGAAACGTCTTTACGCTGGAGCCGCAATTAGAGAATAATGACGAGATTATCATCTACAAGAATGGCGTTCGGTATTCGTACCGCGTTACCAGCAAGTTCGAAGTGGCTCCGAACGAAATCAGTGTCCTGGCCCAAACTCCGGATTCTAGGGTAACCCTATCAACCTGTGTCCCGATTGGTACCAGTTACAAGCGAATGATCGTGCAGGCTAAGCAGGTTTCGCCAGATCCGAACCGCGCCCGCGTACCGACCAGTCAGGCTCGGCCGCCAGCCAGGTTGCCGGGTGTCCGCTAATTCGGCAGAATCTCTAGTCCGACCAACCGACCCGTGGCATTACGGACTAAGAGTGTTTCGTGATTCGGAACGTCGAGTAGGGTATCAGTTGCTGTCAGCTCCGTGGTGTTACTTCCATCAGCGGCAATGCTGTTAATTGTTGTTACGCTGCCAAAGAGGGCATAGTGTCCGCCCGGCAAAACACCGAGTTGGGCAGGGACGTCAGTAAATCGCGTCAGTAAATCGTCAGTTTTATCTTGCCCGTTCCATAGCCGCAGTTCACGTTGTCGAACGTAGACCAGCTGCTGGCCACCGCGGCCCGGTACGATTCGATCCGCATTTGTGGTAACTTCTTGAGGTGAACTACTGAAGGCTGTTACGGTTCCATCAGCCGTTCGGCCGAATGTCCGGTCGGCGTCTGGGGCGGCAACCAGCTCGACCTGAACCGAACCAGTCCCGGCTACCTTTCGGTCTGAGCTGGTTCGCCGAATCACGCTGCCGTCGCTTCGGGAAATATACATAGCTTGATTAGTGACCGTCCAAGCTACAACATCAGTCTCAAGTGGTTCGATGGCTCCGCTGGTTTGAACGCGTACGAGTGTGCCCGGCTCTGATTCGGCCACTAAGACGTCGGATTGGTCTGGACTCAGCGCCGTTTTTCCACCGACGGATACCGTCGCGGTCGTACCGCCATCAATCGTAATAATCCGCGACTCTCCGGCCACGCTGGCTACTAATCGATTACCGTCATTCGACCAGCTAAAACTGCTCGGAGTACCGTAGTTGGCTGGCAGTAGGGCAACTTGCTTCGGTTGGTTTTTTCCATCCATATCGCGAACGAGCACTTTAACGCCATCCGGACTGGCCTGGAGATATGCCAGCTTCCGAGCCGAGGCGTCGAGAGCGTATCCAGCCACCGGAGCGTCAGTCAGTGCGATGCGGTTTGGATGGTCAGTAAAGAGTAAGATATCTTCCTCTATTACCGCCTCCCCTGGCTTGATGTCGATTTGTTTGTGCCAGGGGTGGGTGGTCGGCAAATCAACGGTTACGGAGTAGGGACCGGGATTCAGACTTAGACGCGATCGGGTATGCACGTCTTTGACTTGATCATTGATGGTGATGAAAGCTTTGTCGGGAAAGGATCCCAGTACCAGCAGGCCGGTTTTCTTGACCGAGCCATGATTAAGGTCGACCGTATAGCCGCGAGTAGCCAAGATGGCACTCGTAGCGACGACGACAAACAGGACGCCCGAAATAACGTAGGCGGCCAGGTGTCCCCGGTATGTGGGCGTTTTTGCCATGGCCCTAGCGTAGCACTTTCCGGATTGCGGATTACCAGGTGAGACGGGCGTCTCTAAGCCTGGTAGACTGTTTTTTGTATGGGTTCAGTCATCCAAGTCATTGGTCCAGTCGTCGATGTTCGATTCGACGGCAAACTTCCGGACATTTACGAAGCGCTCGCGATTACGCGGCGCAGCGAATCGCCCTTGGTATTGGAGACGCAACAACACCTCGGTTCACACGTGGTGCGGGCGGTGGCCATGGATTCAACTGAAGGACTGACACGCGGGACGAGCGTTAAAGCTACCGGTAAGCCAATCTCGGTTCCGGTCGGGAAGAAGACACTTGGTCGAATGTTTAACGTGTTGGGTGACCCGATTGATGCGAAACCGGAACCAACCAAAGTGACGCGTTGGCCAATTCATCGCGACGCTCCGGACTTTACGGAACAATCTACTGAGACTGAGCTGCTTGAAACCGGCATTAAAGTTATCGACCTGATCGCCCCAATTCCGAAAGGTGGTAAAGTTGGACTCTTCGGTGGTGCCGGTGTTGGTAAGACCGTCTTGATTCAAGAGTTGATTCGAAATATCGCGGCTGAACACGGTGGGTATTCCGTATTCGCTGGAGTCGGTGAGCGAACTCGCGAAGGTAATGACCTCTATCACGAAATGAAAGACTCTGGCGTGCTCGAAAAAACCGCGCTCGTCTTCGGTCAGATGAATGAACCGCCAGGAGCCAGGCTTCGCGTGGCTTTGGCCGGACTAACCATGGCGGAATATTTCCGTGACCAAGCGGGTCAAGACGTTCTCTTCTTCATCGACAACATCTTCCGCTTTACTCAAGCGGGTGCCGAAGTTTCGGCGCTCCTCGGACGCGTTCCGTCCGCCGTGGGCTACCAGCCAACGCTGGCGACCGAAATGGGTGCACTCCAAGAACGAATTACCTCGACCAATAAGGGATCGATTACGTCTGTCCAAGCCGTCTACGTGCCCGCCGACGACCTTACCGACCCGGCTCCGGCCACGACCTTTGCTCATCTCGACTCAACAGTAACGCTCTCTCGCCAGATTTCCGAATTAGGAATTTACCCGGCTGTCGATCCGCTCGACTCGACCTCAACCATGCTTGACCCGAAGATTGTCGGGGCGGAGCACTACCGAGTGGCTCGCGGTGTCCAAGCCACACTGCAGCGCTATAAAGACCTTCAGGACATCATCGCTATTCTCGGTGTGGACGAGCTGTCGGACGAAGACAAACTGATTGTCTCTCGAGCCCGTAAGGTTCAGCAGTTCCTCTCACAGCCATTTTTCGTGGCCGAAGTCTTTACTGGCACGAAGGGTGTCTATGTTTCCCGCGAAGATACTGTCCGCAGTTTCGGTGAAATTATCGATGGTAAAGTCGATGACCGACCGGAATCGGACTTCACCTACAAGGGCGCCCTGGATACGACCAAAGCGGCCAATGCCAAGCGCCAGAAAGCCGCGAAATGAAAACCACGGCGTTCGCCGTTGTCACCGCCGAAGGAACAGTTGAAGAAGCCGACGCCACGTCGGTGACTGTCCCAACTGCGGACGGTGAAATTACGGTTCTTCCGGAACATATTCCGCTCGTCTCAGTCTTGGAGCCGGGCGTCGTGACAGTGCGTGTCAGTAAACAGGAGCGTCACGTAGCCGTCTCAGGCGGATTCGTCCAGGTGGTTAAAGACAGCGTGACGATTTTGGCCGATACCGCGGAACGGGCCGACCAGATTGATGTTCGCCGAGCTGAAGCGGCCCGCAAACGGGCTGAGGATGTTATGGCTGGCAAACGCGAAAAGGCTGAATTGGCTGAAGCGTCCGGCGAGTTACAGAAGAACCTGGCGCGACTACGCGCCGTTGAATTGGTAAAACGGCGTAAACCCGGAACACGAGCACCAAGCTCATGAGCACGTTTATCATCGACGGGCCGACTCAACTGAATGGCACCATCAAGGTTGGCGGTAGCAAGAACGCCGTAATGGCGATTCTGCCGGCCTGTTTGTTGGCGACCAAACCGGTCACACTTCATAACGTTCCGGAGATTCGCGATGTCGCGGTAATGCTCGAGATCCTCGAACACTTCGGTATGAAGGTCGAAGGAACGTCGGGGTCGGTTACGCTCGACCCGACCGGTCTGAAAGCCTCGGATATTCCGGACGACTTGGCGGTCCGACTGCGCGCCTCGATTACGATGCTCGGTCCAGCCCTGGCTCGCTTCGGAAAAGTAAAAATGGTTCATCCGGGTGGCGACATCATCGGCAAACGACCAATCGACGTTCATCTAAACGGTTTGCGAGCACTCGGCGCTTCGGTTGATCAATCAAATAGTCATTACGAATTGGAAGGCAGTCTTACTGGCGCCGAGATTTTCCAAGAAGAAGCTTCGGTGACCGGTACGGAAAGCACCGTGATGGCCGCGACCTTGGCGTCTGGCACCACAAAAATCCGCAATGCCGCCTCGGAACTTCACGTCACTGACTTGGTGAAATTTCTGACCACGCTCGGCGCCAAAATTACGGGCGGTGGCACTAACCAACTCGTGGTTGAAGGTGTTGATGAGCTCGGCGGCGGGGAACATACCATCCGTTGTGATGAGATCGAGGCCGGCACGTTGATGATTGCGGCCGGCGTTACTGGAGGCACCGTCACGCTGACGGACGTTGATCCGGAAAACTTCGCGATGATACCGATTAAACTTCGTGAGGCCGGGCTCAACTTCTCCACGACCAAAGACACCGTTACCATCACTCCACCGCATGATTTCCGGAAGGTTGAGGTTAAGACCAACCTCTGGCCGTCGTTCCCATCAGATCTGCAGGCACCATTTGCCGTGCTCTGCACCCAAGCGGACGGGGAGAGCCTGATTCATGACTGGATGTACGAAGAACGGTTCCAATACGTTGAGGCTTTGAACCGCATGGGCGCGAACATCAAGATCGCTGATCCTCATCGAATCATGATCACTGGTCCGACGGAACTGCATGCCGAGGAAATTAAAAGCCCGGACCTGCGAGCCGGTATCACCCTGGTCGTGGCGGCCATGATTGCCAAAGGGAAGACGATTGTTGAACACGCTGAATGGATTGACCGAGGGTATGAGCGAATCGACGCTCGTTTACGAGAGTCGGGAGTCACTATCGAGCGGGTTGAGGACGCCCCAGCCCCGTAGTACGATGAGCACTGAGACTGTTCAACACTAGAACTAGAAAACTGTTCACCGGAATCAAAAAAACGTAGCCACAAAGGCGCGTTTTTTATATCAGAAACCATCCCCATGATTAGCAAACGAATCGGTATTGACCTTGGCACCTCCAATACGTTGGTGTACGTCCAAGATAAGGGCGTCGTCATCAATGAGCCTTCCGTAGTGGCGGTATCCGTTGAGGACAACAAGATTATGGCCGTCGGTGCCGAAGCCAAAGAAATGGTCGGTCGAACCCCAGAGCACATCGTCGCTCATCGTCCGCTGTCTGACGGGGTAATCGCAAATTACCGAATTACGGAAGCTATGTTGAAGTATTTCATCAACAAGGCGGTCGGTAGTGTGCGATTCTTCCGACCCGACGTGATGGTCTGTGTGCCGGCCGGGGTGACCTCGACCGAACGCCGGGCCGTCATTGACGCCGCCACGGCCGCCGGTGCTAAGAACTCCTACATCATCCGCGAGCCCTTGGCCGCCGCTATCGGGGCAGACATTCCGATTGGCTCGGCTTCCGGCAATATGGTTATCGATATCGGCGGCGGAACCTCTGAAGTAGCCGTGATTTCACTGGGCGGCATCGTGGCCGTGAATTCAGCGCGCGTTGGTGGAGACAAGTTTGATCGAGCCATCGCGGCCTACATTCGCAAGCGTCACAATCTGGCGATTGGCGATGTGACGGCCGAACAAGTGAAAATTCAAATTGGTTCGGCCTTGTCCGTTCCGGAAGGTGAGGAAATGAAGATGGAAGTTCGCGGCCGCGACATGGTGGCCGAGATGCCGAAAACTATCAACGTTACCACCAACGAGGTCGTCCAGGCTGTTCAGGGCGAACTGTCCCAGATCATTCTGTCCGTTAAAGCCGTCCTCCAGCAGACACCGCCAGAACTATCTGCCGACGTCATCGATCGTGGAATGGTCATGGCTGGTGGTGGATCGCTCCTCCGTAACATCGACAAAGTCATCACTAAAGCTACCGGGGTGCCGTGCCACGTGGCCGAAGATCCGCTGTTCTGTGTGGTGAAGGGGACCGGCATCGCCGTCGAGAACCTCGATTCTTACAAGCGAGCTGTCGCGGCCCGATAGCGGCTCAACCACGAGCCAGGTAAGCTAAAACCATGCGAATCGGTATTGACGCCTCACGGGCGAATCTGAAAGAAAAGACGGGGGTTGAGTGGTATGGCTACCATCTGATTCTCGAGCTGGCCAAGATCGACAAGAAGAATATCTACCGGCTCTACACCTGGGAGCCACTGCGCGGTGACCTTGCCAAGCTCCCCGACAATTTCAAATCGGTCATCGTCCCGCTTCGGAAGTTCTGGACCTACACGGCTCTACCATTCGAGCTGCGCAAGCATCCAGTCGATCGGCTGTTCGTGCCGTCGCACATCGTACCACCGGTTCATCCGAAGAAAACCATCACCACCATTCACGACCTGGGATTTCGGCATTTCCCGAAGAGTTATTCCAAGTACCATTTCCTAAACCTTCACGTGGGAACGCGGCTCTCGGCCCGCTGGGCTTCGAACATCATCGTACCGAGCCGCGACGTCGCCGAAGATGTTCATAATTACTACAAAGTTCCAGAGGAAAAAGTCACCGAGGTTCCGAATGGGTACGACACCGATATGTTCAAAGACGTCACCGCCGCCAAAGTGGTCGAAGTGATGAAACACCACGGTGTGAGTGATCCCTATATCTTATTCATTGGCCGACTGGAAGCCCGCAAGAACGTAACGCGACTACTCGAAGCCTTTTATCGGCTCCGCGATTCTGGTTTGTTTGGTGGTCAGTTAGTGCTGGTGGGGAATCCCGGCATCGGCTACGACGAAATTCGCCAGATGATCAACAAACGCAAAGGCCAGGAATCGGTCATTCACACTGGATATGTTTCGAACGAGGATCGAGCGGCGTTATTACGCGGCGCTCGGGCTTTAGCCTTTCCATCCCTGTTCGAAGGATTTGGCGTGCCGATACTCGAAGGATTTGCGGCCGATACACCCGTTCTGACCTCAAACCGCGGGGCTACCGCGGAAGTAGCCGGAGATGCGGCGTTACTGGTTAATCCGGAAAGCGTCACAGAAATCCACCAAGGGTTGGAACGGCTACTCTCTGATAGCGCCCTGACTAAGAAATTGGTGGCGCGCGGCCAAGAGCGACTGAAATCCTACAGCTGGAAAAAGACGGCCAAGCACGTTCACGAAATCATCACCTCATGATTTCCAAAGCGAACATCCTTGGCGTCTCAGTGCAGGGCTTTCAGGCGTCCGAACTGCTCAACGCGTTGCGGCGTGACTTGAGTGAAGGTAAACGAGCCCAGGTTGTCACCATGACTAACGAGATGCTGATGGCGGCTCGGCGCGATCCGGAGCATCAGGCCGTACTCAATCATGCTCACTATCGGATTGCTGACTCGGTCGGGTTAGTGTGGGCCTCGGCATTCTTGGCTAAACCGCTGATGGGTTGGTTCAAATGGCTGCGGGCATATTGGCGAGCCTGGTGGATGCTGGTTGGCCTCCTGTTCCGTCCGAAGCATCTCCAGACAGTGCTACCCGGCGTCATCCGAGGATCTGAGCTAACACTCGACTTGGCCAAGCTGTGTGCAGAAGGGAAGCACGAGCTGTATTTGCTCGGAGCCGGACCTGGGGTGGCGGTTGAAGCCGCTAGACGGCTCCAAAAAAAATTTCCAGGATTGGAAGTAACGGCTGATCCGAGTGATCCCAAGCCGGGACACGAGCAGACACAGGTTGAGCGAATCAACCGTAAGAAAGCTCGCGTGGTGTTGGTAGCGTACGGAGTTCCTGAGCAGGACCAGTGGATTAACCGGAACCTTGAGCAGCTGTCCGCGCCGGTCATCGCCATGGGAGTTGGGGGAACGCTGGACTACCTTGCGGGAGGGAAGTCACTCAAGGGTGGCGGTCCGGCTAAGCAGCCGCCAGGATGGATGCGAAAGATAGGATTGGAGTGGCTGTGGCGATTGTTCACCCAGCCGTCCCGAACCGGGCGAATTTTCATGGCGTTGCCACGATTCGTGCACGCAGTGGTTCGTCAAAAGCTCGACCAAAGACTCGACAACTAGGCTATTTTAGGCTATAGTAAGGCATTAATTTGCTAATGGTAAATGGCTAAAAATCATCCAGAACAGGATTGGAATACGGAGCTCTTCAAAGTTGCCCCAACGGTGGCAACACTTCGCGCGGAACATCCAGATCCATGGACCGAAGCCCGTACCGACTCGTTGACCTAACTCCCGAATCGACGAGCATTTATGGAGCGCCTCAAAGATTCTGCCGCGCTAGCCAAGCGCGTTAAGCTGCCCTTTGGTGTGGCCCTCATTGATGTAGTCAATCAAAAAGGCTTTAACGAGATCAGTCATGCCGTTGGCGATAAAGCCTTGATGACGGTTTCGCGCGCCATGGAGACGCTGTCCCGAACCCATGAACATCCAGCCCGTATCGGAGGGGGACGAGTTTGGAATTTCTGCGGTTAACAGTGACCTACGGGCGTATGGCATGCGTTTAAAAACGGAGTTCTCCAGGGACGAGTACCTTGTCGAGGGGGAACCAGTGTCGATATATGTCGGAGTGGTAATCGGTCAGCCTGGGGAGTCCGGAGGCTTACTTTATGAGCGAGCTCAATTGGCTCTGGCTGAAGACAAGATACTCAAGAGCAGTTCAGGTTCCTGAACGCTATACTTGGAAGGAACCTTTAAAGGTTGTTCGGAGAGGTACCCAAGTGGTTTAAGGGGCGGGATTGCTAATCCTGTAGGTCGGCGTTAGCCGGTGCGAGAGTTCGAATCTCTCCCTCTCCGCAAAAAGCCGTCTGGCCTTTAGGCCAGCCGGCTTTTTGGTGATGGCTAGGTTTCGAACTCGAGCAGAGAGTTCGTTCGCAAGGAGTGAGGACACATGCCGAGCTTGCTCGGGCATGTTGTCCGAGCGACGCAGCCCGCCGCGCAGCGGCCATCTCTCCCTCTCCGCACGTCCAA
>SICC01000006.1 GCA_009694835.1 Patescibacteria group bacterium
CCGTCTGGCAAGAAGTTTCTGCCGCACGTGATCGAGCCATCCTGCGGCGTCGATCGAATAGTCTTCACTGTCCTGGCCGATGCCTACACTGAAGAAAAAGATGAGAAGGGCGACAACCGAGTTGTCCTTAAACTGAAGCCGTCCATCGCGCCAATCAAAGCCGCCATTCTGCCGTTGATGAATAAGCCGGAGTTGGCCAAGGTTGCGTCCAAACTCCGTGATGATTTGGCGGGTGACTTCATGCTCGACTATGACGTTACCGGGTCGATCGGGAAGCGGTACCGTCGCCAAGATGAGATCGGTACGCCACTCTGCTGCACCGTCGACTTCGACACGCTCGAAGATAAGGCCGTGACGGTTCGTGACCGCGATTCGCAGAAACAGGAACGCGTAAAAATCGCTGAACTCAGCGACTATCTAGCTGAAAAGACTGCTTAGATCAGGCGGCCGCTAGCGGCTTGTTCTAGTAGAACATCTGTGTCTTCGGGAACCGTTGGGGATTGCGGCGGCCGTTCAGAATCGGGCGTATCAGAATCTCCGCTTTCAGTCTGTTCCAATGCCTTCCACAGACTCTGAACCTCTTCGTAGTCAGCGATAATCGACTCGGTTGGCTTCTGCCCGAGAGTCCACATCCTAACCTGCCCGTCAGAATCAACGACAGTCTTAAACTTGCCGGCTTCGTTGGCAGCGCCAATCCGGGACGTTTTCTGAAGTGTTTCTATTTGAGTTTCGATGGGAGGGGTCATTTTGGTGTCGGGTGCCAAAGTGATTTCATATCCAACGTACGCTTTGCAGAACAGACTCGCAAGCATAAAAAATATTCCAGGCACGGAATCGCTAGTTAGAGCGAAAAAGGTCTAGACAGAGTGTTTAGAGTAGGGTAGTATGCCTGCAGCAGTGGGGAGCTATGGGGAAAAGTGGGGATAAGCTCTACAACCTGTGGATAACTCCCACCATAAAGGAACGCATGACTAAATCACCGAAACCAGCAGAACGAAAGACGGCTCAGAGAGCCGTCGATAGCGTATGGTCGTCCGATCACACGCTGTTCCTGGGTGAATATGCCCACAAGGTGGATGAGAAGGGGCGATTGGCCTTGCCAGCTAAGTTTCGTTCTAAGTTGACCGATGGTGCCGTCGTAACCTGCGGTCCAGATAAAGTCCTGCATCTCTACAGCACCGAACACTGGAAACCGTTAGCCGAAAAGATCGCCCAGCTTCCGAGCTGGTCATCGAAGGCCGCTCGCGTCTTGCAACGTACCGTCTTAGGAAACGCTACCGCCGTAACTCCGGATCGACAGGGGAGAATCCTTCTCCCGGTCAGTCTCCGGGAGTACGCCGGTCTCGCTTCTACTGATGCGAAGACCGCCGACGTCATTGTCGCCGGACTCTACAGCCGGATTGAAATCTGGCCAGCCGAGCGGTGGGCGAAGGAACGACAGACGGCCGATCTCGATGAGATTGCCCCGAAGTTGGCCGACCTCGGCATTTAACATTTGTGATTAACGCTCGTTGTCTGTGAGCCGCTGGTGATGTTGTCGGGACTCATCAGCAGCTCACAGGCGGCGGGTTGAAAAAATCAAACCAGTTGTCTCATTACCGGCGCTCGCCGGTACCAAAAACCAAAAACGACAACAAAAAGTTCTTTCGGGTGTCCTCTTTGGACACCCGAAGGGGCACCTTACAAATATTAATAGGTAACTGACACCCGCGACTCGGTAGGATATGAACATGAACGATTCACCAGCCGCATCGCGGGTATCTGAAGTACCAGGACAACACGAGCCAGTATTGCTCGATGAAGTCCTCACGCACCTTACTTCTATCTTTGATCGACATCCGAAATCACACGTGGTTGATGCCACGCTTGGTCTCGGAGGTCACGCCGCCGCGCTCTTGGAACGTGCTCCACGCGTCCAACTAGTCGGCCTCGATCGCGATGCTGCTTCTCTCAAGCTGGCAGCCGAACACTTGAAACCGTTTGGTGACCGAGTTCAGTTGGTTCACGCCAACTTTGCAGGTCTCGACACCGTCCTCCCGGACGGGTTCGCACCGGTCCAGGCGATCATCGCCGATCTCGGCATCTCGAGCTGGCAACTGTCCGAACGGGGATTCTCGTTTCAGACGGACAGGCCACTCGACTTTCGCATGGATATCTCTGAAGGAGATACCGCGGCCGACCTGGTCAACGGGTTGCCGGAAGCGGAGCTAGCCGATCTGATCTATCAATACGGTGAGGAACGGCGCTCGCGGCGAATTGCCAAAGCTATCGTGACCGCGCGCAAGCAGGAACGTATCGGCACGACGACGCAGCTCGCTGACGTCGTCGAGGGGGCCGTACCGAGACGAGGGAGATTGAATCCCGCGACTAAGACGTTTCAAGCGCTGCGCATCGCGGTCAACGACGAACTGGGCAGTCTCGAACGGGGACTGACCGCGGCCGAACAGGTTCTGAAGCCTGGCGGACGAATCGCCGTCATCACCTTCCATAGTCTGGAAGACCGCATCGTCAAACGGCACGTCAAAGACTCCGAGCAGCTGACGGCGGTGAATAAAAAAGTCATCGTCCCAAGCCGCCAAGAGATTCGCCGAAATCCACGGTCACGGAGTGCCAAACTTCGCGTGGCTGAACGAATCTGATCGCTTGAGTACTAACGGGTTCCCGCAACACCGAACGCAGTTGCGGACAGCCGAACGCACTTAAATACTTACTAACATTTGAAAGGGAGAGCATGGGACGCTTATTAACCATCACGGCATCTGGCCAAACCGGTGTCGGCACACGCAAACGGACGCTCACTGGAGTGGGTGTTAAGGTCGGACCGGTCACGGTCCACTTAGTCTTGATCGTCGCTTGCACCTGTTTAGGTCTCTTCTACCTGGTTCAATCCAACCGGGTATCGACCGCCAACCTGAAATTGAAGGAACAGGAAGCCCAGAAGGCTCAGATTGTCGAACAAAACGAACGACTCTCGACCGAATCCGCCAGACTCCAGTCAATTCAACAGATTAAAAAGTCAGCCGAAGAACAAAAGCTGACCGGAAGCGGCAAAGCGGCGTACGCCGGCTAGTCGTTACCTACTACAGGCCGTAAGCTTAGGGGGTAGATAAAAACCAACCCCCGCTTTGGCTACAGAAGAATTGCCATCATGAAACAAGAACTCAGCCTGCAACGTCGTCGGCTCATGCTCGTCAGCCTCGGCTTTCTGTTTTTGGCGACCTTTCTGGGGCTCCGTTTGATCCAGAAGTCGCTTATCCAGCACGGTACCTATCAAGCCCTGGCGAAAGGTCAGCAGTATCAACAGACAGAATTAGTTGGGAAGCGCGGACAGATTCTGGTGAAAGACGGTCCCGGCACATCGACCTATCCGTTGGCGACCAATCAGACGTTGTATGCAGTCAATCTGGTTCCGTCGCAAATTGCCGATAAGCGGAAGACGGCCGATGAGCTCGCCAAATTAACCCAAGCCGACGCGCAGTATATTTACGACCAGATCAACAACAATAAACAGTACGTTCCGCCGCTCAAACAAAAGCTCTCCTACGACGAAGCTCAGAAAGTGAAAGATTTGAAACTGGAAGGCGTTTACATTCGACCGCAGCCAACGCGATTCTATCCGGAAGATGGCTTAGCCTCGCAAGTTCTCGGGTTTGTGAATGGGGAAGGAGCCGGACAGTACGGAATCGAAGGACACTACGATGATATGTTGGCCGGATCGTCTGGCCAGGTCGGAACGGCCAAGAATGCTACGGGTGAAGCTTTGGCATTGGGTGCTTCCAGTTACACTCCGCCCAAAGACGGCGACACGATGGTACTGACGGTTGACCGGAACGTTCAGTACCAGGCAGAGCAGGCACTTAGTAAAGCCGTTGATAAGTTCCATGCCAGCGGCGGCAGTGTGATTATTATGAACCCGCAGACAGGCGGCATTGTGGCGTTGGCCTCGCGGCCGACCTTTGATCCGAACCGCTACAGCGCCTACGACGTTGGGTCGTACACCAATCAGACGGAATCGCTGTCCTACGAACCAGGCTCAACCTTCAAAGTCATCGCCATGGGGGCGGCTTTGGATGCTGGTGCGGTCACCCCAACTACAACCGTCAATGGTACGGCCTCGGTTAAAGTTGGTGATCGCGAAATCTTCAACTCGGCCAAGAAACCGTACGGCTTGGAAACCATGACCCAGGTGATTGAGAACTCAGACAACGTTGGTATGGTTTTCGTCTCACGTCAGATTGGCGGACAGAAACTCTATGACTATATTAAAAAATTCGGATTCGGGACGCCGACCGGTGTCGAGTTGGCGGGTGAAATTAGTCCAACCCTCCCGGCCCTCTCAGGCTTGAATGAAGTGAACTTTGCGACCATGGCCTTCGGTCAGGGAATTTCGGTTACCCCGCTGCAGCTGATTACGGCCGTCAACGCCTACGCCAATCAAGGTAAGCTCATCCAACCGCATATCGTCGACCAAATTCAACACCAAGACGGCAAGGTTGAAAACGTCGAAACCAAAGCCGTCCGCCAAGTGGTTAGTCCGCAAGCCGCCTCACAAATTACCGGGATGATGGTTCGAGTGGTCGAGGCTGGCGCCGGTAAACCAGCCGCGGTGGCGGGGTATCGGGTCGCTGGTAAGACGGGTACGGCTCAGATTCCTCAGGGTGGGGCTTATGAAGAGAACGCCACGATTGGTAACTTTGTCGGATTTGCCCCGGCCGACAATCCACGGTTTATCATGTTAGTGAAGGTTGATCGGCCTAAGGGGGTGACGTTTGCTGAAGAGTCAGCCGCCCCAACGTTCGGAGAATTAGCTAAATTCTTACTAACGTACTACAACGTACCTCCGAGTAAATAATGAAATCATTCTTACGCCGAATCCTCGTCTGGAAACTGACACTACTCAGCCGGTTAGTGCTGTGGCGACGAAAGCCGAACATCGTGGCGATTACGGGCAGCGTTGGGAAGACGACCACTAAAGCGTTAACTTCCCGGATGCTTTCGGAACGCTACCGAGTGCGTTCATCCGAAGGGAACTTTAATACCGAGATTGGCGTGCCACTGACAATTATTGGTGCCAAACAACCGAAGCGAGCGGGAGATTGGTGGAACATCACGGTTGAGGCGATCGGCTTACTGTTTAATGGGGAAGACTACCCGGAACTATTAGTTTTGGAGCTAGCGGCCGACAAGCCTGATGACCTCAAGCATCTGACTTCATACATCCATCCCGACATCGCCATTGTCACGAATGTCCGAAACGTTCATTTGGAATTTTATGACAGTGTCGAACGAATCGCCGAAGAAAAGAGTTGGGTGGTAAAGCGGCTGAAGCCGGGTGGGGTAGCGGTCTTAAATCACGATGATCGCCGCACCAAGCAGATGCACACCTTGGCACCCGATCAGACACTCTATTACGGCTTTGATGAGGCCTCGAATGTTTTTGTGACTGGCATCAAACAGTCGGCGCATGGTCAGACGGCCACGTTGCACTATCGCGATCAGACTGGGGGAAAAACCGAGACGTATCCGGTAAAGACGCCGTTACTGGGGCGCCATCAGCTCTATGCGATTATGGCGGCCTTTGCGGCCGCTCGGGTTGGAGAAGTCGATCCGAAGCAGGCCCTTGAATCGATTGCAACCGTCCAAGCCCCGCCCGGCCGGCTTCGAGTACTCCGGGGCAAAAACAAGCTGACCATTTTGGATGATACCTACAACGCCTCACCGCAGGCTGTTTTGGCCGCTCTGGAGACGCTGTATCACTTTAAAGGTCCGCACCGCGCCATCTTGGGCGATATGAAGGAGCTCGGTCAGGATTCTGTCAAAGGACATCGTGACGTTGGAGAAGTGGCTGGCAAGTTCCTCGATGAGTTAGTGGTTGTCGGCGAGGAATCGAACCACATTGCTGAAGCCGCTAAGACGGCCGGTATGAAACCGGACAAGATTCACTTTGCTGGTAATGCGATTGAGGCGGCCACGCTGATTAATCAAGACAAGAAGGGCGGAACGGTCCTGGTTAAGGCATCTCACACCATTGGCCTCGAACAATCAGTCAAAGCGCTCCTCGCCGATCCTCAGGATGCGAAATATTTAGTTCAACCAGAGCCAGATAAGGCGTAACGCGGTAAAATAGCCGGGAATACAAACACTATGGATACCATTACTCAACTGACGAATATCTTCCTGCTCTCGACGGCGGCCTTTGTGTTGGCAATGGCGGCCACGCCGCTCTGGTCGCACGTGCTCTACAAGTACAAGTTCAGCAAACGGCTGCGGACGTTGGCAGTTGATGGATCAAAAGCCTCGGTATTCTTGAAGCTCCACGCCTCGAAAGCTAACACACCAACTATGGGCGGCTTGTTGATTTGGGTCACCGTGGCCTTAGTAACTATTACTGGCAACTTGTCGCGGGCCGAAACCTATCTGCCGTTGTTTACACTGGTGGCCGTCGGAATTATCGGTGCGGTCGATGACTACCTCAACATCCGTGGAATTGGTCCCAAGGGTGGCGGAATCCGCGCCTGGCACAAACTGGTCGCTCAATTCGTGATTGGGGCGGCTGGGGCCTGGTGGTTCTATGACAAACTCGGCTTTTCGATTCTGCACGTTCCGGGAGTAGGGGACTTCGACATCGGTATTCTCTACGTCCCGCTGTTCATCTTAGTTATCGTGGCTACTACCAACGCCGTCAATATCACCGATGGGTTGGATGGGTTAGCCGGTGGATTACTGGCGATTGCCTTTACGGCCTTCGGAGCCTTGTCCTACGTGAACGGTTTATTCGCCCTGGCCGCCTTCTGCGCCACGATTACCGGGGCACTGTTGGCCTTCCTCTGGTTCAACGTCTATCCCGCCCGATTCTTTATGGGCGATACCGGGTCGATGGCGCTCGGGGCCACCTTAGGGGTCGTGGCCGCCCTGAATGACGCTATCTTAGTGTTGCCCGTAATCGGCTTTGTATTCATGGCTGAGACGCTGTCCGTCATCATCCAACTCTTCTGGCGACGGGTATTCCATAAGAAGCTATTCCGCTCTACTCCGATCCATCACCATTTCGAGGCCATCGGCTGGCCGGAGACCAAAGTCACTATGCGTTTTTGGATTATCGGGTCAGTCTGTGCCGTGGTCGGATTGGTGATCGGTGTGATTGGCCGAGGCGGTTGATATGGCCGTGGCAACAAAGCACCGTCCTGACTACACTTTTTTCATCCTTGTAGCCGGCTTGGCGTTGTTCGGATTATTGATGATTCTCTCGGCCGGACAAGTCCAGTCCTTTCAGCTGAAAGGGAACGGCTACTACTACTTCCTGCAGCAGATTGAGGCTCTCGGAATTGGATTGATTGGTTTCTATATTGCCCAACGGATTAATTATCGCTGGTGGAAAAAGGCCGCGGTACCGCTACTGGTCGCCTCACTCATCCTCTTGCTCTTAGTGTTTGTTCCCGGAATCGGATTCTCCTACGGCGGAGCCACGCGCTGGATCAATACCGGACTATTCCCATTACAGGCCTCGGAAATCGCCAAACTAGCCTTAGTGATTTACTTGGCGACGTGGCTGTCGTCTAAAGGTTCAGCCATCCGGAGTTTTCAGAAGACGGTCCTGCCGTTTGTCGGAGTGATCGCGGCCATGGGGTTATTGGTGATGCTTGAACCGGATATGGGAACCACCTCGATCTTGCTGATGATTGGTATTGTGATGTTCTACACCGCCGGCGCGGCCGTTCGTCACATTGGTATTTTGCTTGGTTCGGCCCTTGGTGCGATGGCACTGTTAGTAGCGGTAGCCCCGTATCGCATCAACCGGTTACTGACCTTTCTCGATCCGACCAAAGATACCCTTGGGACAGGCTATCATGTCCAGCAAGCCTTGGTAGCAATCGGTTCTGGGGGAGCGTTCGGGCTCGGCTTCAACAACTCGATTCAGAAACACTTTTTCTTGCCGGAGCCGATGAACGATTCGATCTTTGCCATCATTGCCGAGGAGCTGGGATTCTTTGTAGCTGGCGCCGTCATTTTCGCCTTCGGGTATCTAGCGGTTCGCGGTTTCCGGATTGCCCGGTTTGCCCCGGATGACTTTTCGCGGTTGTTAGTGACTGGCATCATCACCTGGGTCGTCTGGCAGGCCATGGTCAACGTAGCGGCCATGCTTTCATTAGTACCGCTGACTGGCGTGACGCTGCCATTCATTAGTTACGGAGGATCTTCATTAGTAGTTTTAATGACGGCTATGGGAATCGTTTATAACATCTCGAAATACACCGTTAAACACCGCGAGGAGGGCTCACATGCGAGTTCTGGTCGTCGGCGGAGGGAGCGGCGGACACGTCGTACCCGCGCTGGCAGTTTCAGCCGAGCTTAAGCGGCGCGGAGCGGAGATTCTCTTTATCGGCAGCCAGAAGGTCGCTGACCGGGAGTTAGTCGAAGCGGCCGGTTTTCCATTCGAGGCGGTTTCGGCGGGAAAGCTTCGGCGGTATTTCTCACTGACAACGCTGACCGAGCCATTTCGAATCTATGCCGGTTATCGACAAGCCAAGGCAATCATTAAGCGTTTCAAGCCAGACGTACTGTTTTCCAAAGGCGGCTACGTGGCCGTTCCGGTTGTGCGGGCGGCTAAGCGCCTCAAGGTTCCGATTGTGTTGCATGAGTCTGATCTCGCACCAGGCTTAGCCAACAAAATTGGTGGACGATCGGCGCAGTATGTAGCCGTATCGTTTCCGCCGGAGCAGATGGACTGGAAGCCAGCAGGTACGGTTGTCTATACCGGCAACCCTATTCGGAACGAAGTAACCAAAGGTTCAGCCACTCGAGCGTTTACAGAACTGAAGCTAGACAAGCAACTCCCGACGGTATTGGTACTAGGAGGTTCACAAGGATCAATCTCTAATAATAAAGTGGTCGGTGCTTCACTGGTAGAGCTGCTACCCGTGACACAAATTGTTCACCAAACAGGTGAAGGCAAAGAGCACCATACATCTGAAGCCGCGAAAGCGCTTCCGCCAGAATTAGCTGAGCGGTACCATTCACGAGGATCGTTCTTTGGTGATGAGCAACTGTACTATGACGTACTGGCCGCGGCCGACCTGGTTATTAGCCGAGCCGGAGCAAATACGTTAGCCGAAGTTGCAGCGGCCGGGAAGCCTGCAATCTTGATTCCTCATGAGGCGGGCAGCTCTGGCCACCAGGCCGAGAACGCCAAAGCCTTTGCTGACGCTAAGGCCGCAATTGTGTTGAGCGAAGCGGAGATGGCGACTGAAGGGGAGTTGGCTCGGGCCGTTAAGCGGTTGCTTCATGACCCCAGCCGTCGCTCGCAAATGTCACTAGCGGCTAAATCGCTCGCTAAACCGGAAGCCACTAAAGAAGTAGCTGACTTAGTCTGGAAAACGGGTGAGGCAAGCCATGGCTGACTCTAAACACCTGCACTTTCTCGGGATCTACGGCCATGCTATGCGTGGGCTAGCCGCCGCCGCACAGGAGCTCGGCAATACAGTCACTGGTACAGATGATGGAAAGTATCCGCCGACCGAATGGCTGGAAGCGCATCCGGATATTCAGACCTGGAATAAGCCGGCCGTATCGCACCTTAAAGATATTGATGAAATCATCATTAGTGGTCATATTCAACCGGACCACCCAGAGCTCGTAGCGGCTCAAGAAAAAGGAATTCCGGTTCGAAGTTTTCCGGAGCTGGTTGCAGAACTGACCAAACGCGCCCGGCGGATTGTGGTGGCTGGAACCCATGGGAAAACGACGACGACCTCATTACTGACCTGGATTTTCGAGACGGCCGGACACCATCCGGACTATCTAATTGGCATCAAACCGCATAACTTTGACTCAAGTGTTCGCCTGGCTGGGTCGCGAGTGGCGGTGATTGAAGGGGATGAGTATCGAAGTTCACAACTCAGTAGCGACTCGAAATTCGTTCACTATCATCCGGACGTGCTCGTACTGACCTCAATTGAAATGGATCACCCAGATTTCTTTAAAGACCTGGCAGATATCACCGGACGCTTTAAAACCCTGGTGGCGTCGGTGCCAAAAAAAGATGGACGGTTAGTGTACTGGAAGGGAAGTGAGACAGTCCGGAAAATAGCCACGTCCGCCAAGGCCCCAGCTGACTCGTACGACGCCGCTGATGCTGATTGGTCGAGCTCCCAAGTGCGTTTTGGACCAGACGGTATCCAGTTCACACTCCGTCACCACGACGAAGACATTGGTCAGTTCCAGACACGTCTCTATGGCCCTCACAACGTCCTGAACGCGACGGCAGCCATTGCCGTGGCGCTTGAGGAAGGTGTGGCGGTAGATGTGGTTCAGCAAGCCCTGGAGACGTTCGAAGGTTCATCGCGGCGGTTTGATTTGATTACTGAGCCAGGGGATACGGTGACAGTTTTAGACGATTACGCGCATCATCCGACCGAGGCCAAGGCTACTATCGAAGCAGCCACATTACATTTTCCGGGTCGGGTGATTGCAGTGTATAAGCCGCACACATATTCTCGAACACAAGAATTGCTCAAGGAATACCACGGGGCTTTTGGCGATGCCGACGTAATATTCATTACTGAAATTGAATCAGCCCGAGAAGAGTCGAAAGCTAAGACGGTGAGCGGTGCCGACGTAGCCAAGGGTATCGGAAAGAACGCGAAGTACGTCGCGGACCGGTCAAAGTTATTGAAAGCAGTGCTCGATGCCGCCGAGCCAGGAGACACGATTGTCTCGATGTCGGTAAATGGTAACGACGGTTTTGCCGAAGCGCTTGCTGCAAAACTTAAGGAAAGAGCATAATGGCCAACCGACGAAGCGCACCGAATAGAAAACGGAACTTAGCTGACCGGACGAGCTGGCAACCGCGAGGGACTAACCGCCGGGCCGGAATCAGCGGTCGGGTTATCACGGCGTTGGTGTTGATTGCGGTGCTGATAGGGATCATCGGATACGTCCTGATATTCGCACCATTCCTTTGGATCAATGAGGTGACCGTGAAGGGAACCAAGAACCTTGATGCGGAAAAGATCTCACAGTCGGCCGATGCCGCCGTCGAAAGTCATTTTGGACCGATAACCTCACGCAGCATTTTTCTGATTAATGAGGCTGCGGTGGCGGCTGCCATTAAGCGTAGTAACGATGACGTGGCCAAGGTGCAGGTAACCAAACAATGGCCGAATTCACTGACGGCTGACATTACGGAACGAGAGTCGACCTTGCTCTGGCAGACTAAGGATAAGTTCTATTTGGTTGATCAACAGGGAATCGCCTTCGAAGAGACGCAGCCCAAAGAAGGACTGGTGAAAGTGGAAGACTCAACCGGATTGCCGGTAGAGGTAGGGAAGCAGATTGTGTCCTCATCCTTCATCAAAGAATTGAATGACATTCAGCAAGAGATGAAGACGGCTGGATTCGTGGTGACTGGCTTCCGAATTCCGGAAAGTACGTTCGAGGTGCAGGCGGTAACGAATCAGGGCTATTACGTGTTGTTCGATACTACGCGCTCAATTCCGTTCCAGGTCGATGCCCTCAAGCGAGCGGTTCAGCAGGGGAAGCCCTCGCAATATGCTGACGTCCGGGTTCCGGGCCGGGTATACGTTCGTTGATATTTCGCCTATACTAAGGCGTTATTAATCGAAGGTAAGGAGAAATCGAATGGCTGTAGAAGAAGCAGAAAAATCAGGCGAGCGCGCGGCGCTTTTAGATCAAATCAAGGTTTTGGATCACGGTCCTGCCGAGTTCATGGCTGAGCATGCGCAGTGGATGAGAAATATTCGCCCAACGGCTATTGAGGTCGAAGACATGTATGAAGCACTTGGTCTTCCAGAGCAGGAGATTGCGGACCGACTGACGGAAATAGATCTGTTTTATACTCAGCAAGCCGCCGACCTCCTTGAGAAGGGGGTAGCTAGAGAAGCCGCTCCCTACATGCGTTTAGCTGCAGAGTGTCGGGACCGAGCGGCTCATAATTGGAAACAAGCAATTGAAGGAATGATACGCGGATAGCTGTATAGGCGCGTTGAGAGTAAGGGGAGAAATAAGAATACGTCGCACAACGTAACTTTTACGACGTTTCTATCAGCGTACCCAAAAGGCTGTTTGCCCGCACCATTTGAGAATAATCTGCCAACGCTGGAGTGAAGGCTTGCAACTTTCTTGCACTCGTGACAGCTTTGAGCTTTAGGAGCTCAACTCGTTCGGTCTCTTCCCAGAACCCCACTTGATAGAACGCGCTTATTTCCCCTGTTCGGACATCTAAGACCTTGATCATTCCCAGGAAGCGGTAATCGTCGAGCAACTCGGCGGCAACTGTTGGGAGCAGTCGATATGTCTGCACAACCTGTTCATCGTCTATGGGTGATGGAAGAAGCAGTTGCTGCCACTCATTTGTGTGGCCTGGCTCAATGAGCTCTGGACGGGCTACATATAAATCGTCGGCTCTGGTACGAATACTATTCAGAGTGAACCGACCATCTTCTGGCGGCAGTTCTGCAGGGTTAGGTCGTTCAGTGCTCATAACCGACTATTCTAGCCGGTCGGCAGCAAAATATACAGTTTCTAGAGGAAGCTGCTGGATTGTGTCAGGATTGAAAAAATCGTAATGCCGACGAAGATGACCAGGACGAGTGCGGCTACCGACAAGCCAATCTTTCCAAACGGAATGACCGATTTCGGTGTAGGCGGTTTATGGTCTTCCGGCATTTCGAAGACTTCATGATTGCCCTGATAATCCTGCTTCCCCTGGCGCAGGTGTTCCCGAAACGATTTTGGTAGCTGTGATTCGTTCATGATTAGAATTTGATTACGGTGTCTTCGTTCAGCTCGTCACCTTGAGCTGGTGCGGACGGTGCCGGAGCAGCCTGAGGAGTTGGTTGAGGCTGGGGCGCGGGCTGAGGGCGCGATTGTGGCTTCGGGGCTGGTTTTCGTTCTGGTTGAGCTTTTGGTTGCGGCCGCCCGACCGGTTTCGGATCCGGCTGAGGTTTCTTTGCTTGCGGCGGCTTTGGCTGTGGTTTAGGTTTTATTTCAGCTTTCGGCTTTGGGGCTGGAGCGGGCTGAGTCCCCACTTGATCCGCGAAAACACGTTCCTTGTCGAGGTACGACTGGAAGCGACGTTTCTTGTCATCTTCAGAGGCTTCCGGGGAACCCGTACTCCCCTCCTCAATTTCAGATTCAACGTTGTCCCGACTAGACGAATATTTCTCACGCGTCTTAGTGACCACTTCGTCACGGTACGGCGTAGTCTCACTCGGCAGCGGAATAGTCTTGGCCGAGAAGGCGGCACCGGTTACGCCATCAACGGCTAGTTTGAGGTAAATGTGGTACTTATCAAGATTGACCACGTCGACCTCGGTGAAGACAGGTTCGAATTCGCGGGCCAGCCACTGCGCGTCGGCGGCCCCAACTCGAAAGCTAATAATCGTACCAACGTTGCCAAAGACGGCGTCGCGGACTTCTTCTGGCATTTGGGAAATGTATTGATTGGCCAACGCCAGGTTTAAACGATACTTTCGGGCTTCGGACAGGATCGAGACAAAACTCTCGGTGGCAAAGTTTTGAAACTCATCAACGTAGAGGAAGAAGTCTTTTCGTTCGGATTCGGCAATGTCGGCCCGACTCATAGCGGCCAGCTGAATCTTTGTAATCATCATGGCACCAAGGAGGGCGGCCGAGTCTTCACCCAACTCCCCTTTCGAAAGCTTGAGCAGCAAGATCTTGCCGTCATCCATGACTTCACGGAGATTGATGGCCGAGCGCTTCTGGCCGACGATATTCCGGATGGTGGTCGAACCGAGGAACTGGCCGACCTTGTTCTGAATCGGGGCGATGGCTTCGGTCCGGAAGCGGTCGTTGTACCCGCCGAACTCCTCGACCCAGAATTCCTTCACGACCGGGTCCTCAATGTGCTTGATCACTTCCTCGCGAAACTTGGCATTAGCCAGCAGTCGCGGTACGTCGAGTAGCGTTGATTCCGGGTAATCGAGCAGGGCCAGGACGGTATTTCGTAGAATATGTTCCAGTCGCGGCCCCCAGGAGTGGCCGTAAATTTTTTCGAAAATACTGACAATGCCGGAAGCCACTAACGGCTTGGCGTCCTTGTCAACTTTTTCGAGAATATTGAAGGCAATCGGGTGTGAGCGGTCGGCCGGATTAAAGACAATGACGTCTTCGACCCGATCACTTGGAATATGGTCGAGAATACTTTCGATGAAGTCACCGTGTGGGTCGACCACGGCCACTCCCCGTCCGTTGTGCATATCGGCCAGCACCATATTCTCGAGCATATTGGTCTTACCCATGCCCGTCTTACCGATGGCGTAGACGTGGCGGCGGCGGTCATCTTCCTTCAGCCCGAAGCGCGTCAGGTGGTTGCGGAAGCTTGTCTCCGCGAACACGGACAGTCCTTTTTCACTTCCTTCGAACGGCAGGTCCTTTGGTGGCTCACCCTTGCTGGAAGCCGTCCAGGAAATCGTTGGCGTTTCGACTGAAATGTTCGGAAGATGGAAAATTGAGGCCAGCTCTTCGATATTCAACGTCAGTCCCTTGCCTATAAACATCCGGGCACGGTACGGCGGAATGACCTTCTCGATTTTGGTTTGGATCTTACCAGCCGTAAAGCCGTTGAGGTTGGTGGTGTTGTACTGCTTGAAGGCCCCAACGGCCCCGTTCAAACGGTTGCGAGCTTGGGCTGGACTGGAGGACACTGCCACGATTCGAATCTTAGTTTCGTAGCCAAGCTTGGCCGACTTCTCTTTCAGGCCAGCACTGATGGCTTCGTCGACTTGGACCGGTTGTGGTGGTGCCGGTTTGGACGCTCCCCCGCCTCCGGTCGTTGGTTGTGGCGAACTGGTGGCGGCACTAAACAGTTCACCAATGAATCCGCCGATACCGCTGAGGAGGCCGGACGCTCCCCCCCGGCTTCCGCCGCTCTGCAGCCGTTTCAGTTCAGCTTCGCCCTTATTGCGCCAGCTGTCATCAACTGGTCGAGCCAGGATTTGGATCCAGAGTTCTTCTCCGTCGTTCAAGTCACCGAGCACGGCGGTGATGCCAGACAACGGGTCGACATCCTCGAAGTTCAAGAAGGTCTTAATTGGATAGACATCTTTGCGGACCAGTTTCAGTTCCGTACTGGCGACGGACTTGCCGGCCAGGTCGGTGTCGCTATCGACATAGTCATCGGCTTTGGCGATGGCGGCTTTCGGGTACTGGGCGTAGATCTGGCCTTCGACGAACGACTTCTGAGCTTCCGGCACATAGACATAGAAATTGATTCGATTATCTTTCGAAGCGATTTCCATGCCAATCTGCTCCTGCATACCGCCCTCGAAGAAGAGCGCGCGGGAGTTCTTGTGAATACCGTGGAGTGAGGCGAACATCTGTTCGGCCGCCACTGGGGCTTTCTCGTTTTCCTTTGGGACGCTGACGCGGAGCAGGACGTACTTCTGACCATCAACCCACTGGCGTTTGCGGAAATGCTGAATCGCCAGGAACAACAGTACCGGTACGATGATCCACCATGTATACATGAGGATCGTGAGAAAGAAATTCACGATCGAATCCATAAGACCCTAGATTACCCTTTCACGCCCTCGGCAATAACGTATTGGGACTTTCCAACGCGCGCAAATTTGGATTTGTCTTGGAGATTAATCAGGATGGTATTCTCCGAGACGTGTCGTTGCTTGAGCACTTTTTCCATGACGTCGGCACGTTCCATTGGCTCACCCGATGTGGTCAGGACTTGCTTAATGACGTCTGAGACCGTACCGGTCAGGTAGCCCCAATCTTTCAGGGCGTAAATCCCCCGACCAATCAGCACGAATTCATCACCGTTGATGAGCTCGTTATGCACGGCCTGGGTAGTGACGGGTTTCGCATCGAATTTGGCTTCCCTGATCTTCTCGGTGATGTCCTTGAAGTGGAGCGGTGTCTGCGTCTCTTTTAAGACGAACAATGTTTTCTCACGAATGTTCTTCGGGTTGATGTCTGACCAGGTGGCCAGACCGTAATGGGTGGCGTCAGCCATGACGAATCCTTTACTGTATTGCAGAACGGATTCGACCAGTGGCTCGGTGACCAAGTGGGCGTGGTCGCCAAGTTGGTCTTGTTTGGTGACGGCATCCAGCAGTTCAGCCGGTGTCAGCGATTTCTTAGCGGTCTTGAGGGCGCTAACAAGTAGCGGTCGGGCGGCATTTGCAGCTTCTAGGTGGGCTTTGGACAGCCCATACGACGCGTCGACTTCTTTAGACTCAGCTTCGAGAACGACTTCACCAGAGGCTTCGAGCAGGAACTTCATCGAGTTGATGCTAGCTGGTGTCTGTTGGCTTTCTGGCAGGAATTCCTGGGCTAGTTGGGTTTGTCCCATCACTCCCCCGGCTTCACGAATCAGTCCCATCGCGAGGCGGAGGATGTCGGTCAGCGGACCTTTCTTTAACTGGTCTTTGAATTTGGTCAAGCCCTGTTTCTCGATCTGGCGGACGCGTTCGCGACTAACCCCGTAGCCGGATCCAATCTCTTGGAGCGTCTCAACTGATCCGTCGCGCAGTCCTGAGCGCCTGGCAATGACCTCAGATTCACGCGGCCGGAGCTCGTCTAAGGCGGCGAGTACGGCTTCGTGGGTCGGAACCTGCTTCTTGAGCTGGTCCTGGGTAATCTGAATGATGGTTTTTAGGTCAGCCATGGCTTTTATTGGGAATAAGACGTCTTTTGAGTGAGTTGGTTACTATATCACTTACTCGTGCTTTTGTCAAGAGCTAGAGGCGTTCAGGCAACTAAAAACAGCGGCTATGAACCGCTGGTGAGCACAACGACCGGTAACGGACGAATGAAATCAGGTCTTAGTTTTCTTCTTAACGACCAATCGAACGAGTTTGATCAATTGGAAGTAGACCACACCAGCTAGGGCTAGTCCGGTCAGGGAGAGGATATCCGAACTGTTCAAACCGAATCCCCCGGCTACCCAAACAATGCCGATGGCGGCCAAGGCGTAGAGGCAGATGACATTGACGCGGCGGAATGTGTCGTAGAGGCTCATATTTCTAGTAGGAATAAAAAAATCGGCCGTGTTTCGGTCGATTTCCCTTATGCGTAACGGCTGTGCCGCGTTCTCCGTTTACTCATCAACTTAACAGAAAAAGCCTTGGTTGTCAATGATTTACGCCTGTGGACCGAGGCGGAATCGAACCGCCGACACAGGTTGTTCACGTATAGCGTCAGCTTCAGCCACGTTCTTCAGCGATGCAACGGTCAACTTTTCCCATTCGTCCACGTAGCGCGGTGGAATCACCAGCCAGTTCTTCATGAATCGACCCTTTTGAGGTTCAAAGTAACCAACGTCTGGCTCATCCAGCCAAGCTTCTACGTCGGCTGGTGGTAATTTCACTAACAGACTGTCATGCCAGTAGGTCACAGCAATCTTGCCGTTGGCGGCTTTAAGGCACGGATGCCCCATCATCTGACTGACGGTGACACCTTCATCGCGCAACCCATGAGCAATGCTTTCAAATACGGGCTGATGATCTCCGGCGGCCATGCTATTCGCCAATCTCTTCTATCGCTTCGGCCAGCTTGATGTCTTTTTCCGTCACTCCCCCGGCGTCATGCGAGGAGAGATTCAGCGTGACTTTGTTGAAGCGGATGTCGATATCCGGGTGGTGGTCCTGCTCTTCGGCCGCACTGGCGACGTGGTTCACGAAATCCATCGCTTGCCCAAAATCTTCGAACTCGAAGGTCTTGGTTATCGACGTACCGGAAGCACTCCATCCTTCGAGCGGGCCGAGGCGGGAGTCGATTTCGTCAGCGGTGAATGCTTTTGACACGTTCCTATTTTACAACGGGATGCCGTTTTCGCAGGAGGCGCTGAAAGAACAGCGTGAACCACAGGGTCGCGGTAAAGACATTGACGATAGCCGTGAACCAGAGCGAGAGGCTGGCAAACGTCACGACAAAAATGCTTAAGATGGCCGCCGTAATCAGACTGGTAGCTGGGGCGGGTTTTTCCTTGGCGAGGACGGTCGGAATGAGCGAGAGCGTGATAATGAACGATCCTCCGGAAATGACCAGGTCTTGCCAGCTCATTTCTTGGCCAGGTTCGCTTGGTGCTCCGGAGAATTGATCAAGCCGCATTTCTTATACTTCAAACCAGAACCACACGGGCATGGGTCGTTGCGACCGACTTTCGGTTCACTGGAGGTGGAAGCGTTGGGGGCTTTCTTGTTACGTGATTTTACGGTGACGGTGGCGCTACCCTCTTGGGTGGTGGTAGCTTCGGGCTCACTTGGCTTGGCCAGCTCTTCGGCGTGATCCGGTGAAATAGTTTCGGACTTTCCGTCCGGCGTGCGAACAGTAACTTGTGGGTCTGACTTCGGAGTACCAACGCCCGGTGTCTGGTGTTCGTCGAGTGGTTCTTCACCAGGCTCTTTCTTGCCAATAACTGGCTTACCCGATGATCCCTTCTCGCCGCCCTTGGTGGTATTAACGTTACGGGCGGCCAATTCCACGTCCGTCGGTTTCTGTTCCTCGGCCATGCTGACCTTGAAGATGGTGTGCGTAAACTCGGCTTGGATGTTTCCGAGTAGTTGCTCGAACAAGCGGTAGCCTTCGCCTTTGTATTCTGTCAGCGGGTCCTTCTGGCCATACCCGCGCAAACCGACGCCTTCACGAAGGTGTTCCATAGCGTCCAGGTGATCCACCCAAAGCTGGTCGATGGTTTGAAGCATCAGGAGTCGTTCGAGCTTCCGGACGTTTTCTTCACCTTGCTGGGTCTCCTTTTGGCCATAGGCGTCGCTCAGAATATTAACCAGAGCTTCGCGGAGTTTGTCTCGCTCGCGAACAGCCTTGAGTGACTCGGCCAGATTACCGTCGGCTGGGACGATTGAGTTGATGCCTTCGGAGATCTTTTGGTAATCCCACTCGCCGGGGTCATCCCCTGGCGTATGGATGGCCAAGAGCAAGTCGACTTCTTGGGCAAACATATCTTTGACGTCCTGCTTGAGATCTTCTTGCTCGAGGATCTTTCGGCGGCGAGTATAAATAACTTCACGATGGGCGTTCATGACATCGTCGTATTCCACGACGTGCTTGCGGATGTCGAAGTTGTGCCCTTCTACCTTCTTTTGGGCCGACTCGATGGATTTGGAAATAATCTTGGCTTCAATCGGTTGGTCGTCCGGTAACTTTAACTTCTCCATCACGCCCTTGATCCGATCGCCGGCAAAGATGCGCATTAGGTCGTCTTCAAGTGAGACGAAGAATTGTGATGAACCTGGATCACCCTGACGAGCCGCGCGACCGCGGAGCTGGTTGTCGATTCGCCTGGCCTCGTGGCGTTCCGATCCAATCACATGCAAGCCACCGACTTCGGCTACGCCTTTACCGAGTTTGATATCGGTACCGCGTCCGGCCATATTAGTCGAAACGGTCACAGAGCCAGCCTTGCCCGCCCCCGCAATGATGTCGGCTTCTCGAGCGTGATTCTTGGCGTTCAAGATCTCATGCTTCACACCGGCAGCTTTGAGGTGCTTGGCGAGCCGTTCCGACTTCTCGACCGCAATCGTACCGAGCAAGACGGGCTGCTTCTTCTCGGTCCGCACTTTGACGTCCTGAGCAATGGCTTTGAACTTGGCGTCCTCGTTTTTGTAGATGAGGTCGTTCGAATCTTTTCGAACATTCGGCTTGTGGGTCGGGACCACCACCACGTCGACGGAGTAAATCTTGCCGAACTCTTCCTTCTCCGTCTCAGCCGTACCGGTCATACCGCCGAGTTTCTCGTACAGACGGAAGTAGTTCTGGAACGTGATGGTCGCCATCGTCCGCGACTCTTCCTTGATCTCGACGCCTTCTTTGGCCTCGATAGCCTGGTGAAGTCCTTCCGAGAAGCGCCGGCCCGGTTGGAGTCGTCCGGTGAACTCATCGACGATGATTACTTCTCCGTCTTTGACGACGTATTGCTTGTCGCGGAGGTAGAGTACCTGGGCCTGAAGGGCTTGTTCGAGGTGGTGGACTTGTGAAAGGCCACCAGCTTCGTAAATATTCTTCACGCCGAGGAACTCCTCGACCTTTTTGATGCCGGCGTCGGTTAGCGGAACGGCCCGGCGTTTTTCGTCGACAGTGAAGTCTTGGTCTTTGACGAGTTTCGGAACGAGCCCGGCAAAGCGTTTGTAGGCTTCCCCGCTCTTCTCAGCCGGGGCAGAAATAATTAACGGCGTGCGGGATTCATCGATCAGAATAGAGTCGACCTCATCGACGATGGCGTAACTTAACGGTCGCTGAACGACTTCTTCCATCGAGCTGACCATGTTGTCACGCAGATAATCAAAGCCGAACTCATTATTAGTACCGTAGGTGACGTCGGCGGCGTAGGCTTCCTTCTTCTCGTCTTGTGGCTGCTCGTGGTAGATGGCCCCGACAGAGAGTCCCAGGAACTGGTAGACCTGCCCCATCCATTCCGTATCGCGTTTGGCGAGGTATTCGTTGACAGTGACCACATGGACACCCTTGCCGGCTAAGGCGTTCAGGTAGACCGGCAGCGTGGCCGTCAGGGTTTTACCTTCACCCGTCTTCATTTCGGAAACGCGGCCGTTATGGAGAGCGTAGGCACCCATCAATTGAACGTCGAACGGACGCTCCTTGATCACCCGACTGGCGGCTTCGCGGACAACGGCGAACGCTTCGGGCAAGAGGTCGTCCAGAGACTCCCCTTGCTCGATTCGCTGCCTAAACTCTCCCGTCTTCTTCTTTAGTCCGGCGTCAGTTAGCTTCTTAGTGTCGTCGGCCAAGGCGTTAATTTTTTTGACAGCCTTACCCGCCCGCCGCAGTTCACCCGCGGTGGTATCGCCCGACAGTCGTTTGAATATTCCTAAGGCCATCAGGCAGACTCGTCTCCCTCGGGAGCACGCAAGTCAGGTTCGATTGAAGCCTCGTCTTTGGCTTTGGTCAAATCTTTACGGATGTGGTCCCGGTAACGTTCTTCTTGGCGGCGCAGCGGCTCGCGCAGCTTATTCACGCAGCCATCGATGGCGGCGTGCATTTCCGGAGCGGAAAATTCCATGTTGACGATATCTTTCTCACCCAAGTTAGAGATGGTGATATGGCAGGTATTCCGGGTGTCGGCTGTATTCGATGGAGTACGAGTCAGCTTGATGTCAGCGAGTGCACCTTCCTGATGCTTCGGAATAATCAGCTTCTCGAGCTTGCCAACCTTCTCGGTGGCGTAGTCTTTTGAATCGACTGGTACGTCGTCGCCAACCGTGGTGATTTGGATTCTCATGTAGTAGTTCCGTCTGGCTCAATTTTCTTAAATGACAGGTGCTCGTGCAGTACCTGCGGCATATCTACACTACCATCGTCGTTCTGGTAATTCTCGGTAATGGCGATGATGGCCCGTCCGATAGCCACGGCGGTGTTGTTGAGCGTGTGGACGAACTCGCCGTTATGCTTAATCTTCAGACGTCGGGCTTGGAAATCGGTATCGTTTGAGTTCGAGGCCACTTCCATATACTTGTTGTCCCCTGGCAGCCAGGCTTCGATGTCATACTTCTTGGCGTTCGGTGCGCCCAGCTCCCGAGCGCAAATATTGAGGACTCGGAATGGAATGCCAAGCGAGGTCCAAAATTCCTCAGCCGTTTTTTGAAGCTTTTCGTGGGCTTCCCACGATTTACTTGGATCACTGAAAATAAACAGCTCTAACTTATCGAATTCATGGCCGCGCATGATTCCCTTGGTGTCTTTGCCGTAACTTCCCGCTTCCCGGCGGTAGACCGGCGCAAAGCCGATGTATTTTACGGGTAGCTCGTCTAACGTCTCACTGGCGTGGTAGCTGGCTAGAGGGACTTCAGATGTGCCGGACAGATATTTTTTCGCATCCTTTTCAGTCTCGTCTTCAACGGCGTAGATTTCGCTTACTTCCGCCGGAAAGAATCCTGTACCAAACATGGCTTCTTCATTAACAATACTCGGCGGTCGCATCGGCACGAAGCCTTTTTCCTGGTAGTAATCCATGGCGTAGCGGATGAGCGCAAATTCTAGGTCGACTAAGGCACCTTTTAGAAACCAAAAACGATTTCCCGATACCTTAGCGCCGCGCTCAAAGTCGATCAGTGGTTTGATACCCGGAATCTCGTAGTGCGGTTTAGGATCATTAATTTTTGGCTTATTGCCGATTTCTTTCACCTCTTCATCAGCGTCGGTTGGAATGTCGCTTTCTGAAATATTCGGTAGTTGAAGGTAGAGCAGGTCGAATTCTTTATTCACTTTCTTCTGGTCAGTTTCGATCTTCTTCAGCTTTTCCTTGATGGCTTTGCCAGCCTTGGCGTCTTTGATTCTCTTTTGTTCAGCTCGGAGATCATCGAACTTTGATTGGTATTCCCGACGCAATCCATCGAGACGGATGAGCTTCATAACGTCGAGCTTCATACCGCGTCGTTCGACTTCATTGGTAATCAAATCAGGTTCGTCGCGGATGAGCTTGAGATCAATCATTCCAACACTTTCTTAGCAGCCTCAACCTTGTCCTTTGGCACTTTTATCTCGAATTCAGAACTAGCACCGAGGTAGGCGCTGGCGTCTCCTGGAACCAACACGACCGGAATCTTGGCCTCAGCCAACCGTTGCTGCATTAATTCAGCCATTGGCTCGTTCGGAGCTGTAGCTAGGGTGATCCAGTTTATATCTTCAGTCATAGATTTAGTTTCGCTTAATTTCTATTTCTTCGCTATACGGCTGAAAGCAATTTAATTACCTTGGGTCGGTCGGCCGCCCAGAGGAACGTCGAAAGTCGTGGTCCGGTGTCTTGCCCAATTAATAAGTGATAGACGTCACCAAAGAAGGCGCGTTGGCGTTTGCGGTTAGCCATATCATCCAACTTTGGGTCCTTCGGTAAGGCGTAGACCAGATCTTCAATCTCCTTGACTGAATGAGCGCGCTTATTCTTCAGCTCTTTGACGAGCTCTTTGATGAGCTTCTTAGTTCCCGCTTTTACTTTCCTGGCGTAAGCGGTGTTTGGTTTATCGAGCAGGGCGACCATCTCGTCTGGATTGTGATTCTCCAGCCAGTTGCGGGCTTTGGGAACTCGTTCTTTGATCGAATCAGCGTCATATTCCGGACCGAGGGAGCTGAGTAACTTGGTCAGCTTCTTGACGTCCCACTGGACAATTTGCCCCAGGGAGACAATCTGACGGAACGGCGCTGGCCGCAGTCGTTGGTCAGGAACCTTGCCGTCCGGGAAGCTTTCCCGCAAGGCAAAGTCGCGGGCGCGGTCGAGTTGGTTATTTTGGTAGGCCAGCATCTCGCGGTCGAACTCGTCGTACTGGCGGTAAATCTCAGTATCAAACGCCAGGCTAAAGTTCTGCTTTGGCGGACGTCGCAAGTATTGCCAGCGGAGCAGCGGAACCTCGTAGACATCGAGTAACTCGCTGGGTGAGACTCCCGTCCCAGCTGAACCGGACATCTTGCCCGCTTCTCCTTGCAACCCAACTAATCCGTAGCCAATAAACACGGGCGGTGGGTAGTTGAAAATGTCACGGGAAATTCGGCTCGACGCGTCGCGGCTACCTCCGGGTGAAGCGTGGTCAGCTCCAGCTGGCTCGAATCCGACCTTTTCGTGCATCCACCGCATCGCCCAATCAGTCTTCCAGGATAGTTTTACCAGCCGGTCTTTGCCGATGACGACCTGATCAGTTTGGTTGGTATCCTTACATTCGTAGGTCAGTGTCTTGTCGCCGTCGTAATTTACTACTCGGGTGTGGTCGGTACCGGTAAATCGTGAATAGACCGAGACGGGATAGAAGTCTTTGCGGTACGAGTCGAGCTCGAGATCATTTGCAGCTTTGGCCTTGTCTGACATCAGTGAAAAGAGAATTTCAGCAATCTTCTCACGATTCTTTAGGGCCGTGACGAGGTGCTTGTCATACTTCCCTGCAGCGTATTCCTTGGTTTGGTAGCGATACTCGAGCTCAATGCCGATTTCTTTGACGGAGGCTTCGAATAATTTCTCAAATCGTTCAGCGTAGGAGCCTTTTTTTCCGCCGTGCGGATCTGGAACGGCTGAGAGTGGTTTACCGAGTTCCTTTTCGAATTTTTGATCAATCCCCTCGGGGACCTTTCGGAAACGGTCGTAATCATCCCAGGTAAAAAGCGTACGAGTCTTCTTGCCCAAGTGCTGCAGGGCGCGCCCGACAGCAAAAGCCGTCATCACGTCGCGGAAGTTACCAAAATGAATAACCCCGGACGGGCTAATACCGGCGGCGGTGGTACATACTTTTTGATCAGGAAATTCGCCGAGTACTTCTTCGGCGGCGGCTTCAGCCCAATGGGGTGTCCCGGATTTCTTTCTGTTTGCCATAAAATCAACTAGTACCATTATCGCAAGCCTAGGCAGGCTTGGCTAATGGGCATTCAAAAAAAAATCCCTCGGAGCGGAGTCCTCGGGATGACGCCTGAATCGGCGTCACTTTTTGCCGATAGAGACGATGTGGTACTTGGTAGCACCACGTGGCGTTTCGACTTCGACTGATTCTCCGACCGCGGCTCCGACCAGGGCTTCCCCGAGCGGCGATTCGTGGGAAATCATCCCATCATCCGGATTGGCGTCGGTCGGACCAACCACGGTGAAGGTCGAACTGCTTCCGCCGGTCTTTACTTTGACGGTGGATCCAAGGGTTACCTTCCCGCCTTCGCCGGCGTTAGCCTTCACAATCTTCGGATTCTCGAGCATGTGGTTCAGTTCGGTAATCCGCCCCTCAACAAAGGCCTGCTCATTCTTGGCGTCCTCGTACTCCGAATTCTCAGAGAGGTCACCGTAAGAAATGGCTTCTTTAATCCGCGCCAGAACTGCCGGACGGCGGGTATCCTTGAGGTCTTTCAACTCCGCCTTGAGCTTATCGAGCCCGGCGGCAGTGAGGACGGCTTGGTCGGTTGTTTCAGGCATGATTTCTTTAAATCTAGGGATAAATAATGCCCCGAATGGGCTGGGGTGGCAGTAATCCTAGCACCGCTTCTATATGGGGGTCAACCGGGCTAGCGTGAAAGGTCGTAAACGTTTTCCAAGAGACTGGCGACGGTCATAGGCCCGACTCCCCCAGGAACTGGAGTGATGGCCGAGGCTTTGGCTTTCACTCCTTCGAAATCAACATCCCCCGTAACCCCATCTTCCAATTTGTTGATTCCAACGTCGATGATCGCTACCCCTTCTTTCACCATATCGGCGGTTATCAAGTCGACGTTTCCTGTGGCCACAATCAGGACATCGGCAGATTTTGTGGCGGCGGCCAAGTCGGCGGTGGATCGATCAACGCGAGTGACCTTGGCACCGCGTTGTTCGAGCAAGATTGAAAGCGGTCCGCCCGTTAACTTTCCTTGTCCCACCACAGTGACGTTTCGATCTTCGATTGAAATGTTGTATTCCTCAAGCAGCGTTAGAATTCCCCGCGGCGTGGCCGGGATAACACCGGGTTCACCAGCTTCGAGTCGGCGAAGGTTTTCCGGGGTCAAGCCATCAGCATCTTTAGCGGCGTCGACTGTGGCAAATACTTCCCGCTCGTTGACGCCGTCTGGCAGCGGCAGTTGGACGATATACCCATCAATCTCTTTGTTGGCATTGAAGGCTTCGGCGGCCGCAATCAGATCAGTTTGAGTAGCGGTAGGACCGAGATCTTTGGTATCGCAACGCCAACCCAGGTCCTTAGCGGCTACCTGCTTATAGCCCACATAGGTTTCCGTAGCCGGGTTGTCGGTCGCGACAATAATTCCCAATCCTAAGGGGCGGTCAGATGCTTCTGCTAATCGCTTTAAGTGCTTGGCCGCGATGGCCGTCCCGTCGATAATCACTGGTTTTCGCTCTGCCATGGGATTTCTCCGTTGCTATCTTACAACGTAGCAACTGGACTATCATAGCCTAGATTACGTCTTCGGTTTCGGTGATTCTTTCGGCTGGACTTTGAAGTAGGTATCAAGGATTCGTTTGACGGCCGGCAAGGCTACGTCAGAACCTTCACCACCACCTTCAATCATTACCGTCACCACAATCTGCGGGTCGTCACAGGGTGCATAGGCCGTAAACCAGGCGTGTGAGTTGGTTTCCTGGGCAAACTCGGCCGTTCCCGTCTTGCCACAGACGTGGACTGGGAAATCCCTGAGCTCGACGGCGGTTCCGCTGGTAACGGCTTTTCGCATCCCCTCTTGGACTTGCTTGATCACATCGCTGTCGACCTTCAGATTGACGATCGGTTCGGCCGGAATGTCCTTTTTGTTGGCTGGGTTGTCGGCGTTCTCCACCGAACGGACCAGGTGTGGCTTGTAGGCGATTCCGTTGTTAGCGATGGCAGCTGTGTAGGTCGCGACTTGGAGCGGCGTGGCCAAGTCGTAGCCCTGCCCAATTCCCATCTGGTAGGTATTACCGATGTACCACGGTTCGTCGAAGGTCTTTTCCTTGTAGCTCGGGGTCGGGACCAACCCTTTATGTTCATCAGGTAAATCGATACCGGTCTGCTTGCCGAGTCCAAACTGTCGCATATAGTCGGCCAACTTATCTTCGCCGACGCCGCGTTGGTTGCCGTATCCGCCGGAAACTTTATACATAAACACGTCTGAACTAACTGCCAAGGCACCCGCAGCATTCACACTCCCATGTCCTTTGGGATCCCAGTCAACGAATTTTGACCCGCCGACATCGATTGATCCGGGTGAAGAAACGTAGGTGTCGGCGTTTACCACTCCTTCGGCCAAGGCGGCCGTACTGGTAATCAACTTGAAGGTTGATCCTGGCGGATACTCACCGGAGACTGGTCGATTGAAGAGTGGTTTTTTTTCATCAGTTGCCAATTTCTGATATTCATCGTTCGGAATGCCATTAACGAAGCGGTTATTGTCGAAGCTTGGTTCGGATATCATCGCCAGTACTTCCCCGTTCTTCGGATTCAGAGCTACGGCCGAACCGCCAGTGGCCTTGTGCTTCGAGGAGCTGATGCCGTTCTGGACCGCCAAGCTCATCGACTTCTGGAGGTCAGGGTCAATCGCGAGCTGAAGATTATGGCCACTGATTGGATCTTCTGATTGCAGCTCTTTGATCGACTCTCCTTGGGCATTGACCTCGACTCGCCGCTTACCTGGCGTGCCACGTAAGTCGCCCTCATAGACTGACTCGAGTCCGGTCTTGCCGACGTAATCAGAAGCTTGGAAGTCGGTATGCCGTTTCAGGTCATCTTCCGAGACGCGTCCGGTGTAGCCAAGCACATGTGAATACAGGTCGGGAGCGGCGTACTGGCGCTGCGGATTGTCCTGAACTTGAACGCCAGCCAAGTTTGAGGCTTTGATTCGGAGCAACACCGAGGCGTCTCGGTCAAGTTTGTCAGCCACCAAGACTTGTTGGCCGTAGCGTAGCCCTTTAGACTCAGCCGCCCGACGGATGTCATCAGCTGGCTTCTTAGTTGAATCGGAAATCTTCTGATAGATCTCCGTGCGCTCTTCAGTCTTTCGTGGCAACTCGGCGGGCACAATTGTCACTTCAAAGTTTGGGATATTCTGGGCCACCAATCCCTGCTTGGAGTCGTAGATAACGCCGCGCGGTGCCCGGACGTCAGTTTCGCGAATACGGTTACCTTCCGCCAAGGCTTTATTTTGGTCGAAGTTAGCAATCTGCAGAATAATCAACCGTCCGGCCAATAGCAGCAGCACTCCAATTAGCGCGATTGAGAAAAAGCGTAACCGGCTCTGACTGCCTTTACGTTCCTTGGCTACCTGCTCCGGATGTTCGTCGGTCCGTAGTGCCCCGGCCCAGGACTCAGCATCATGACCAGAATCATCAATATCCAGGTCAAGTGGTTCGCCAGCTTGGAAGGGATCTTTGCTCATAGAGTAGGGCTAGGTAAAGCGCCGCCGTAAGGCGCCGAGCAGGCTCACAAACATCGCAAACACGATGACGGTACCGACTACGTTCAGTGTAGCGACCTGCAGGAGCTCCGCCAAAAACGGGAAATTACTCCTCGTTAGAACCATAACCACTAAAATAACCAGCTCATAGATGATGGCGGCCAGCAGGGCGGCACTCAATCGGGTCGGCCAGCCTAGGTCGTCAACCGGCGGACGGACCACCAGCCAGATCGAGGCGTACCCGAGGCCACTCGCAATCATCAGCAGTCCGAGGTGATGTTGAGCGTAGAGATCGAGAAGGGCACCGGAGGCCAAGGCCAACCACAGTCCAGTGCGCAAGTGACTGGCACTGCCAACGTGGGCGCGCGCGGGACCGGTCACGGAGCTGCCGGGAGCCAATCCCCAGGCTAAGGCGGCCGCCAATCCGAAGGCTGGCATGATGGCGGTGGTTATTTGCGGCCAGAGTGAGACTTGGATGGAAAGGATGACCAGCCACGCCAGGATGGCTAGTACGCGGATCACGATTTTTGCCCGGTAATAATGAAGACAGACTCAAGCTTGCGGAAGTCAGCCGCTGGCCGGACTTCGGCTGACTGGAACACATCCGGATCGCGCTTGGTTACCTTACCGACATTTCCAACTACTAAACCTTTTGGGTATTCACCGCCAAAACCAGAGGTAATCAGGGTGTCATTTTCTTTCAACTGGTCAGTCTGCGGAACCATCTCAAGTTCTAAGCCGAATCCTCGAGCGCCGTGAACCAACCCGGAGGCCCGGGTTTCCTGATCAAGCACTGGGACGGCACTGGAGAAGTCGGTGATTAATTGAACCTTGGCCGTTGACGGTGTGGTGTCGACGATGCGTCCGACTAAGAGTCCGCCGGTAACGGCCACCATGTCTTTCTTAATCCCCGACGACGACCCTCGGTCAATCGTCAGAATCTGTTGGTAATTGGTCGGATCCTGGCTGATGATGCTGGCTTGGGTGAGCTTGTAGTTCCCGGTTTGAGCGAACCCGAGCTGGTTACGGAGGGCGTCGTTCTCCAACTTGGCTTCCTTCAGTCCAGCCAACTGCCCTTCCAAATCCCCCACCTTTTGCTGTAAGTCAGCGTTTTCCTTTTCAAGGCTCGACTTACCGCGAATTTGGAGCGTCTTGGTAATCGGCTCGAGTGTCAGTCCCACAATACTTTCAATCGGTTTGAGAATACCGATGGCGTTAAGAAGCACTAAGAGCACCACCAGCCCGACGGCAATAGCGATGTTGGCAGCGACCGGTAGTTGGCGATTCACGGTCGGATACTGTGGTTACGCGGTTGGTGGTTTTTCGTATTCTTGGGCCATGCGGACGTCTTTCAACAGACTCATATCTTCGAGGACGAGCCCGGTACCGCGGACCACTGTTGTCAGCGGCTCGTCAGCGATGTAGACCGGAATCTTCGTCTGTTCAGCAATCAACTTGTCGATGCCGCGAAGCAACGCACCACCGCCAGCCAGAACCACGCCGCGGTCTAGAATGTCGGCCACCAGCTCTGGCGGAGTCTCTTCGATGCTCGACTTGATGGCGTCGACAATGCCTGTAACGGATTTACTAATCGCTTGGCGAATCTGCTCATCGTTAACGCGGACGGCTTTTGGCAGCCCAGACACTAAGTCGCGGCCGCGCATCTCGGCTTCACGCGGTTTATCGAGTGGCCAGGCTGACCCGATCGAAATCTTAATTTCTTCCGCGGTTCGTTCACCAAGCTGCAAGTTGAATTCATCGCGGGCAAACTGCTGAATATCGCGATTAAGTTCATCTCCGGCGGTTCGGACGGAACGGGACATCACTACCCCGCCAAGGCTCAGCACAGCCATTTCGCTCGTACCACCACCAATGTCGACAATCAGACAGCCGGTGGCTTCCTGAACGGGCATGCGGGCTCCGATGGCAGCGGCCATTGGCTCTTCGATGAGGTAGACACTGCGAGCACCAGCACTGCCGGCGGCGTCTTCAACGGCGCGTCGTTCTACTTCAGTCACACCGGACGGAATACCGACCACCACACGCGGGCGCGGGAAGATGGTGAACCCTTCCTTGTGGACCTTGTCGATGAAGTATTTGAGCATTTGCTCAGTCACTTCAAAGTCGGAGACGACGCCATCGACCAGCGGTCGGGTGGCCACAATGTGAGCGGGGGTGCGGCCGACCATCTTCTTGGCCTCGTTACCAATCGCCAGGATTTGGTTAGTCTGCTTGTTAACGGCCACCACGGACGGCTCGTTAATGACGATGCCGCGGCCACGGACGTAGACCAACGTGTTAGCGGTACCGAGGTCGATACCGATGTCGCGGGAGAAGTAGCCGAGGAATTCGTCGAAAATCATTGGTGGGTAATAAAAACCGGGCGATTGTTTCGCTCGGTGTATTTTTTCCTTATTGACCGGTTAATCGTACCGTTCAGCCGTCTAAGCAGCAAGTCTTAACGAGTCTCCGAAAGCTTGTTGACAGCATCTTTCAATGGAATGAGCTCAGTCTTGTCGGAATCTCGTTGTTTCAATTCGACTGAATCCTTTTCCAACGTTTTTGAGCTGACAGTGACGCGCTTCGGTATACCAAGTAAGTCAGCGTCGTTGAACTTCACGCCGGCTGAGTCGTCGCGATCATCATAGAGCACCTCGACGCCAGCTTTTCCGAGCTCATCATAAAGTTTCTCGGCCGCCTTCTTTATAGCGTTATCTTTGCCAATATCGAGCAAGTGGACCTGGTAGGGCGCGACTGCTTCTGGCCACATAATACCCTTGTCGTCGTGTGAGGTCTCGACGATCGTCCCCATGGCGCGGCTCGGCCCGATGCCGTAGCTGGCCATAATCGGCGTCTGGCGCTTTCCGTCTTTGTCGAGGTAGGTCACTTTGGCCGCTTCTAGGAACCGAGTTCCTAATTTAAAGATGTTCCCAACTTCGATGGCTTTGCCTGCTTTGACCGTCTGGCTACCCTTCTTGTCGCCGACCTTTCCTTCAAAAATCTCTTCATTCTGAGCGAATTTCCGATCGTCAGTGTAGTAGACGGTATCTTCTCCGGCGTCCGAGAAGACTTGGAACTCATGTGAATACTCCGTAAAGGCACCACCGGAGGCTTCAACGACCCAGGCGTCCAAGCCGAGCCGCTGGTAGATTTTCAAATACGCTTCAATCATTCCGTCATAGAAGGTGTCGAGATCTTTTTCGTCCCGATGAAAGCTGTAGAGGTCTTTCATGATAAATTCGCGGCCGCGGAGTAAACCTGACTTAGCGCGCGGTTCATTTCGGAACTTAGCCTGAATCTGATAGACCGCCGACGGTAAGTCCTTATAGCTCTGAATATGTTGCTTACCGATAGCAGCGATAATCTCTTCATGAGTCCAGCCGAGACCATACGGCTTTCCGGAATGGTCTTCGAACTGATACATCACCTCTTGAACATCTTTGTCGTCCCAGCGCCCACTGGCTTTCCACGGTGCGGCTGGGTGAAGCGCTGGCATACTCAATTCCTGACCGCCAATGGCATCCATTTCCTCTCGGATGATTTGCTCGACCTTTCGGTAGACTCGCCAGCCAAGTGGCAAAAAGCTGTAGATACCGGCCGCCAATTGGTCCAGGTAGCCGCCTTGAATCAAGAACGCGGCATTAGCCGAGTCCGCGTCGTTCGGTGCTTGGCGGAGCGGTTTAGTGAAGCTCTGAGAGAGTTTCATACGTCTAGTTTACCGCGATATTGGATTCTGGCGCGGCTCATCGCGTCAAGTCAAAGTAGGTTATCACCACGATCAGCGCGAGCAGTAGGAAGAATCCAGCCGCGTGGATGGCCTGCTCGGTCTTTTGGCTGATTGGCTTACCGCCACGCAGCGCTTCAATACCGACGAACAGCAGTCGCCCGCCGTCGAGGGCTGGAATTGGCAACAAGTTAAAGATGGCCAGACTGAGTGAAATAATCGCAATGAAACGCAGGACAACGAGCGATCCGAGCGCAATGGCGTCTCCGGTTAACTTGGCAATGCCGACCGGTCCGGCTACTCCCTGCGGCACTGATCCGGATGAGAATAGCTTCGCAAAGACGTCGACGATAGCGGTTAAGGTGGCAGCACTAATCGCCACGGTTTCCATGCCGGCAATAATCGGCGCTTCCCACTTGGGGTAACTCAGTTCGGTGTAATTATCTTTCGGGGCGATGCCAATACGGCCTTTGCTGGCACCCGAAGCGGCTGGGGTTACTGAAACTGATTGAGCTTGACCGTCACGTTTGATATCCATCGTCACCGCTTGGCCAGGAGATTGCTGGAGAATATGCGGTACCTGGGTATTGCAGTTGATTGAGGTACTTCCGATTTTGGTAATCGTGTCCCCCGTTTTCAGGCCAGCTTTACTAGCAGCTCCGCCGTCACTGACGGCCGCAATGCTGACCGTATTCTGATACTTAGCGTTCGGAATATCGCTCGGACAGAGGGCGATTGGCTGCATATTAAACAGGAAGCCAATAGTCAGCAGTATGTAGGCCAATAACAGGTTCATAGTGACGCCGGCGACTAATACTCTGGCTCGCACCCCCATCGATTGACTCGCGAATGAGCGTTTCGATTTTGACTTCCCATCCTCGCCCAACATTTTCACGAATCCGCCAAGCGGGACCGGATAAATAGTGTAGAGGGTTTCCCCTTTTCTGACCGAGAAAATCTTTGGCAGGAGCGGTAAGCCGAATCCGAACTCCTCGACCTTAATACCGTTTCGGCGAGCGACAATGAAGTGTCCGAATTCGTGCACGAAAATCAGCAGCCCGAAAATGAGCAGGAACCCGACGATAGTAATGACGATACTCATAACGTTTGTTTTGTTTTATTCTACCGGCCTCGGGCGATATCTGCTTGATTAACTGCCGTAGCGCCGCTGTCGGGCCGCAAAGTCAGTCAACGCCGCAGCCAGGTCGGTCGGCCGAAAGTCGGGCCAATTCTTTTGGCTGAAGTACAGCTCGGCGTAGGTTCCCTGCCACGGCATAAAGCCTGACATCCGACGCTCACCACTGGTCCGAATGATCAGATCGACGTCAGGGAGTTCTGGGTCATACAGGGCTTTGGTAAAACTGGCTTCGGTAATTTCTGCGGGTTTCTTTTTAGCGAGTTTTTTAGCCGCGCTGACAATCTCGGAGCGACCGCCGTATGACAGGGCTAACGTAAACGTCATCCCCGTGTTGTCCTTGGTCTTATCAATTGCATCATTAAGGGTTTTCTGAAGCGCTTTCGGAAACCGTTCAATCTGTCCAATAGCTTTGATCCGGATGCCGGCGTGGTTCAATTCATTAACACGATTTCGGATACCGCGTTCAAACAGCTTAAACAGATACTGGATTTCTTTTGGATCACGTTTCCAGTTTTCGGTTGAGAATCCCCAGACCGTTAAATTATTAATGTCCTGGTTAGGCGCATCTAACACCACCGGCCATAAGGCCTTGTAGAGTCCGTAGTAGTGTCCCCGCATGACTGACAGTCCTCGAAGCTTGGCCCAACGGCGGTTACCGTCCAAGATAATAGCGACGTGATTCGGAATAAGTTCTTTGGTTCGGCTCATACGGTCTCGATTTCTTGCTGCTTAGCCTTGGTCATTTCTTCCAGCTTCTGCTGAGCCTCGCTGGCGTTTTGATCAACTAGCTTCTTGAAGCGATTCATCTCATCTTCAGCTGGATCATCCCGTTCCGCTTTCTTGATTGCCTCTTGCCGAACGTTTCGTACAGAAATTTTGGCGCTCTCAAGTTTCTCACCGGCTAATTTAGAAAACTCTAAGCGTCGCTCTTCGGTCATGGCCGGCACGGTGACCTGGATAGTGACACCATTGTTCGAAACCTGACCGACTTCAGCCTGGGTGAGGGCATCTTCAATTGGTTTAACGAGTCCCTTGTCCCACGGTGCCACGGCAATCACGGTAGCTTCCGGCACACTGACCTGAGCCAGTTGTTTAACTGGCGTTGGGGTTCCGTAGGCATCAACTGAAACGTCAGTTACTAAAGCCGGATTAGCGCGTCCCGTTCGAATCTGCGTCAACTCCCCTGTCAGATAGTCGACGACCTTTTGAAATTCCTGTTTGGCTTGTTCTGGGTTCATGATTTAGTCACAATCGTGCCGACAGGCTTTCCTTGGATAACGTCCTTGAGGGTGTTCTTGGCAAAGATATCAAAGACGATAATCGGCAGGTTATTTTCCCGGCAGAGCGAGATAGCGGTAGCGTCCATCACGCCCAGCTCGTTAGTAAGGACGTCAGTATAGCTGATGTGTTGATGGCGGACAGCTTTGGGATTCTGCTTAGGATCTTGGTCGTAGACACCATCAACCGTGCTTCCCTTCAGAAGGACTTCGGCGTCAATTTCCAGGGCACGTAAGGCCGCGGCGGTGTCGGTCGTAAAGTAGGGATTGCCAATCCCGGCCGCGAAGATAACCACTCGCCCTTTTTCCAAATGACGCATAGCTCGGCGCCGGACGTACGGTTCGGCGACGGCCGGCATACTCAAGGCCGATTGGACCCGTGAGGTCGTCCCGATGTGTTCTAGGGCATTCTGGAGCGCAATCGCGTTCATGACGGTTGCCAGCATTCCCATTTGGTCGGAGGCTGCTCGCTCAATCGGTAAATC
>SICC01000007.1 GCA_009694835.1 Patescibacteria group bacterium
GTTCGGCAATATCCAGCTTCTGCATCTTGAGCATGCAGGCCATGGCGGCATCATTCCCATAGCGCTGGATCTTTCCGATCTTCGAATTGGGTATGAGAGCCGTGTAAAACTCTGCGGCTCCTTCGGCTTGTCTATCAAGCCAGAGGCAGATTGTAAGTTGTTGCATGGGTTTATTCTACGCCAAGTTGCGCAAGTGATTCACGAAGCGACTTCGGGTCTGTATAAAGAATCCCCGTTAGCCCGGCTTTCTCCGCTCCAACTGCGTTCACCTCAATGTCGTCAATGAAGATTGCTTCGCTTGGTTCTACGCTGAGCCGCTCACAGGCCAGCTTAAAGATCTTCGGATCCGGTTTGATCAGTTTTACCTTCGACGAAACCACCACGTCATCGAAGTAGCGGTTTAGGTGGTGTTCGCCGATAACCCGTTCGAGTTGCCGATAGTCGGCATTCGAGACAATCCCTGTCTTATACGATTGCTTTAATTCGGCAATCAAATCGAGCACCTGCTTTTGCAGCGTAATCGAGTCATAAATGTCCTGGCGAATCGACTTGCTGGTTACGCCGGCTTCTTTACCGAGCGCATCGTAGACTTCAGCCTTGTCGACGTCCCCCCGATCGGCTGTATCGGCCAAAGTCTGAAAATAGTCACGACGCTGTTCGTAATCCGGGATATGCTCCGCCATCCAACGCCAGTAGCGCTCGTCGCAGATGACTCCGAAGAAGTCGAAGAGAACGGCTCGATACTTCATCTGGTTAGGCTTCGTCGTAAACTCATTTCTTCTTGAGCGCCCCATGTTACTTGAAGACTGCCACCAACGCCATCGCGTGGCCATGACCTAAATCAAAGTCTTTCTTTAGCCAATCAGTAATCTGTGTGGCTTTCACTCCAGGCTCGAAAAATCCCTTCTTCTTGGCCAGGGCGACAAAATCATCCGCGGATTTACCAGTCTTGGCTTGGATGGTATCGAGATACGCTTGAAACGTCATACGTATTTATTATTGCTTACTGTGGGTCCCTGCGTGGACGACGTTAGAACTGCGGTTCGTGGCTCGCGACAGGCGTTACCCGTTCACTTACCAGTATAGACACCACGATTATTTCCCATCCTGCGCTGGTAGCACGACACTTGTAACGTCGTTATGTTGGCCGATGGCACGCCTGGTCCCTATAATGCCCAGGTGCATCGTTGAGTATGGCCCCATGATTCAAAAGAAACTTCCAATCCTCTCCGGCAGACTGCCGACCATCCTGTATTATCTGGCGGTCACCGCCGTCCTAGGGATGGCGGCCCGATCGGCGACTTGGAACATTGGCGGTGACGGAATACCGTATATCTCGATTGCGCAACATTATGCTAGTGGCCACTGGAAAGAGGCTGTTAATGCCTACTGGTCCCCGTTGCTGAGCTGGACGATGACTCCATTCGTCGCCCTGGGAATTGATGGGGAAGTGGCGTATCGGATTCTTGTAGTCATAACCGCAGTGGCAATACTTTTTGCGGGTCAGAAAATCGTCAACCGATACACAAAGGACAAACCGCTCGCCTCCATCGTCTACCAAGGCTCCACGTTTGTCCTTTTGCTATACGCGGTCCAGTATTTCGTTACACCCGACCTGTTAGTGGCATTATGGGCGATCGTGTTTGTGTTCATGCTTTCTAAAGCCAGTACCCCATTCGGTCAGTCTAGACAATGGCTGGTTTGGTTGGGCGTGCTTGGCGGAATCGGATATTTGACGAAAGCTGTTCTGCTGCCAATCTTCATAGTGTCCACAATCGTCTGGTTCCTCTTCCTCGCTAAGGCTCCTCGGAATATGCGCTTCTCGGGTCGAGTAAGGCACCTTGCTATGCCCTTCCTAGCACTATCCATGGTCGTCGCGGTATGGGTAGTTCCCTTGAGTTTTAAGTATGAAAGCTTCACCTTGGGCAGCGCGGGAGAATACAGCCTATCGTTTATCGGCCCGCACTCGGTCGGGCATCCCTTCATCAACGGATTACAACCCCCGCCTAACAGGTTTGCAGTCACTCCGTGGGAAGACCCGACTATGCACCCCTACGCTTCATGGAGTCCATTAAGGAGCGTAAACGATTTCAGCTTCTATTTAGGTAAGGTTCTGACCGGAAATATTCCTGGAGTAGTTTCCGCCTTGAACCAGCTTTCACCTTTCTTAATCGGCACATTCTGGGTCATCATCCTGCTCTTGATTTCAGGCAATATTAACCGCCGGCATCGCAGTCCACTCGTAGTCGCGAGCCTCTTGGGTGGCGTATTCGCATTAGCCTATTGTGCCAGTCAGGTCGTCGGCGGTGGTAGATACTTATGGCCTATTCTTATCCTGAACATTACAACCGTTTCCATTCTGGTGGGAAATTGGCCTGTCTACGCCCCCCGACTGCGATTACAGTGGGCCTTCCGGCTAACCGCACTGGCTTTTCCGCTTCTTATCTTCATCGCGTGGTACGGATATTTATTCCCAGCCTCCAGGGATCCATACTATCCCGTGGCACGACAATTCTCCCAGTCCATAAAGGAGAAAGTGCCACCTCGATCCCGGTTCGCGAGCAATAGTTATGGCACCAGCGCAACAGTCGCGTACTTTGCAAATTTGTCGGGGTATGGCACTACCCAACCTGGATTAACGCTAAATGATCCACTCGTCCAAAAATCCCTGAGGCAGAATGGCATCGAATACTACTTGTACATCGAATACCCGAAAAAACCTGTCGACCTTACCGGATTCGACACGATTCTAACGACTAGCCTCGAGTACGGTGATCCGGTAACAGGATTGCCCTATGGCACCCACCAGGCCTACCTGATCAAGCTCAAGTAGTCTTGGTTTTCTCGAAGACCGCCACCTGGTTCATCCCGAACAGGAACCGTTTATAGGCAACCAGTTCGAATCCGGCGCGCTCGCCTAACTTCCGGAGGTCACGCTTGTCCAGGAACGTCTCGTGTTCCTCGCTGGCGTCGCTGCTCGCGAGGCCGATTTTCCCGCTGAAGTCATGGATCGACCTCCCGATCGGGTGCGGCGTCGTCAGGACCACGCGACCGCCCGTTGCCAGCGCCTTTCCGGCGTCCGCGAACAGCTCCTGCGGCTGGCTCAGGTGTTCGATCAGCGCCAAGGCAGTGACGACCGAGACCCCGGCCGTCCGGATCAGACCCGGCAGCGGATCACCGACCTTGACGACGAAGAAGTTTGGGGCACCCCGCTTCCAGTATCGCGCGATATCCGCCCCTTGGTAGGTAGCTCCTTTCGGCAGGTAATGCTTCAGCTTCCCTGATCCGCAGCCGAGGTCCAGGACGGTATCGTCATCTGAGACGAACCGGGCGGCATGGGTGTAGCGTTGACGGGTCAAGAATGGGGAAAGCAGTCCCTGAGCTTCCTGGGCGGGGGAATCGGACATACTGCTAGTATATCTGCATGCCCAACTCCTACCATGCCCTCCGCGCTACTCCGGAACAGGAAGACTTCCGACGTAAGTATGAGCAGAGCGGATTGGTCGGCCAGAAACTGATCGACGGCTACTTCCGAGCCGTCCAGGATCTGTCTGAGCAAGCCCTGTCCGCCGCGGACGGAAAACGCCAGGCCGTGGAAGTCGGCTGCGGCGAAGGGTTCTCGACCGTGCGGCTGCGGAAGATGCTGCCGGCACGCGTCCGCCTGGAAGCCTCCGAGTACGTCGAGCACCAGATCCCGGAAGCCAAGCGCCTCAACCCGGGAATGCGGATCATCCAGGAAGACGCCTACGAGCTGCGCCGCGAGGACGACAGCCTCGACCTGGTCTATCTGCTGGAAGTACTCGAGCATCTGGACTATCCTGACCGATCCCTGGCGGAGCTCAAGCGGGTGGTCAAACCCGGCGGCTATCTAATCCTGGGAGTTCCGCGGGAGTCGCTCTGGCGCGTGCTCAACGTGGCCCGCGGCAAGTACCTCCGCCACTTGGGAAACACCACCGGCCATCTCAACCATTGGTCGAAGCGCTCCCTGATCCGGAACGTCGAATCCGGATTCGGTCCCGTCGTAGCCACTAAGTCACCGCTCCCATGGATGATCGTCCTGGCCCAAAAAAGCACATAGCGATCCGGACGGGCCTGCTGGTGGTGCAGGTCTCGATCCTCGCCGCGGTCGTCTACTTTCTCTGGGACCGGGCCGGAGCGCTCTTGGCCGACTTCCGAATCGACGACATCCGCGGTCAGGAAGGATGGTTGGCCCTTTCCGGGCTGCTATACGTCGCCTTCTACGGGGTTGCAGCCTGGCACTGGCAGTTGGTCGCCCGGCTGATCGACTCGTCGGTACACACGCGTTTGTGGCTCAGCTCATTCGCGGCTCAACCGTTCAAGTATCTGCCGTCCAGTTTGTTCACGTTCTCGTTCCGGGCCAAGTATGCGCACGACATGGGATTCTCGCTCAGAAAAAGCACCAAGGCGCAGCTGCTTGAATACGCCAACCTGGTCGCCAGCGCCCTGGTGTTGAGCGGAATTATCTTCGCGTTCGATTACGATCTGATCCTCGGTACGGTCACGGCAGGCTTGACCGCCCTAGCCCTGGCGGCAGGCTTGGTACACACCGGGAGCGTGAAGATTCCCAAGCTCGGTACCGTCCCGACCCGCCGGGAAGCCGGACTGTTGCTCCTGTGTGCAGCCGGCTGGGTACTGGCTGGCCTGGCGTTCTGGACGGTGCTCCAGGCCTTCCACGCTTCGGTCGGTATCTTTCCGGCCATCGCCATCAACGCTTTGGCATTCTCGGTCGGCATTCTGGCGGTCTTCGCCCCTGGCGGACTCGGCGTCCGTGAGGTGATTTACGCCGCGAACGGGATCGCCAACCCGCCGATTGTCCTCTGGCGGTTGATTACCTTAATTGTCGACGTGGTCACCGGCGTTGCGGCGATCGGGGCCATCCGCTGGCAGAAACGCCGGGGTCGCTAACGCCGGTACTGGATCCGCTTCAGGCGTTCGAGCTCATCTTCCTGGAGAATCCGGGTGGTGCGGATCAGGTCAGAGATCACGCCCATGATGAAGCTGAGGAATGACCCGACCAGCAGCACTGAACCGAGGATCAATGACTGCAGATGCCCGCCGGGCGTGGGGTCGGTGGAGAGTAGCCAGAGGTAACGGCCGAACGGAATCAGCCCGAGGAGCAGCAAGGCGATACCGAGGGTGATGAAGATGGCGTACGGCTTGTACATCAGGTAGCTGCGGATGATCGCTAAGGCGGATTTGGTAACGTGGTGGCCGGTTGAGCGGTAGAGCCGCGATTCCCGCAGTTTCTCATTGGTCTTGATCGGCACGCTGACAATCGCCAGCTTCTTGATACCGGCCTGGATGATCGTCTCCATGCAGTAGCTGAACCGGGTGACGACGTTCAATCGGAACAGGGCTTCGCGGGAATAGGCCCGGAAGCCGCTGGCAGCGTCCGGAATATCCGTACCGCCAGCCCGGTTTACGATAGCGCTGCCCCAGCGCTGCAGTACTTTCTTCATCCAGGAAAAGTGGGCGATGGTCTTGGTCTGCCGGTCGCCGATGACGATCTCGGCGCGGCCATCGAGAACGGGTTTTACCAGCTTGGAGATATCCTGCTGGGGGTACTGGTTATCTCCGTCCGTGCTGACCAGGATGTCCGCCTTCAACTCGAGCGCTTTATTGACGCCGTCATGGAACGAGCGGGCTAATCCCATGTTCCGCCGGTGCAGGATGAAATGCTTGACCCCGTGCCGCTTGGCGACCTCGACCGTTTTGTCCGTCGACCCATCGTCGATTACCAGCACCTCGATCTGCTTGATCCCTGGTATCCGTTTCGGGATATCCTGTAAGACCAACGGCAAGGTCGCTTCTTCGTTGAGGCAGGGGATTTGGACGACGAGTTTCATACCTACTGAGTATAACTTGGGGTGGCTGATGGGACTCGAACCCACGACCCCCGGCACCACAAGCCGGTGCTCTAACCAACTGAGCTACAACCACCATGAATTGGAAACGGTACAAGCCTAAGTATACGTCTTAATCTCTTAGGTAAGAGTGCCAAAAGCCGAGGTTTCCATACAGACCGAGTTTCGCGATTCATTCGCGAAACGACGCCAGCTCTACAACTTCTGCATTTCTGAACCGAGGTTCAGAAATGTTGATAAATAGTGCCCCGGGTAGGGATCGAACCTACGACCTTGAGCTTAGAAGTCTCCTGCTCTTCCACTGAGCTACCGGGGCATGTCCATATAGTAAAGTGCCGGCGAAGCAATTGCTGCGCCAGTCAATAAAAACCGACGCGGTTACGCCGGGAGTCTGGTCTCTTCGGGGTCGGTAGCCAGGAAGTTGACGATCCCGCGGTCTTCGTCAGAAAGATTCTGGTAGGTGTACTGGGCGGTAGCTTCCACGTCTGCCTCACTCCAATCAGGGTAGATTTCGTGGACAATTTCGTGGAGTAACGTGATAGCCCGTTGATCGATAGCGGCGTCTCGACGAATAATGATTCGATCAGTAGCCGGATCGATGTAGCCGTTAGCTTGGTGGGTGGTACCGAAGCGCGGTAGACGGTTACGAAACTCAATGTCGTAACCGGTATCAAAAACTCCTTGGAAGACGTTGGCAATCATTCGGTGTTTGTTTGGATAGTGCGGACGCGAAGTCCGACCTCTTCTCACCGGCGTGCCTTCCGAGTGGAAAATTAGAGAATAATACCACCTCCAGGCACGAAAGTCAATGAGCTATGGGGTTTTCGGGGTTGACAAAAAACCGGCCGAGTTCGGCCGGTCATCAGAATGTCTTTGTCGGGGCGGTCAGATTCGAACTGACGACTTCCTGCTCCCAAAGCAGGCGCGCTACCAGGCTGCGCCACGCCCCGATACCCTTATCATAAGCTACAATTAAGCACTGTAACGCATCTGCGGGTGTCGTATAACGGCTAATACACTAGCCTTCCAAGCTAGTAATGAGAGTTCGATTCTCTCCACCCGCTCAACGCTGACCCAAACGAAAACCCCCTCGCGACCTAGGTAGCGTGAGGGGGTCTACGAATGCGTTGGCATTATTTTCGGACGGCCTCTTTAAGGTTCTTGCCCGGAGTAAACTTCGCGACTACAGTCTCAGGGATATGAATCCGTTGAGAAGTATTTTGCGGGTTTACACCCATGCGGGCGGCGCGCTTATTAGCGTACCAAGCACCGAAACCACTGACGGATACCTTGCCTCCGTTTTGGAGAGTCTTGGTAATCGAGTCGGTCATTGCCTCTAAAGCGACAGTGGCCGCTTTCTTCGAGATCTTGGCGCGATTGGCCATAGTCTCGATGAGATCCTGCTTGTTCATAGTTGCTCCTGCCATATGTACTTCACCTCCTAACAATGATAGATTCCCTTAACAAAGCGTTTGTTTGTGTACCCATCAGTATGCCTGGGGGCAAAAATATGTCAATGGCGGGACTGTGGATTACTGCCTGGTTGTAATTCGCTCTATTGAGTGCGATTTGTGACGGTCGATAGTATCGATTACAACGGCGTCACAGATGTACGGACGAGCCTCAGAAAGGTCGAATGGGACGTCTCCTTTGAATGTACCCATCTCATTCTTCAGCCATTTTTTAGAACTGGGCGGATGAAAGCCGATTACACTTTCCTCGGTTCCGGACATACCGACGTCTGACTGAAAGGCCGTACCGTTCGGCAGAATTCGGGTATCTGCGGTTGGTACGTGAGTATGCGTCCCGACCAACGCGCTCACCTGTCCATCGAGGTGATGTGCCAAGGCGGCCTTTTCGGTCGTAGTCTCGGCATGGAAATCGATGAAAATGGCTTCGAGTGCTGGATCGTCTTGTTGCTTAAGGATGGCATCAGCTGCATCGAAGTAATCGGTGGCGTCCCGCTTCACGAATGCGAAGCCTAACAGGCTAATCAGGAGCACCTTCTTATGTAAAGCAGTCTCAACCACCCGTACTCCAGCCCCCGGGTATTTCCCTTTCAGGTTAGCTGGTCGCACCAGCGGATAGTCCGCCAGTTTCTCCAGCTGATGATCTTCGAGATGATCCCCATACGTAAACGCCTCAACGCCAGCCTTCATGAGCTCGTCCAGCGTAGCCGGCGTAGCTCCATGGCCATGTGCGGAATTCTCCGGGTTGGCGATTATCAGATCGGGTGAGTGTTCTTTCTTCCACTTTGGTAGAGCCTCAGCCACCGCTAAGCGGCCGGCTTTTCCGACCACGTCACCGATAAAGAGTATTTTCACTTGGCGTTCTCGGAAGCTCGAGTCTCGCGGATGACGTTGACCTTGATCTGACCCGGATAGGTCATTTCCTTCTCAATCTTCTCGGCCACTTCCTTGGCCAGCTTGATAGTCGAAAGGTCATCAAGCTCTTCCGGCTTCACCAGAATGCGAACTTCGCGGCCGGCCTGGATAGCGTAGGACTTCTGAACACCATCGAATGAGTTGGCGACATTCTCCAGATCCTGCAAGCGTTTGACGTACTGCTCGAAGTTTTCGCGACGCGCACCGGGTCGGGCACCGGAAATAGCGTCTGCCACCTGAGTGATGATGTCGAGCGGTGAATCCATCGGCATATCTTCATGGTGAGCACCTACAGCGTGGCAGACGTCTTCTGGCAGACCATACTTCTTACAAATGTCGTAGCCAATCAGGGCGTGTGGACCTTCGACTTCGTGGGTGACCGCTTTGCCGATGTCGTGGAAGAGTGCGGCCAGCTTGGCCTTCTTAGTATCGACCCCAATTTCGGCCGCCAGCATCTCAGCTACGCGCGCTACTTCGACCGAGTGATCCAAAATGTTCTGTCCGTAGCTCGTCCGGAACTTCATGGTGCCAAGTAATTTGACCAAATCCGGCTTGATACCAGTCAGCTTCAGCTCGAACAAGGCGTCTTCACCGGCCTTCTTGGTAATCTTGTTGATTTCCTTCTCAGCCTTGCCGACCACTTCCTCAATCCGCGACGGATTGATCCGACCGTCCGCGACCAGCGTCTCCATGGCTATCCGAGCCACCTGACGACGAACCGGATTGTAGCCGGACAGCACCACGGTGTCGGGACTATCACTGTCGACGATGATATCGATCCCCGTAGCCTTCTCGAAGGACTGGATGTTGCGGCCTTCCTTGCCGATGATGCGGCCTTTAATCTCCTCGTTGGGAATCTGAACCGTCGTCACCGTCATCTCGGACGCTTGGTCAGCGGCGTAGCGTTGAATAGCCGTCGCAATAATCTTGCGGGCTTTTTCTTCACCGTGTTCCGTAGCGTCTTCTTCCATCTGTCGGGCCTTCTTGGCCATCTCGCCAGAGAACTCTTTCTCGACCATCTTCAGTAAGACGTCTTTGGCCTCAGACTGTTTCAGCTTGGCGACCTTTTCCAGATTGGTAACCTGGCGAACTTTGACCTCTTCGACGTCCTGCTTCAATTGCTCAGCCTGCTTGCGATCAGTCTCAACTTGCCCAGTCTTCTGGTCGAGCTGCTTTTCTTTCTGATCCAGCGTTTCTTCGCGAGCCGAAACCCGAGCCTCTGATTTCTCCAATCGAGCCCGCTGTTCGCGCTCCTCGTCTTTGGCCGCCGACTTAGCCTTCAGCGCTTCTTCCTGCGCCTTTAAGACAAGCTCTTTGCTCTTGGCTTCAGCTTCGGCTACGAGTTTTTCAGCTCGGGCGTCCGCGTGTTGGTGCTTTTTTCCCGTGGTTTGGGAAAAAATCACATAGCCAAGACCGGCTCCGACGCCAGCGGCGACGAGTGCAATCAACAGTTCCATGTAGTGATGTATTAGTCATAAGGTCACCAAAATTCAGTTTTACCTACCCACTATAAGCAGTCGCTAGTGACTAGTCGATAGTCGCTGGAAATTTTTGCCTTACCTGACCAGAGACTAGCGACTAACGACCCGCGACTCTCTATACTTGAACGGTATGTTAGCCCTGGGTTATCTTCTGATTTCGTTGGCAGCCGGATTTACCCTGGCCTACGCCATTCCGACTACCAAACTCCGATTCGAAGATCGGGTCTTCTTGGCTATTCCAATTGGATTTGCCGTGGCCGGACTGCTGACGTTCGGCGCGGCTATGCTGTTCGGCTTGAACGTCTGGGTAATTGGCGGAGTCGCCAGCATATTGATGATTTTCAGTATCGAATCGTGGTTCCGCGAATACTGGCGAAAGCCGCTCAAGCGCGAATGGCGTGATGTACGGAAGCGCGTAAGAAAACGGCAAGGACTCGGCACCTTCCTGGTCTACCTCGGCATCGGTGCCATGCTGACCTACATCTACTGGAGTGCCATCTTCCTGCAGGATGGCAGCCTGTTCGCTGGATTCGGGAACGTTTGGGGTGACTGGAATCAACACTTGGCTCAAACCAATAGTTTTGCCTTCGGCGATAACTTCCCGCCGGAGTTCAATTATCTGTCTGGTCAGAAGATTACCTATCCGTTCATCACTAACTTCTTCTCCGGCGTCTTGCTAAAGGGCGGGTTCGATTTGCTCTGGGCGATGAAAGTTCCTGGCATTCTGCTGGCACTGTCTGGCTTAGGGTTACTGGGGACGTTCACCCGAATCACCATCGGCCGCGGCATGTGGCTGACCCCAATCCTCTTCTACTTCTCTGGCGGACTGGGATTTGTGAACTTCTTTACCGATGCTGCGGGTAGTCACCAGAGCTTCGGCCAATTCTTGGCCAGTCAGCCGCATAACTATACCCAGACCTGGGGTAACGTCCCAATTCCGAATATTAACTTCATTAACACTATCTATGCCTATCTGATTCCACAGCGCGCCTTCCTGTTCGGCCTGCCGCTGTTGCTCGGCACGGTCTCGCTGCTCTACTTGGGACTGAAAAGCAAAGGCCGGGATACCAAGTTGTTCCTGGCCGCCGGACTCATCGCCTGTCTGTTACCGCTCATCCACACTCACTCGCTGATGGTGCTGGGTCTGCTGACTACCGTGCTCATCCCGCTCACTTGGAAGCAACTGGCTGGACGAGCCAAACCGAAACTCAAACACCTCAAACTGTGGTTGTGGTTCGTGGTACCGATCCTGATTGTGGCCCTACCGCAATTCGTCTGGCTGACGACTGGCACGCATATTACCGAGTCGTTCCGGTTCCAGTACGGCTGGACCAAAGGCAGCGACGACTTGGTTTGGTTCTGGTTGAAGAACGCTGGACTGTTTATTCCGCTGATTCTAGTCGGTCTGGTGGTCTTCCGAAAATCAGAACGGCTGCTGGTGTCGTTAACGCTGGGAGCCGGGCTGGTCTGGCTGGCCGCCAACTTCTACGTCTTCCAACCGTGGGATTGGGATAATACCAAGCTGCTCGTCTACTGGTTCATCTTCAGTCTGCCGATTGTGGTGCTGTTGCTGTCGCGATGGATGGATCGCGGACGAATCGCCAAAGTAGTAACCGTACTGGTTATTCTCAGTTTGACCGCCGCTGGCTTGGCTGATGTTTCGAAAACCCTCCAACCAAACAAATACAAAGCGCAGCTGTTCGACCAAACGGGTATTCAGATTGGGCGAGATGTGATCACCGGCACTGCACCACACTCTGTCTGGCTGACCTCACAACAGGTTAATAACCCAGTATCAGTACTGGGCGGCCGCCAAGTCTTGCTCGGGTACAGCGGCAACCTCTGGAGCTACGGCCTGAAGTTCCAAGATCGTGAACGGGACGTCAAAGCCATGTACGAGGCTCAACCAGGAACCGAAGAGTTACTCAGACAGTATGGCGTGGATTATGTGGTAATTGGTCCGGCCGAACGGGCCGACAAAGGCTTCACCGTAAACGAAGGGTTCTATCAGCAATTCCCGAGATGGAAAACGTTCGCCGTAAACGGCGGCAGCGGACCAGTTAACGTTTACGACGTCCAGGTGCTGACGAACTCCTTTTCGAGCCCTACTTCTTCTTCGGCAACGTAATCGACGGATCACGTCCGTAGTGTGGCAGCACGGCACTTTCGGTCTGACGGTCATCAACCCGCGCGGCCACCGTCTTTGCAAAGGCTGAGTCGGAAGGAACTTCGTCAGCATCCAAGGCTACTATCGGCAATTTATGGGCGTAGGCTAAAGCGTTCGTCACGGCCACGCCAATGCGCAATGCGGTGAACGGCCCCGGTCCACGGACGATACCGATGGCGGCCAGACTTTCGAGCGGGGTTTTGGATCCGCGAGATAATTCATCGATTCGCTCCAGTAGTTTCTCGGATAATTGTTTACGATCGGTTACCTGCGAATCGGCTAGAATTTTATCCGCCGTAGCGATGGCCACCGTGGCCGGTTCTTTGGCAGTGTTAATCAACAGAAAGCGTCTCATCCGACCCTCCTTTGCGAGATGCAAAGCATCTCGCCTAAAACTCGGAACGAATTTTCAAAGGAGGGTCGGATCATGACGGTAGCGACTTTCTGAGACTCTTTGGCAGATTAATCTTCCGCTCCGTGTCGCCAACCACTGAAAATTCCACGACGTATTGGTTGTTCCGCTTGGTCTTGTGTAATTTATCCGCCCACTCAATCACCGTAATGGTGTCGTCGTCGGCCAAACGGTCGAGCAACTCGATGCTTTCCAGCTCACGATCAGTCGGTTTGTCCGACAATCGGTACAGATCAAAATGCGCTAACCGCGTTGACCGATTCGGTAGCTCGTATTCACGCAGATAGGTATAGGTGGGGCTTTTGACCGGATCAGTTACACCCAAACCTTCGGCGAGTCCTTGAGTGAAGGCCGTCTTGCCGCTACCCAGCTGTCCGATTAAGAGCAGGTTCTCACCGCCAGCCATGCTCTGGGCCAGCCGGCGACCGAGCGTTCGGGTTTCATCTGCGGAAGAAGTAATCATCCGACCCTACTTCGCGAGACGCCAAGCGTCTCGCTAGTAAATTTGTTACAAATTTCGAAGTAGGGTCGGGTCATAGAGTTCGGATTCGTTTGTACCAGTAGAGCATAGCAAGCGTCATCGGGAGGACGTAGCCGGCCCAGGGCGTTCCGCCAGCTGGTAGTTTCTTGGCCGCGCTGGTTTTAGTGGCCGACGTTTTACTGCTGGCCGTCGACGCTTTCGTCGTAGCCGTCGTCGACTTTCCGGTAGCACTGGTTGCCGCGGTAACGATGCCTTCCGGATCAGCACCAGCCTCGGGAGCCGGAATCGGATTAACTTCGCCCTTACTAGTAACGTCGGTCCAGGTGCCTTCCGTCGCACTGGAGCGCGCCCAGGATTGCCCTTCGCCACCCGTGTCATCATAGGTCACCCTATCCAACTCGGTTGTACCCGTCTTCAAAATAAGCGTATCGCCGGTATTGATCAGGCTGCCGCTATTGGTGAAGGCGGCGACTCCGCCAGCCACGATAGTCGTTCCGGTTGGTACCGTCAAAATGGTCGACCCGGAGATTCGAACGACGAGCAATCCACCAACATCAATGGTGTGGGTCGAGACGTTGGCTAGTTCAACCCATTCGTTGCCGGTATCCGTACCGACTGGGTTCGGGAGAAACTCGTTGATTCGTACCTCTCCGGCCAACGGCTTAGCAATCGGCTGCATCGAAGCGGTTGGACTGGGAGACGGCACGGGTGTTGGGGATACCGCCTCTACAAAGTCTGGCATCGCCATCACCAATGCAAACGTGATTGCAATGAGTAGCTGTTTCATGAGTAGTAAGAAGAAGGCCCGATTCCGACCGCCCTCCGCCCTCCGGCAACCTAATGGTCGCTCGCTTTCTATACTAATTGGTTGGTTGCTATATGTAAAGCAGAACTTGTCCCCAACTGGTCAGAAAGGTTGAAAAAGGCACATAATAGAGGTAATCTCCTTAGCTATGGATATTCCTTTAGGCGTCCCGCCCATCCCCAATCCGTTACTTTCGTTCGAGCCTGGAAACGTGCTCGCGCAAGTGATTAACACCCTGCTCCTCTGGGGCGGTGCGGTAGCACTCGTCTTTATCATCATTGGCGGCTTCCGCTTCATCATCTCGATGGGTAACCCAGAAGGCGTCGAGAAAGCTCGACACACCGTGATGTACGCCATCCTCGGTCTGATCATCATCTTCGTGGCCTACATTATCGTGGCCTACATCCTAGACGACTTCCTGGGCGTGAAGCCTTCGTATCAGATTAGCTGACTAGTCTTTAGTATCTTTTTTGTCGTCCGACTTCTTGTCGTCGGCCTTCTTGTTGCCGCCCGAGTCGTCGGGTTTCTTGTCGTCACCCTTGTCATCTGACTGAGCGTCGTCGTCAGAATCACCGTCACCTTCGCCTTCAGTTCCTTCTTCACCCTCTTCGCCTTCTTCATCTTCCTCACCTTCAACTTCCGGCTCACCGGTATCTTCATCCTCAGCCAGTTCAGCCTCGAGCTGCTCTTCCGTCTTCGGCGGTTGGACGGCAACCACGTTGGTCTCGGCTTCGCTCAACACCTCGACACCTTCCGGAATCTTCAGGTCGGCCACAGTAATGGCGTCTTCAAATGTCTTGAGAGCCGCAAGGTCGACGATAATTTCGGATGGTAGGTCACCTGGCAAACATCCAATCTCCAGTTCGTTCAAGTTGGTAACCAAAATTCCGTCTAGTTCGCGGACGGCTGGTGATTCGCCATCGGTATGAATCGGCACAGTGGCCTTAATCTTCTCGTCCATCTTCACTTGGAAGAGATCGGCGTGCAGATACTGCCCCGTCCGCGGATCGCGTTGGATCTCATGAATCAGGACCGTCTGATCGCCATCCGACATTTTCATCGTGACCATGGCGGAGCGGCCGGCCTTTCGGTAGACCTTCTCCAGTTCACCGCGAGCGATAGTCAGATTCTTCGGTTCAACGTGGTGACCGTACAGAACTACTGGAACCACTCCGTCACGACGGAGCTGTTTGACCTTACGCCCGGTGATTTCCCGAGGTTCGGCTTTCAGCGTGTAGGTTTGGTTAGTCATTAGTCGCGAGTCGTGAGTCGTTAGAGACAACGTTCCTATTGTAAACAACGCCAGCAGTGAGTCCAGGACTGATGTCTGGGGTCTGAAGACTTATGACTGCTTTGTCACCAGCCAGTACTTATTATATGAGATAGTGCTCGCCTCTACTCGCTCAATCAGCCTCTCTTCAATAGCACCGAACAGGTGGTTATAGGCTTCTATCGCTTTCCGTCCAGCACTGGAAGATGTGTACCCGAGGATCTCACCAATTTCGGCGTAGGATCGCTTTTCATCAAACTCGTGGAGCAACGTAAGCGCATCCGGTTCCGATGAGAACACCGTGTCGAGCACTATGAGAAATTCTTGAAGCCGTTCTGGGCGTAGCGGTTTACCAGACTTGAGTGCCGTCTGGGCAAACTCAATAAATAAGGTTGATTCGGTTGGTTCGGTCATGTTTGTGCGGGTGGTGCTCAAAAAGCGTTTAAGCGTAACAAAAAACTACCGGGCTGACTACGCCGAGCCTATCAAGTCTTACTTAAAGGCTTGTTCGAAGTTCCCGTCGAAGTCCTTGAGGAAACTGTGGACGTCGACGATGTGGTCGCTGGAAACGGGATCGTGATTCTTCACATCGCGCATTTCCTCGGTAGAAATGTCGCTCATCAACTTCGGTGCCTGGACTTGGTTCTTGTCGGAGACGACGATGGTGGCCATCACCGGCAGGCCACAGCTTTGGCAATCAAGCTGAATCAAGGCGGCCATATCGAGTTGGCCGAGGAAGTGAATCTGGTTTTCGGTGTACGATGCTCCACACGATGGGCAGCGCATCATCGACTGGATGTTTTTGATTAATTCCTGCAATTGGTAGCTGTTCATGGGTTGACCCTGATCTTCAGGTTGATGCATAGTACCTCACGATTGGCACCGTGTCAATGACTAGGATTACAAGGGACATTCGGTGCCGGTTTTTATTTTTTACGTCTTCATCGTACGCCAGCCGTATCAGCCGTCAAGAAAGCCGCTCTACCACGACTAGGCCGCGGCGGACGCCGCGGAAATCTCCGCGATTTCCTGAGTAATGGCAGCCTGGCGAGCTTGGTTGTACGAGAACTTGAGTTCCTCGAGTAAGTCACCGGCATTGTTACTGGCATTCCGCATCGCCAACATCCGAGCCGAGTGTTCAGAGGCCTTAGTTTCGAGTAAAGCTTGGTAGAGTCGAATTTCTAAGAGCCGCGGGAGGAGTGATTCTAGTACGGCTTCGGCTGATGGTTCGTATAAGGTTTGGGCGGAGTCGACTGACTGCTTCGGATGGTCTTCCGGCAATTCGGCTGGCAACAGCGTTTCCACGCGCGGCTTGTTCACCAAGGTTGAAACGAACTCTGGGTAGACCAACACAATCTTGTCGACGTTTCCGGCGATGAATTCATCAATCAACACACCAGCAATCGGTAGAATTTCTCGGTACTCGGAAAGGTCGCCCAATCCTTTAAATGAAGCGACCAGTGGTTTTCCGCGAAGCGCCTGCTCCGACTTGCGGCCGACGGAGATAAACGTCGACGCGCCAGCTTTGTTATCACTTTCAAGCGCGGCTTTAACCGTATTGGTGTTCATGGCACCACAGAGTCCGCGGTCCGACCCGACCACCACGTAGGCTACTTTCTTAACGGGACGCTTTTCGAGTAGCGGTTGGCTTTGGATATGTTCCTGAGCCGCTTCAGCCGAAACCGACACTAACAATTTCTGAGCGCGTTCGGCGTACTCGCGAGTGCCAACTACGGCCTGCTGGGCCTTGCGCATTTTGGTAGCCGCCACCATCTCCATCGCCCGGGTAATCTGCCGAGTATTCTCGATGGATTTCATCCGCCGCTTGATATCGCGGGTGTTCATGATTCAGTCGTCAGTCATCAGACTTCAGTCCTCAGCTGACTACCTCCAATTTTTCAGGGTTGAACGGTGGGTTGTGGATTCCCAGCATGGTCATCTGGCCCGAGTGTGAAAAACTACTGCCTTTCGGTACATATACCAAATCACCTTTGGTAACTTCGTGAACAGTCCCATTAATTGTGTAGGTTCCCGAACCTTCGAGTACAAAGTCGAACGTGTCCGCGCCCGTATCAACCGTCGTGTCATCTTCCCCGTCAATTTTCACGATGGCAAAACTAACGCTGGAATGATCATCCACGAGCTTGCGAATCGAAAGGACACCTCGCTCGAAAGGCTGTACTTCACTCGACTTAATAACTCCAGCCTTCACAATCTTACGACTCACGACTCGCATCTGATGTCTGATGTCTGTCGTCTGACGACTGACTAAATCGCTTCGCTTTCTTAAACTGCGTAATCGCCTTGTCGAGTTCAGCTTTCAGCTCATCGGTCAGGACCGGCTCTTTCTTAAGGGCGGTCGCGACTTTGCCGTGCTTCTGTTCAACATACGGAATGAACTGCGCTCCGAATTCCTGGATGCGCTCGACCGCAACGTCGTCCAAGCCACCGCTGGTGGCAGCGTAGATAATTACCACTTGTTGGTAATCCTTCAGCGGTTGGTACTGATCCTGCTTGAGGACTTCCGTCAGTCGCGCACCGCGATCGAGTCGGCCACGGGTTTCTTCACCCAAGTCAGAACCGAACTGGGCGAAGGCCGCCAGCTCGCGATACTGAGCCAGTTCCAATCGGAGACTTCCGGCTACGGACTTCATGGCCTTGGTCTGAGCGGCGCCGCCGACTCGCGAGACCGAGTTACCAACGTTGATGGCCGGCCGGATGCCCTGGTAGAACAAGTCCGTCTCAAGGTAAATCTGGCCGTCGGTGATGGAAATGACGTTAGTCGGAATATAGGCCGAGAGGTCACCGGCTTGAGTCTCAATCACCGGCAACGCCGTCAACGAGCCGTTACCGTGCTCCTTGTTCAGACGGGCCGCTCGTTCGAGCAACCGTGAGTGCAAGTAGAAAACGTCGCCCGGATACGCCTCGCGGCCGGACGGACGGCGCAGCAACAGTGATAGTTCGCGGTAGGCCGTGGCATGTTTGGAAAGATCGTCGTAGGCAATCAGCGCGTCACGTCCGGAGTCCCGGAAGTATTCGCCGATCGTGCAGCCGGCGTACGGTGCCAAGTAGAGTTGGGCCGCTGGATCGGTGGCGGTGGCGACCACCACCACGCTTCGCTCCATCGCCCCATGCTCCTCAAGCGTCGCCACCAACCGCGCTACCTTGGAGGCCTTCTGGCCGATCGCCACGTAAATCGAAATCACGTCGCCCTTTTTCTGGTTCAGAATGGTATCGACGATGAGCGCCGTCTTGCCGGACTGCCGGTCACCGATAATCAGTTCGCGCTGGCCGCGGCCAATCGGCACCATGGCGTCGATAGCCTTCACGCCCGTGTGGAGCGGTGTATCAACCGACTGCCGGCTGATAACTCCCGGAGCGACCACGTCGACCGGAGCGCGCTTTTTGGTCTTGATCGGGCCTTTGCCATCGATTGGTTCACCGAGCGCATTCACCACGCGTCCAATCAGCTCGTCGCCAACCGGCACGCTCATAACCTCACCAGTTGAGCGGACTTCGCCGCCTTCCTTCAGGCCAGTATCGTCGCCGAGGATGACGGCACCAACGGTACTTTCATCCAAGTTCAGGGCGATTCCGAAGACTCCGCCGCCAAAGTTGAGTCGTTCCGAGGCTTTCACTTCAGACAGACCGGCGATGACGGCGATGCCGTCGCCGACCGAGATGATTCGGCCACGAGACTTCTGTTGGCGAGCCAGACTACTCTTCTCAACTCGGCCAGCGAGCGTAGCGGTAATTTTGTCTGCCGTTGGATCAGACATACGTTCTCCTTGTCATTTCGACCCACATTGTCATTCCCGCGAAGGCGGGAGTCAGTTGGTAATCCGAGACTGATCCTCGGGTCAAGCCCGAGGATGACAAAAGGGTTAGACCATTCATGCTCGCACCTCTAGGTTCGTGGCCAGTTGATCGAGTGCCCCGCCGATACTCATATCGTAGGAACGATCACCGACCGTGACCCGAACGCCACCGATCAGACTCGGTTCCTCGACTACTTCGAGTAGGATTTTCCGGCGGTCGACGTTCAAGGATTTCAGAATCGCACTGATGTTCGCCGAACTGAGCGGTCGAGCCGTCTCAATGCTGACAGATTCAAAGCCTTCTTGGCGAAGCAGCAATGTGAAGCCTTCTAGGATGTCCGGCATCTGATCGACACTGGCATCAGTCGCGAGCAAATCGAGTAGACGCTGAATCTGGGCCGGTTGGCCTTTGAACAGTTTGCTGATTTCCTGTTTGCGAACCTTAGCTGGCCGTGTTCCGATGCCAACTAATAGCTGTTTCAATCGCGGCACGGTGGCCAGAGCCTGATTCGTCTCGCGGAGTGACTCCCAGGTCTTTCGCGCATCACCGCCAGCGTTTCGGAGCGCTAGGGCATAGGTCTTGGCAGTATTATTTGCCACGGACCTTCTCCTGTTTCTTTAAGTACTTGGCGGCCTCGGCGACCATCTTCTTCTGATCAGTTGGCTTCACCACGTCACTCAGAACCTTGCGGGTCGTTTCGATCGTCAGACTGGCAACTTCCGCTCGCAGTTCGGCGCGGAGCTTTTCGCGTTCAACAGCTAGTTGTTCCTCAGTCCGAGCCCGCAGGGCGTCGGCATCTTTCTTAGCGGCATTCAGTAGTTCGGTACGGGTTCGATCAGCCTGATCTTTCGCATCTTTCAAGAGCGCCGTAGCTTCCGCCGCGGCCTTGTCTTGTTCCCTCTCGCGGGCAGCCTTTGAGGCTTCAACTTCCTTACGAGCATCCTCGGCAGCTTTAAGCTGTTCTTCAATCGAACGTTTTCGTTCGTCCATTAGCTTAGTCAGCCGCGGCAATACCAGCTTCCAAATCACAAACACCAGGACAGCAAAGTTTATCAACTGCACGATCAGCAGCTTCCCGTTGATTCCAAACTGTTGCAGGATGTCCACGTGCTACCCCCGATTAGATGACAAAGGTCATCATGATCGAATAGAAGGCGATGGTTTCGGTCAGGGCTACGCCGAGGAACATGTAAATAACAATCTTTCCGGCGGCTTCTGGGTTACGCCCGATAGCCTCGACGGCTTTACCGCTGACGAATCCAACCCCGATACCAGGACCGAGCAACGCAATCAGGGCTAGGCCCTTGGCGAGTTCTTGGGCGGCTTCTTTATCCATATAGTTCTCCGTACTCCTTTATTGTCATTCCGAGCGAGCGAAGCGAGTCGAGGAATCTGTCTTCGATTGGCTTCCCAGATCCTTCACTTCGTTCAGGATGACAATTAGTGTTCCGTACTTAATGATGCGATTTTGACAAACACAATGGTCAGCATAGCAAAGACGAAGGCTTGAATCAGCCCCACGAAGACTTCGAGGATGTAAAACGGGGCGGAAAGCGGTATAAACACCGGCAATAACGTTCCGAAGACGACTAAGAGTACTTCGCCGGCATAGATGTTGCCGAAAAGTCGAAAGCTCAGGGCGACGAACTTGGCGACCTCGGATATCAGCTCGACCAACCCGAGCAAGAACATCGGGATGAACAGCGCAAAGTTCTTCCAGTGGTACGGTCGTTTGAACAGTGAGCTCAGGTGGATGAACTTGTTGAAGTACTTGAAGAGGCCAACCAGGACGATGCCGGAGAATTGAGCGACCAGGAAAGCTACTCCGGCCATGGCGAAGGTCAGGTTCAAGTCGGACGATCCGGCCCGCAAGAACGGCACCAGTTCACCGTGTTCCATAATTCCGACGGTACCGAAACCTGGCAGCAAGGCTACCCAGTTCAGAATGAGGACGAACAGAAAGATGGTGATGATGAGGGGCAGGTAGCGATTAGTCAGTTTGTCGTCTTCCATCACACTGTTAACCACGCCGCGCAGTCCGTCGATGACGGTCTCCATACCGTTTTGAACCGTTCCCGGAACCATGGTCGGTTTGCGAGCCGCCACGAACAGTAATCCTAAAAGAATCGCCATCGCCAGCCAGGTACCGAGAATGGCATTGGTAATCGGCCAACTCCCGATGTGGAAGAGTGGCTCGGCCGCTAAGGTCGGGACGGAAATATCAGCCATGGTCAGTCGTCGGACGTCGGACGTCAGTCATAAGACAATTAAATTGTAGAACGATAGTCATTTTAGTACTCGGTAAGCCTCAACTATAACAAGGATGGTCGCGCCGATACTGCCGACGATGACCCCGCCGACCAGCCCGAATGGAGAAGCGTGAAACCAGGCGTCTAGTCCCCAGCCGATCAGGGCGCTGACGAGCAGAATACCCGACACTTGGCCGAGCAGTTTGAGGCCATACCAAAAGCCTTGGTTGGCACTTATCTTGTTACTGGAATCTTTAGGCACGAGCCTAGTGTAGCTATATTAGCCGTTGGATTCAGCTTTTTGCTTATTTTTTCGTTCGCCCCAGCCACACTAGTACGGTCGTCATCAACACGGCCAGCAGAATGAACGCCAGGGCCTTATTGCCAGTCGTGCCAGCCAGCAAGGCCAATCCACCGAAGATGGCTGAAACGCCATAGAGCGAGAGAACCGTTTTACGCACCGTATAGCCACGCTGCAGTAATAAGTGATGAAGATGACGGGTATCGGCCCTCCATGGTGGTTCCCCGCTGGCTGTCCGCCGCGCCACGATGCTAAGTGCGTCAATAATCGGGAATCCGAGCACCAACAAGGCCGTCGCCACTTTACCGCCAGAGATAATCGCCAAGGTCGCCAGGGTAAATCCGATAAACGTCGAACCAATGGTGCCGAGGAAGATCTTGGCGGGATTGAAGTTGTACGGCAGAAACCCCACCAACGCTCCCGTCAGGATTAGGGCCAGCAAGGCCACGTGCGGTTGGTCAACCGCTACCGATAAGGACAGCAGGGCGATGGTTGCCGCACTGATGGCTCCAACACCGGTTGCTAGTCCATCCAATCCATCCAGCCAATTGAACGCATTGATTACTAGTACCACCCACGCAATCGTCAGTAGGTCGGCTGGTAGCTGAAGAAATCGGTCAGCGGGAAATCCTGGCACGTGGACCTGCCACTGATGCAGGTCAATGACGCCGCCAAACGGATTGCCGACCTGTTCGATTCCCATTCCAACCGCCACCAGGATGCAGGCCACCACAACATGCGATACTAATTGCAAGATGGGCGGTACGCCCCATTTGTCATCAATCAATCCAATGACCAACAAGAATAGTGCCGCCAGACTAAAGGCTAGCAACTGCCCTGGACGAAAATTCGGTGAAATGCTTGGTAGGTAGAGCCAGAGAGCGACAAAAAATCCAATCAGCACGGCCAAGCCGCCAAGCCGCGGAGTAATTTTCTGATGAATCCGTCGTCCGCCGGGATGATCCACAATACCAATCCGCTTAGCAATCAGGATGACGACCGGAGTTGCCAGCGCGGTCACGGTAGCGGCAAGTAACATTCCCATCAGTAGGTTGGTCATACAATAAGTCTACAGCTGTCAGACTCAGGACGTCAGGATTATCGTTTCTCTGATGTCTAGCCATGCAAGCACTAGATATGGATGCGTGTTTATAAGTCGTCTTGTAGCTGGCTGCACGGTCGGTACACTAAGTAAGAACACCAATATCCAAAGGACGGATCGCGTCCAAAGCAATCAATACGTCTCCTAAAAACGGAGACGAAACAAAAACCCCGAGAGAGGGAAAATAGGGTCTCAGCGCATAGCGCGGGGCCCTGTTTTTATTTTCTCTACACTCTGCACGGAAGTGTCATTTTCATGTAATTTTCACGCCTAAAAGTGCGTATATATGCCTCTATTGAGGCAAAATTACTTGACAGAGAGGCATTTTTCTGCTAAGGTTAGGTAATTTTTCGGGTACTCGAACTAAGCGTGAAACACCTACGGACATTCAGGAAACGAGCTCTTACCGGTGCGGCGACGATAATCATCGTCGCTTCTGTGCTTTTCATGGGGGGTGTTGAGAGCGCCAAAGCCTATTCCGGATTCACCTACCCCTGTGGCGGCTACGGAGTGACAGGTTATGGATTCGGCCGGTGGGTTTCCGGTACCTACCATATCGGTGAAGATGTTTGCAGCAGCGCCGGCCGGGCTGTCTATGCCGCCGCCGACGGTACCGTCGTCTATTCCGCCAAGACTCCCGACTCGTACCGCTGGGGTAACCTAATCATGATCCAATCCGAAGACGGCTTTGGTGGCGAGCTAACCACGGTATACGGACACCTTTCGAATGATCGCCGCGCCGGGGCCGGGGCTATCGTTACCAAAGGCCAACTGATCGGATTTACTGGACCGTCCTATACCAGCGAGAACGGTAACTGGGGTGCCCACCTTCACTTCGGCGTCCGAGGCGGAGCGTATGGCAGCCCCATCGGAAAGTACAACCCGGGCATCTCCGGGTACAAGAGCACCACGTCTGGATGGTATCCGGGCGGCCAAGTCATTCGCGAACGACAGGTGGTTATCGATTATCAACCAGCCAGTGTAACCGTCGGCGGAGCGCGTACCAAAAAACAACAGTATTACATCGACTTCAACCTCCGGAATACCAGCAACACTGTCTGGCATAAGAACGGCTCGGGCGCCATCAGACTCGGTGCCATCGATCCAGCCGACCGAAACTCTGGCTTTTCAACCGGCCAAATTGGCCAAGGTTGGTCGTCCGGAAACCGCATCGCCCTGATGGAAGATACCGCCCCCGGCAATGTCGGAACCTTCCGAGCACTCTTCGATAACACTGCCGTCGATCCCGGACACTACATTGAAAAATTCGCTCCGGTCATCGACGGAAAAGGCTGGCTCGCTGACCGCGGCCTCAAGGTCGACATCACCGTGCAGCCACCGCAATATCGTTCCCAGTGGGTTGGCCAAGGAATCTACACGGATATCTCTCCGACCAACACCTCACACCCTGACAGTGCCCAGTATGTCACTCCAGGCCAACGGTTGAATGCTAAGGCCTACCTGCGGAACGTCGGTGATTACCAGTGGAAGTCGTCCGGGTCGAATCCGGTCCGACTGGGAACCACCTACCAGAACGACCGGAACAGCCCATGGGCAACAACCGGCGTCGGCAGCATTCCGGCCTCCGAGAATTGGCTGTCCGGCAACCGAGCTTCGAACATCGACGGTCGATTGAAAAGCAATGGATCGATTACCCCGACGGACACCATCAACCCGGGTGAGACAGCCGTCTTCTCCTTCGCTATCACCGCTCCAAACATCCCGGCTAACTTCAAGGAATACTTCAACCCGGTCGTCGAAGGTGTCGGCTGGATGAACGACGTCCAGATGTGGTACGGACCGCGCGTCCTCCCCGACGGCTACCACTACGCCTTCGTCGGTCAGGAAGAGCCGGATCCGATCCAACTCGGCCGGACAGCCGACACTGCCAAACTGTATCTGCGCAACATGGGTCAGACTAACTGGCCAGTAGGCGGGAACGTCAAACTGGGAACCGATCGGAACCGGGATCGGGCCTCGGCGTTCTCGGAAGACTGGCCGGCTCCGAACCGGGCGACGAGCGTCGACGCTAACGTGACCAATCCAGGTGACACCATCATTCGACCAGGCAATGTGGCTGAATTCAAGTTCGACGTGAAAAGCGAGTCCGTTCGAGACGGCAGTTACCAGGAATACCTCAAGCCGTTAGCTGAGGGGGTGACCTGGATGCCGGAGGACTATGGGATTTATATGCCAGTCAAAGTGCAGTCACCGGCACGGGACTATAAGGTCATCACGCAGACCTACTCGACCGACGTCGGCAACCTCCATCCAGGGCAGAAATTCTCTACCCAGCTGACTGTTCGCAACGTCGGCAGCCTGCCATGGAATGTCGATGGGACCGACCCGATCCGGCTGGCGACCAACCGGCCGCAGGACCGTAATTCTGGATTCAGTACGCTGGCTGGTCTAGATCCCTGGATCAGCACAAACCGAGCTTCGAAGATCGACGGTAAGGTGATGGGGTATAGCCCGCTCCAGACCGCCCCAACGTCCGTCATTAACCAAAGCGAGGTCGCCTACCTCAATATCCCGATGAAGGTCCCGAATGTCAGCTACGGCCTCTACCAAGAGTACTTTAACTTTGTCCAGGAAGGTCAATCCTGGTTCCCAGATCTCGGGATTATGTTCCCCTTCGTGGTTTCGGGAAATTAAGTAACTTTTGCCTTTATTTTTGGTTCCTGTTAACTGGAGCTGTGGGTTTAATAAAACCATTTTTTAAAACACATACTGCTCGATTCGCGATTACCATCGTCCTCGCCGGGGCAGTAGCCATTGGCGGCATGCCCGGACTAGCTCGAGCCGCCGATACCTTCCAGCTCGGCTGTTACCCGTATGGAAATCCCGACTTCGCCTTCAATCAGTACATTTCCGGATGGGGGCGACATATGGGCGAAGACGTCTGTCACGAAGCTGGTACGCCCATCTACGCCGCTGGTGACGGCGTGGTGGTTTATTCTGCCCAAACCCCGAACTCCTACCGCTGGGGCAACCTCATCATGATTCAACATGACAATCCGGGTGGCAGCCAAGTCGTTACTCTCTACGGACATATGAACAGTGATCGGCGCGTGGCGGCCGGGCAGCGGGTTAATAAGGGTGACCGGATCGGGACCGTTGGTCAACAAGGCGATGTGAACGGAAACTGGGAGCCGCACCTTCACTTCGGTGTTCACGCTGGAGCTTACGGATACCCAGCTGGAACCTATGCACCATATATTCACGGCTACGAACAATCGTGCTGCGCTGGCTGGATGAAGTCGAGCGAGTACGTCAACGACCGCATTGCTTCCTTCGACAACGCCCCGACCGACTTCTACGGCGATACGACGATGTACAACAACGGAGAAACCCAATTCACCTTCCGTTTCCGGAATACCGGCAGTCAGACCTGGCGAAAAGACGGCCCGCAACCGACCCGACTGGGTACGATCATGCCGCGTGACCGTGGCAGTGGCTTTTCCCAAAATGGAGCCGCCGCTGGCTGGGTCGGCCCTAATCGAATTCAGCTGCAGAACGACGTTCCCTCTGGCGGTCTGGCCGTCTTTACGGCAACCTTCAAATCCCACGGTGTAGCTGGATCATATCCGGAATGTTTTTCTCCAGTCGTAGATAATCTCGGCTGGATGCCAGAACGGAAACTCTGTGCGACCTTCACCGTCCTACCGCCAATGTACCGCGCCCAGTGGCACAGTCAGTTGATTACCAACAACTTTAGTCCGACCGACTTGAGCAATCCGACCAACGCCAACTATATGCTACCAGGCGACAAGCGGAGCCTGAAGCTCTTCGTGAAGAATACCGGGGAACTCCCGTGGGACGCCGCCGGAGCCAACCCGGTCCGAGTGACCACCGCCCGAAACCTCGACCGGACTAGCCCGTGGTCGACCCTCGGTGATAACTCGATCACCAGCTCCGAAAACTGGGTGACCCCGAATCGGCCGTCCGCACTCGAAGGTCGGTACGAACCGGGCTCCAACTCCGTCGTCGCCGACACCCAGATCACCCAAGGTGAGATCGCGGCCTTCTCGTTCGCCGTGACCGCTCCGGATATCCCTGGTAATTTCATGGAATACTTCCAACCGGTCATCGAAGGGAAGTATCACTTCCCGGACATGGGGATCTGGTACGACCTCCGCGTGGCTGACCGCGGCTACCACTACCAATACGTCACCCAGAACGCGACCCCATCGACCATCGGGCAGACTAACACGACTCAGGACATTACCTTGCAAGTGCGAAATACCGGCCGGGAAAGCTGGCCGGTGGGCGGTGACCTTCGCCTGGCGACCGACCAGCCCCGCGACCACCAACCGGTCTGGTACACGCCGAGCGGTACCGGATCCTGGGTTTCCCCGAACCGGCCGTCAGCCATCGACCGGAACGTTACGACGGGCGCCACCAGCGGCCAGGTTAACCCCGGCGAGGTCGCCGAATTCAGCTTCCGGTTGACCGTTCCGACCACCCTGGGCACTGGCACCTATAAGTTCTACGTCCGCCCGGTCAAGGACGGAGTGACCTTCTTCCCTGAGGATTACGGAATCCACTTCCCGGTCACCATCACCGTTCCCCCGTACAAGCATGAAGCGGCTTACCAGAGCTGGTCGGGTGACATCAATAACTTCACTAAAGGAACAAGCATGACCGCTGACTTGGGCCTGAAGAACGTCGGTCGAGCCACCTGGAACGCCAGCGGGGCCAACCCGGTCCACCTGGCTACCGAACGACCGAAGGATCGCACGAGCGGATTCGCGGACTTCGCCGCCGGTAATCCGTGGATTTCGGGTAGCAGAGCCAGCGCTATCGACGGACGAGTAACGTCTCTTCCACCATCGTTCGCGACGACGGCTGATTCTTCGATCGAGCCGAACGAGATCGCCTGGTTCCGAATGACCCTCAAGGCCAACCCGAACCCAGGAACCTACAACGAATACTTCAACCTGGTTAAGGAAGGTATCACCTGGTACTCCGACCTAGGCATCTTCTTCCCGTTAACCGTCACGCCGTAGCTAGACACCATCCCGGAACCCCCGCATGATTGAAGCATGCAAGGAGGACTCAGGCTGACTTGGAAGACAGTAATCGTCGTCATGATTGGCGTTATCGTCTTGTCGTTACTTTTCTGGTCCCGACTCTATCTCCGCAACCAGACGATCGCTGGTGACGAACCGCACTACCTGGAGATGACCTACAGCCTGATCCACGACGGCGACCTCGACCTGGTGAACCAGTATGGAAGCCGCGAGTGCCAAGGGTTCTGCCCCGGCCAGTACGATCCGCGCGGCCATGTTCCTGATTCCGATAAGACCGCATGGTACAGCGCTCACGGCGTGCTGCTGCCAGTACTGCTTGTACCAGGCTACCTAATATCCGGATTGCCGGGCGTAACCGTGACGATGATCTTGCTAGCGCTGCTGACGCTCTGGCTGTCCTGGAAATGGACGGAGATTGTCACCGGGAACCGGACCATCAGCCTGGCCGCCACTGGATTGCTGGCGATATCGTTCAGTTTCCTGATGCTCGAAGGGCTGGTGTTCCAAGACCTTCTGATCGCCTCGGCGGTGCTCGGCGGACTGATCCTGGCCACCCGACGGAAGCAGACGACCTGGTCGTTAGCCGGGTTGGGAGCGTTGATCGGACTCAGCCCCTGGATCCATCCGAAGATGACGTTAGTCCTCCTGACGCTCGGCGTCGTCGTGCTCATCAGGAATCCGCACAGACTCCGGACGCTGCTCCTGGTCGGACTTCCGGCCGTGCTGCTCGGCGGGTTCTTCGAACTGAAATACGCCGAGTGGTTCGGGACGCTCATCCCGGGAACGTCGGATGGTAACGAAGTCTCGCACCTCTTCTCGTTATCCCCGCTCTTCAGCCTGCCGGCCATGTTCCTCGACGAGACCAAAGGGTTACTGCCGCCCAATCCAGTTTATCTACTGATGCTCGTCGGACTTCCGCTCTGGTATCGGCTAGCCCGCCATAGTCTGGTTATAACACTTATCGTCATCGTGCCGACACTCGTAATCACCTCGACGCTTGGCGACTGGTGGGGTGGATATGGCTCGAACGGCCGCTACCTAATGGAGTTGCTGCCGGCGTTCTTGCCAGCCTTGGCATTCCCGTTCCTGCTCTGGTCGAAACCATCGTTCAAAGCCCTGCTCGGTATCCTCGTCATCGCTCAGCTCTGGATAACCGCAACCGCCATCGGCATCAACGCGCCGGTGACCACGCTCGGACAATCATTACCGCCGTTCTCTTACTTGGAGGCCAAATCCGGCATCAACCTGAACGTATTCTGGCCGACGTTCGGTTCAGCTAATTTTTTCGGTAGCTACCTATCGTTGGTAGTCGACCTCGTCGCTCTCTCAGGATTGTTCGCTTACGGGGTCATGAACGCCAAGCCCAAGACTACGCGCGACGTTCGGTCGGCTGACTGACCCGGCCCTTACTACGACTTGACTTGGGAGTGACCCAGAACTCGAGATACTTCCCGAACATCAACCGCGTCTGACTCTCGATGGCTGGGATGGCTGAAAAGAAGATCGTGGTCACCGGTAAGAGCGCCCATTGGAGCAGCATCGCCACCCGATGATGGGCCTTATACCCCGGCGGCTTCTCTGGTAGTAACAGCATCGAGATGAAAACGGTCACGATCATGCCGACTAACGCCGCCGTCAGGATGAGGCTCGCTGTCGGAGCCAACGTCTGACCGAACAACGTCTCACGGAACGTGGGTGACAGTACGACTGGTAGCCAACCTACAAAGGTGATCAGAATAGCGGCCGATGCCCACGTCACGTGACCTTCCAGGAACCGAATAATCTGGGCACCTTTGTTGGCCCAAGGGATTTCCTTGTCCCGTACGGAATTGACCACGATATAGGGAAAGTCCGAAGAACCCCAGGCCCATCGACGGAGTTGGAGATACTGGGCGCGCAGCGTCGCGAGGTACGTGTCATCCAGTACCGCGTCTTGGTAAACCGGAACGTAGACCGGTTGGACATAATGATTGCCATGGTAGCGGAAATAGGTGCGCCAGAACTGCTGGCCGTCCTCGACGATGGTATCGACCGACCAGTAGTCCGAATCAATCACCGTCTCGAGACCCTGTGAGTGCGCCGCGAAATTGCGGAGCCGGTAGGCCCGGGTGGATTCGACCATATGCCAGAACGAGTTACCGGTGGCAATGACCCGGTTGATGGCGGTTGTGTGCCAAAGGTTGTTGTGGAATAGCGGTGTCGGCTGGAACGATCGGTATTTACGTTCCGGATCGAGCACGTAGTGATAGGTCAACGCCGCAAGGTATTGGGGATGCGGCCGATGATCAGCATCCAGGGTAGTGACGATGACGTTCTGGTGCGGAATTCCCAGTCGATCAATTTCCTTCACGGCTTGGCGGCCAGCCCAGGCAATATTCGATCCTTTACCTTTTACCTCGCCAGTAATATTCGATGGGTGCTCCGTAACAATCAGTTTCTTGAACCGCTTGCCAAACTCACTCTGAATTACCTTGGTGTTGGCTTGGGCCCGGTCGCGGTCACGTTCTTCAGTCGCCAGAACCACGATCATCCTGTCTTTGTCGAACTTCGAGTCGGCCAGGGCTTGGAAACTCGGACGAAGCGTGTCGAGTTCCTCGGTGTAGGTCGCCACAATCACGAGCTGATAGATGTCGCGCGGGTGCAGCAACGGAGCACCATCAGTGGCCGACTCAATGACATTCTCGACTTCCTCAAGTTCAACTTTCAACTCACGGTAATCTTGTTGCAATGGCCGGTTCAGAATCATCAACCGCACATTCCAGAGCATCCGAGAAATATTCTTCCGGCCACCGTCAATCCGGGAAATAATGCGCTCCAACGTCCCGGCGTACGTATCGATACTACGATCAAGCTGCTTCAGACGAGCTTGCCAGTCGACCTTGGTGTCGCGCTTGAGGTAGCGATAGGCTCGAATCAGGCTGTGCGACATGGTGACAGACTTCACCAGCCAGTAGACGTCGAACAGCAGGATAGCATAGGCCACCACCCGCGGTACGAACAACGACAAGATGATGCTGCCAAGGATGATTCCCCAGGTAATCAGACCGGGAACCATTTCCAAGCTGCGCCAGACGTCCTGTGGGACGGTCATCCGGGTAGCCCGAGACGAAACTGGCGGATCGGTAAAGGCCGGCTGTTCGATATACTTCTTTACTTGGTCAGGAGAAAGGGGCATCGGTTACCCAGTATAACGGTCAGCTTGAAAACAGCTCAATCGTCCGCGCCACTTCGTCCTGAATTCCGTCGATGCAATCGTAGTCCTTCACTTCCGTGGCATCGACCCAGGCCGCCTCGGTAAAGGCGCCGACTTCCGGTTTTACCTCACCGCCAGCGTACTCGGCCCCGAACTGCAGCATGACTACGGGAATCCCGTCCGGGCGTACGAAAACGATATCTCCTAGTAACCGAAAGTTGTCACCGAGTTCGATGTTGGCTTCTTCCTTTGACTCACGGCGGAGCAAGTCCGCTACAGCACCTTGAAAATCAAAGACATCGCCGTTCATACGCGTTGGGTTCTTCAAATCGAGATCCTGGTGTTCAAGCTTGCCGCCCGGCACGCCCCATTTACCCGGATGAACTTTCTCGCATTCATCGCGCTTGAGAATCAGGCATGGCTCTAGTTTAGCCTACGAAGCTCGCCAGTTCCGATTGGGTGCTGCCGGTGATGGCGCAAGTCATCTCCCTCAATCCAGGCTTGCAGCACCGAAAGCGGGTCGCCGTGTGAAACCAACAGAATTGTCTCTCCGGAATAGATAGCTTCAAGATTAGAAAATAGCGTGGCCCAACGCGAAGCAAGTTCCGCCGTCGACTCGACTCCGAACGGGAGTGATTCCGCCGATTGTGCGTCATGCGCATAAATGTCCGTAAAACTCGCTGATGACTTACCGTCAAACTCACCAGCCAGCCGCTCTCGAAGTTCCTCTCGTTCAATGACAGGAGCGCCGGCACCAAGAATCCTGCGGGCAATTTCGGCGGTTTCTCGAGCTCGACGAAAATCCGAAGTGAAAATCTGTATCGGCTGTTTCGTCTTCGGAAACGCTTTCAGGGACCGCTCGACTTGCTGCCGCCCTTTGTCCGTTAGTCCATACTGCTCTAGTCCGACCGCCGGATCGGTCACATTGATTCCCAGCACGTTCGATTCACTTTCACCGTGCCGCAAAATAAAGTACCGATTCTTCAGTTCAACAGGCGGTTTCATAGTTTCAGCTTACTGCAGAGTGACGTGTCTTTTTCTTACACCGACGAAAGAGGTGCGCAGGCTCAGGTTTTCATATGGCCTCAATTCGGGGTTTTGGTGATATTAGTGAGTGTTCGGTTCACACGTCTTTCTTTACCCCGAACGAAGGAGGTGCGCAGCGCAGCGAGCACGCCTTCGTTCGGAAGAGGAGCATCGCCTCAGTAGGCTGGAGCTGGTCGCGACGAGCGACCTGCGAAAGCCGGATGAGCGATGGGACGCGGAGCCGATGGCCGGAGTCGAACCGGCGACCTTTGCTTTACGAAAGCACTGCTCTACCAACTGAGCTACATCGGCTTGGTATTCAAAGTATATAGGTGCAAAGCTCAGCCGTGGACGGTACCATGCAGCTATGCCTACAGTTAATGTTACTGAACGAAAAGTCTCCCCGCGGCTCGACCAAGGTTTACTGACCGGATTAATCGCTGGCGGTGTCGTGTGGGTGTGGATGTTGCTGATTGGTGCCCTCGGTGGCGGTTCGGCCGCGGAATACGCCGTGAACGTTTCCGGATTTGTGCTCGGTAATGCCCCGCTGAATAACTCGTCCTCATTCGGAGTCGATTGGCTAATCGGAACGGCCGTTCACTTTGTAACCTGGGCGTTGATTGGAATTGTCTGGGCACTGATCTGGCCGAAAATTCGCCGCTACGGAATCTGGACGCCAGCCCTGCTCTTTGGAATCGTGATGTACCTGATTGTCGAACAGTTTATTGGCCGGCTGATTAACGCCGAGGTCGTTAACGCTATTGGATTCTCGGCTCTCTGGATTGGCTATATCTTGGCTGGATTCGTCTTCGCCTTCCGCTATCGTAAAGCTTAATTCATATGTCATCCCGAGCAGAGCGAGGGATCTGTTACGTACATAGACTCCCAGATTCCTCACGTACGTTCGGAATGACAAGAATTGTGTCATGAAAAAGGACTTCCAAATTATCGGACACCGGGGCGATGGGGCCGGGCCGGATGAAAATACCCTGGCCAGCTGCCAGCGGGCGATTCGTCATGGGGCTAACGCTGTGGAGCTCGACGTCCGTTTGAGGAATGGTGAGCTGGTACTATCCCACGACACTCGACGTGTAAATGCCGCTCAGCTCACCGACGTTTTGCCCATGCTAACTGTTCCGGTGGTGCTGCATATAAAACGACAGTGGTTTAACCCTCTCCAAGACCGAAAGGTTTTGAAGGTCATAGCTAATATAAAACATGCTCCTGGCCTGATTGTGTCCTCGGCGTGGCCGGGAACATTGATACACGCAAAGCGCCGCTACCCGAAACTTCAGACAGCATTCATCACATTCCTACCCAGTTGGGACTTGCGATTCGCGAAGCGGCTCGGGGTGTCCGCGTATTGCATATGGCACAAACGGCTGACAAGCCGGGTCGTGTCTCGTGCGCGAAAGCAAAATATACAGCTGTTTGCCTTCACTCCGAATCAGCCGAATCAGGAAATTCGGAAACGTGCAGACGGCGTGATTACCGACGACGTCAGCGCGTGGCGTCGTGCAGTTTCCGCTGCTCGGCGCGGGTAAGCTCACGGTATTCGCCAGGCTGCAGCTTGCCGAGCTTGAGTGGCCCCAGCGATACCCGCGTCAGTTTGAGCACCGGAAACCCCACCGCGTCACCCATTCGGCGGATCTGTCGGTTGCGTCCTTCATGAATAGTCAGTTCGAGGATGGAACCTGACTTACTGCGTTTCTTCACGACAACATCGGCTGGGGCGGTCTTTCCGTCATCTAACTTCACACCGCCCTTCAGTGCATCAATCGCTTCCTCAGTAATCCGCCCGCGTAGCTCCACTTGGTAGGTCTTGGGAACCTCATAGCGCGGATGAGTCAGCTTGTTCGCCAACGCACCATCATTCGTCAGCAGGATCAACCCGCTCGAGTCCGAGTCGAGCCGTCCGACTGGATACAACCGGGCTCGTGATGAAACCAGACCGGTGACCGTCTTCCGGCCTTTTTCGTCCGAAGCCGTCGAGATAACGCCCTTCGGCTTGTTAACGAGATACGTTTCAAGCTCGTCTGCCACCAGTCGCTCACCGGACACTTCAATCGTGTCTTGTTCGCTCACTGAATGAGCAGGGTCTTTGACTATCTCACCGTTCAGCTTCACTTTGCCGGCTGCAATCAGTTCCTCGGACTTCCGCCGCGACGCTACTCCGGCGTTCGCCAATCGTTTTACTAAACGCATATCGCGAGCATAGCAAACTGCTTGTGATATTCGAAAAGAATCCCTATAGTTAGCCAGTTCAGGCTTCCATTGTTCT
>SICC01000027.1 GCA_009694835.1 Patescibacteria group bacterium
TTGGTCGGGTCGATAATGCCAGCTTTATAGAGATCAACGTATTCGCCAGTCAGAGCATCATACCCAGTCTTGGCATCGTCTTTTTTCTTCAGTTCAGCCACGACAGCATCGCCTTCTTGTCCAGCGTTGTTAACAATCTGAGTCAGTGGTTCAACCACGGCACTGCGCAAAATGTCGACGCCGACTTTCTCATCGTCATTGTCAGTCTTCACGCCATCGAGTGCAGACGTTGCTCGGAACAGTGCTACTCCGCCGCCCGGAAGGATACCTTCCTCAACGGCGGCGCGGGTGGCAGCTAGGGCGTCTTCAATGCGATGCTTCTTTTCTTTCAATTCGACTTCGGTAGCGGCCCCAACTTTGATCACGGCCACGCCGCCAGCCAATTTGGCCAGTCGTTCCAGAAGTTTTTCCTTGTCGTAATCAGAGTCGGCTTTTTCAATCTCATTCTTAATTTGGGCGACTCGGTCAGTTATGGCTTTCTTATCTCCACCACCCTTAACGATGGTGGTGCTGTCCTTAGTAGCGATGACCTTGCCGGCTTTGCCGAGCATATCGAGCTCAGTGTTCTCAAGCTTCAGTCCAATGTTTTCGGAAATGACCTTGGCACCAGTCAGGATAGCGATGTCCTCGAGCATTTCTTCACGACGATCACCGAATCCTGGGGCTTTCACTGCTAGTGAATTGAACGTACCGCGCAGTTTATTAACGACTAACGTCGCTAGGGCTTCGCCTTCGATGTCTTCAGCGATGATGACTAGTTCCTTCTTGCCGGCCCCAGCCAGTTTCTCAAGAATCGGTAGTAGTTCTGTCTGGAGATTTGAAATCTTCTTGTCGGTGATAAGAATCGGCACATCTTCGTAGACGGCCTCCATGCGATCGACGTTCGTAATCATGTGTGGGGCGATGTAGCCCTTATCGAACTCCATACCTTCCGTTACTTCCAAGTCGATTCCGAATCCTTGGCCTTCATCGACCGTGACCACACCTTGGTTACCAACCTTATCGAAGGCTTCGGAAATCTTGGTGCCAACTTCGTCGCTCTGGGCTGACAAACTGGCGACTTGCTTGATCTCATCGCTGGCTTTTACGTCCTGGCTCATCGACTTAAGCTCTTCGACCATAGCCTCGGAACCTTTCTCGATCCCACGACGGATGGAAACCGGATTGGAGCCCTTAGTGATGTGACTGAGTCCCTGAGTAACGATAGATTGGGCTAAGACGGTTGCGGTCGTGGTGCCGTCACCAGCCACGTCGTTTGTCTTACTGGCGACTTCTTTCACCAGTTGGGCGCCCATGTTTTCAAACAGCTGATCCTTGTCGAGCTCGATTTCTTTGGCGATGGTCACGCCGTCATTGGTAATGGTCGGTGCACCAAAGGCCGTGTCGAGTACAACGTTGCGACCCTTCGGACCGAGAGTGACTTTGACCGTATCGGCCAGGATGTCGATGCCAACCTTCAGTTTGGCGCGGGCATCCTTGCCGGAAGCGATTTTCTTTGCCATATCTTCAGTTTCTCCTATTACTTAAGTACTGCTAACACGTCTGATTCAGATCCAATCAGAACTTCTTTGCCATCAATCTTGAATTCAGTCGGGCCGTACTGCGTGAACAGCACCTTGTCTCCGACTTTGACTGACGGTTTTACCATTGTTCCGTGATCCATTTTGCCAGGACCAACTGCCAGAACCTTGCCCTTTTGGGGCTTATCCTTTTCGGCCGTATCGGGAATCACAATGCCCGAGGCACTCGTTTCGTCTTCTTCGATGGGTTCGATGACCACTCGGTCACCCAACGGGGATAGTTTCATCAGACCTCCGGTTAGGTTTTAGCTATTTTTGAGACACTTGGCACTCAAAAACAATGAGTGCCAGCAAGACTCATGGTAGGAGAATTGGCCAAGGCCGTCAACGAATTACCTCAAAAACCTTCATTTTGAGACTGCTCGTCAACCCCTGGCTATGGTAAATAAATAGCTTAACTAAGCCAAAAATACTTGACACAGAAGCAATTTTGTGCTAAGTTGACGTAATTTCATGGGAACTCAACGACGCATAAATGGGTACTTGATCGCCTTATTCGTGGTGATTCTACTTTGTATTGCTGGCATTGTGATGTTAGTTAGACCACAATCAACGGTTTCTAGTGGCTACCTACCAAAAGACGTTCCCTACACTCCGCCGGCTTCTCCGCTGACCTCGCCGCAAGCCCAGCCCGCTATGCAATCTGACGTGGTCGCCATCAATTTTCCCACTGGCGGTGCCGTCGGTCCGAATACTGACGTTACGGGCACAGCTACCTCACTCGACGGAACCGTCTATTACCGAATCTCCGACTTCCGATCGGGTCAGATTGCCAGCGGCCAAGTGACCGTACCGTCTGGCAATCCGCAGGCATTCACCTTCAAACCAGAATTCACTCTGGCCTATACCAAAGGAGACCCGGCCACGTTGGATGTCTACGTGCTGGACGCGAATGGAGCCGAGCAAACCACCCGCCTAACCGTCACCCTGCAATGATCCGACCCTCTTTTGAAAATTCGGGACGAATGTATAGCGAGATATTACGCATCTCGCAAAAGAGGGTCGGGATGAAAAAAATTCTCGCTAGCTTCCTATTGATCGCGGTGGCCGTGGCTATCGCGCCGCAGACTGCCCAGGCCGTCAATCCGATTAACGACGGCTACAACAACAAGATTATCGACGACAATGTTTTCCTGAACTCCGGAACCATGTCCGTCCAGGACATTCAGAACTTCCTGATCATCAAAGAGCCGAACTGCGGCAACGGCTTGTGTTTGCGAGCCTACTCCGAAGGCGGACGTTCGGCCGCTCAAATCATCTATGACTCCACCGTGCCGATTGGCCTGAATCCACGGGTCATCCTGTCCACCCTGCAGAAAGAACAATCTCTGATCACCAACCAAGCTCCGAGTCAAAGCGCGATCAACTTCGCCATGGGCTACGGTTGTCCGGAAGGTCCAGGATGTGACCCGGCCTACATTGGTTTCAATAATCAAGTCAGTCTGGGATCTCGATTGCTCCGCGCTGGTGCAGCCCGGAACTGCGGCGATAACAACACGCTTCCGGGCTGGAACACCAATGCCAAGTGGCACGCTGGCAATACGCTGGCGGTCGACGGACGTGACACCTATATGGGATCGTGCGCTACTGGCTCGCTCTACAACTACACCCCACACCGGCCGGATAGCGCGTACCGCGGTGCCACCAACGGCACCCTGTACTACGGTAACTACAACTTCATCAAGAACTACACGGCCTGGTTCGGCAGCACCTGGTCGAATCCATATCAAGCCGCCTACATTGGACAAACCAATATCCAGGTCCTCCCCAAGGGGCAGGCTCAGCAAGTCACGGTGACGTACCGAAACGTCGGAACGACCACCTGGGCCCAGAACGTGGTCCGATTGGGAACTGCCAATCCGCTTGATCGCCCGTCCGGGTTCGCTGGCGGTGCCGGTTGGATCTCGAATAACCGTGTCCAGATGCAGGAAAGTTCCGTAGCACCAGGAGCTAACGCTCACTTCGTGTTCAACCTGACGGGTAATAGCAACGTCGATGCGCATGACTACAAGGAATACTTCCGGCCAGTCGCTGACGGCTTTGGCTGGATGGTCGACGTTGGCCAGCACTTCCCGTTCACCGTGGTTAATAATGTCTACGAAGCTCAAGTCCAGTCGGTCAGCGCGCCAAACATGCTTAATGCCAATAACCAAGGTACCGTCACCGTCCGCTACCGCAACCTTGGAGCGGCAACCTGGTTCCGCGACGGCAGCAACCCATTCCGATTGGGTACCGACAACCCGCATGATCGCGTTTCAGTGCTCTATTCGGGATCGCCGTGGGTCAGCAACAACCGCATCAAGCTGCAGGAAGTCAGCGTCCCGCCGTTCGGCGTCGGAACCTTCTCCTTCCCGGTTACGACCTCCTCAGTCGGACGATTCACCGAACGATTCACGCCGGTGATAGACGGCGTTACCTGGTTCGACGACCCGATCAATCTCTCAATTGAATCCGGCGGAACCTACGCCGCTGACTGGGCCGGCCAAAGTGCCTATCCGCAGATTCTGCCGGGGCAAACCGCCACCGTCTACATCGACTATAAGAACACCGGCACCGCCACTTGGTATAACGATGGTCCGTACGCCGTCCACCTCGGGACTGATAATCAGCAGGATCGAAACTCCCCGCTCGCAAACGGCAGTTGGCTTGGGCCAAATCGCCCTGCCAACCTGACCCAAGCTACCGTTGCGCCAGGACAGACCGGGCGATTTTCATTTACGGCCACGGGACCGTCCGCTGCTAACTACCACGAATACTTCCGTCCAGTGGCCGAAGGACGAACGTGGTTCGGGCTGCCGAACAATGTCTACATCGATGTAAATACTATTCCGCACTACAGTGCGGCCTGGGCTGGCCAGTCACCTCCAGCCGCCCTCTCCGGATCAAGCGAACAGACGGCCTGGATTGAATTCCGAAACACTGGCAACACTACCTGGCAGAAATCCGGTGCCAATCCAATTCGACTTGGGACGTCGAATCCGCTCGACCGACAATCTATCTTTGCCGGGACTGATGGATGGCTTAGCCCGAACCGAATTGAACTCGACCAAAGCTCGGTCGCACCGGGGGGCGTCGGGCGCTTCACCTTCTCGATTAAGAATACGGCTGGCAAACCAGCTGGCACCTATCACGAAGATTTCCGACCGGTGATCGACGGCGTCGGTTGGTTGAACTGGGGCGTCTGGCTCCCATTCGTGGTCCAGTAATTGTCATTCCGAACGAATGTGAGGAATCCTTTTCCCACTGAAACGCTCTAGTAAGAAAGGGATCCCTCGACTACCCGTCCGAACGGATGTTCATCCGAGCGGGCGCTCGGGATGACATAGGCAAGTCGAGGGGTAGACCTTACAATAAGTACCGATGGCACATGACGATCAGGTCGCGCATTTCTTCGGGGGACGAAACGATACTCAGACTCCTCCGGCCAAGCTTCCTCAAGATGAGGATGGATTCGGTATAGCTCCGGAAACGGATGCCGAATCGGGGCTTGATGGAGAGATTGCGGTCGATGTCTTTGAGACCGACACCGATGTGGTGATCGTTTCACCAGTTGCTGGAGTCAATCCGGAAGAGATTGAGATTGGGGCTGGTGAAAACTCAATCACCATTACCGGGAAACGAGAAGCTGCTCATACTGAACGGAAGCATGGGCTGATAACTCAGGAAATTTACTGGGGCTCATTCAGTCGAGCCGTCCAACTACCAGTTGGGTGTGATGCCGCCAATGCTGTGGCTTCATTCAAGCACGGCGTCCTGACGGTAAAGGTACCAAAGACCGAACAAGCAAAAAAGAAGACCATTACGGTAAAAACGGAAGAATAAGAATCGTTTTCCACATATTTTCCAGCGCAGTTACTAAGGGGAGTAGACTGGAATAGTGGATACGCATGCACCGTTAGCGGATCGGCTCCGTCCATCGTCGTTCGATGATTTTGTCGGCCAGGAAAAGTTGGTCGGCAAAGGAAAACCATTCCGAAAGTTACTAGAAAAGGGATTTACCCCGTCAGTAATTCTTTGGGGGCCGCCCGGAACCGGCAAAACTACTTTGGCTCATCTGATGGCTAAGGAATTGGACGCTGAATTCATTCCATTTTCGGCGGTAACCAACGGATTACCGGAATTACGGAAAATTATTGCTCTGGCCGAGCAAAATCGTCGGATGATGTTGAAGACTGTCTTGTTTATTGATGAAATTCATCGCTGGAACAAGGCACAACAAGACGCCTTACTGCCGCATGTCGAGTCGGGAACCCTCACCTTAATCGGCGCGACCACGGAAAACCCTAGTTTTGAAGTCATCGGACCATTGTTGTCCCGCGCCCAAGTATTCCGATTGGATGAATTAGAACCCGAAGATCTCCAAAAGATACTTAACCGAGTTAAAAAAGAAACATCTCTGAAGTTTTCTAAGGATTCGGAGCAATTCTTAGTCGACAGTGCCCGCGGCGATGCTAGAACGCTACTTAATAGCATTGAAATGGCTGAAGCTTCCAGGCCAACGTCTGAGATTTCAGTAAAGTTCCTGGAGGAGCTGTTAATCAAAAAAGCCCTTCGTTACGACAAAAATGGTGAAGAACACTATAACGTTATCTCCGCTTTCATCAAAAGCCTACGCGGCAGCGATCCTGATGCAGCTGTCTACTACATGGCTCGGATGATCGAAGCCGGAGAAGATCCCAAGTTTATTGCCCGTAGAATGGTGGTTTTCGCCTCAGAAGACGTCGGAAACGCGGACCCACAGGCACTCCAGGTAGCCACAGCCGCCGCCTACGCCCTAGAATTCGTGGGGTTACCGGAAGCCCGGATCAATCTCTCTCAAGCGGCCACATACCT
>SICC01000028.1 GCA_009694835.1 Patescibacteria group bacterium
TCAGTAGGGCATTCCCAAGCCCTTCAACGTCCTGCTGCGGCGCCTTGATCAGGTAAAACGCCAACCGGCTGGCCGACTTTGGACCAATGCCGGGAAGCTTTTCCAGTTCCGTGATCAGTCGCTCGACTGAGGTGGGGATGATTTGCATGGTTTCGTTTTTGGCTCGACGGTTACGGTGCCCTCTTCGGTCAGGGCGTTTGCTAATAGCTTATCAGTTGCACCCTGAATTTCATCCCGTGCAGCCTGTTCGTCCTCGGCGCATGCTTCGGCTTCTACGAGTCGGCCGGTTCGAATAACCCGAACGTCCGAGTCAGGAAAAACCGCTTCGATATCACGCTGAAGCTTCTCTGCTTTAGGATCCTTGATCCCAAGCTCGGGCTTGTAAAAAATCTCCACGTGAGCGTCAAAAATGTTTTCTTCTTGAGGCATGACGGTTCAGTATAACTAAAAAGGCGGGCCTTGAACTGGGATGGTATATAGTTCAAAAACCCGCGGAAGGGCCAAGTCATGCGTGTTAGCTTGGTCCCTGTGGAAGGTGACGAGGGTTGGCTACGGAAGCCAGGTCTCCTCGGTCTCCTCGAACTGGTGTGCCGCTTCCTTCATCTTCGCCTGGATCTTGTAGGCGAGCATGCCGCACACCATCTCGTCGTAGTACGCCTGGAACCCGGAGGCCGCGACGACGATGTTGCCGAGCACGACGCTGCCGTAGTAGCGAGTGTCTTCCGTCTCGCGCACACACAGCCGAACGTCATAGGAGTAACTGGCTACACTCCGCAGAGAGATGTCCAGCTTGGACTGCGCGACCCTATCGAAAATGGCCGCTCGGTTGCTGCTGCCGACGAAACGGTTTGCCAGCTTGCTGTTGCCGGCACCGAGGTACTCGGCCAGGTCGGCGACATAGATCTGCAGACCAGATCGATCCTCGGTCGTGCCGTCAGCGATCATCTCCTGGATGATCGGAACCATCTCGTCGATGGTGTCTTCGACGAGCTCTTGGGTAAGAAATGCTGTGGGCATTCTTAATCACGTTCCTTTGCGTATCGATGATGTTCAGGTTCTGCTGCACTGGAATCAACAGTAATCTGCTGATGCGAGTGAAGCCGTAAAGCGTACGTAAAAATCGCTGATTTGTCAATCAACAAAGGGATAAATTATCTAGCCGTGGCTGGTCACATTCCCGGCAGGCTGAGCCACTGGAAATGAACTATCTACGCATGTCAGGGAATACTATCAACGCAAGACTGCCTGAAGATCATAAACCTTCGTCGCACCTGTCTCTCGCCAAAGCGAAAAGTGTTCATCGAAATACCGTTCGTGAACTGAGGGGCTAAGTCCCCGCTCAGCTGGACCGATAACCAGATACCTAATCTGGTACTTTGCCCGCAGCGTCTCAAAATTGGAACCGCCCTGGTACAAACTGGTGATGTCACGCTGCCGGGCATCAGTGTTAATGCCGTAGGTTTGATACCAGCCCCCCGACAGCACGGCACGGCGACCGGCCAGCGAAGTGTACTCACTGTTAGGGTTGTCGGCAGTCAGAAAAACACTTCGGGGGTCAGTATGAGCACGAACATCTCGGGCGATTTCTTGTTGGCTCTGCGAAAAGAGAACGTCAGTCTGCCTCTGCAGTTGCACGGTAGCAAATACATCCAATGCGCCAGCTACTGTCATGCACCCCAACATAATAACAACTAACACCGCCCCCTTCCCGCCCCAAAATCGACTGACTCGAGCCAGCCAAACCGCCACACCAACGACCAGACCCAACGAAACGTAATAAAGAATCTTGGTGTTATCCCAGGGTGACGGCTGGAAAAGTACCAGATTAGCAACTAAAAATACTCCTATCGACGATACCAACAGTTGACGGACTACTCCCCGCAAAAACCAAACTCCCAACAGTGCCACTACTAGGAAAAGTCCGTAGTTCTTGAGCCAGAACCACCAGATTGATTCGTGCCCGTGCAACCACCCCGGTAGCCACCCGAGAGCCGTATGAGTATCGGCAATCAGCCAGACCAACTGGGGTATGGCTAAAACCATCCCAGTAGCTCCAAATAACACCCAGTTCCGAAGTAATGCCCACCGCATAGGTGGTTTATTCTCATAGAGACTGACTGCGGCCCATCCAACCGAAAGCAATCCGAGGAAGATTAGGGAATGGGTGTGAACGATAGGCAATACCCCGACGATTCCCCCGGCCGCCAGAAAAGGACCCCGACGATGCGATCTCAGGCCGGTGGCGAGTAGGGCGATAACAATAATCACCATTGGTAACCCAAAGACAAAAGCCCGTTGCGGCTGAATTGCCGCGAACGTCACGTTCGCTAGCTGAAGATTGCCGAGGCCGCCCGGTTCGGCCGTGTAGGTATAGAGGCGAGGTAGATGTCCGAAAAAAGATTCTAGATGGAATCCTTGTCTCAGTAAATCAGTGATTGCATCAATGAAACCTAGTCCGCCTAAGAGGTAAAAAAGCGGTAGTCCGATAATCGCCGTTCGAGCGCCACCAAGCTGACGTAACAGAGCCGCCAGACAACCGACACCGGCCACGGCCAGTAACCAAGAAGAAACCTTCGCGGCCCCTACGACTGATACCCCCGTCACCGCTAGTCCTCCCGCAAACAAGTTAATTCCAAACGGGTAACTCAGGTGCTGACCAACTAGGCCAGTAAACTCCGGCGGAAAATTATGCCCATATGCGAACCCGGAAACTTGCTGAAGATGAAGATTCCAATCAGATGACACCCCGCCAGTGGCCGCTCGAATACCTCCGTCGTGCGTAAAGAGTACTGATGAAAACAACGCGACCAAGGCGATCGCAGCTAAGACGACGACGAACTGTACGATCCAGAAAGACAGCCGCCTGCTGTCTGTGCGAAGCACCCGAGCTGAGCGACGGACAATAGTACGATAACAAGGGAATAGCCATGGAATCGTACCTCCAGCCGCTAACAGCATGGAGCAAACGAATACGACCAGGTTACTTAAGTGACCAACACTTAATCCCGAAACCAGTAGTAACCAGACTGCTGCAACCGTCCCGAGTGCCAATGCAGCGTAGCCACGCTCTAACAGGTTCCATGACAATGGCAGGATCATGGACACCGCCAATCCCGCCCAAACCGCTGTGAGCACAAAAAAGACAGAGAGCATATTGGTCACATTCCAGGAAGTCCGAGGCCGCCGGCAATCGACTGCATCTTCTCAGCCGCGACTTTTTGGGACTGGGCCACGGCTTGAGAGACGGCGCTTTTGACCGCTTCTTGCAGTTCTTTCTGCTTGGACGGATTCAGCAGTGACTGGTCGATGCTAACTTCCTCAATCTTCTGCTCACCCGTGAAGACAACTTTGACCATACCGTCAGCCTCGGTCACCTCAATCAAGGTGTCCTTCAGTTCCTTCTGAATTTGCTGCGCTTGCTTGCGCAGGTTATTCAGATCTTTGGCTTGCTGTAATTTGTCTCCAATGGCCATACGAAAACTATAGCATTACTTTGACTCTGCGGCAGACGGTTGGTACTTGCCGCGGAGTTGATTGAACTTAATCGCCACTAAATCACGCAGCGTACCGAACGATGACTTGATTGGTCGCAATCGCGTTCCCGGCGTGTCATACCAATTCACCGGCACTTCGCGAATGTCGTAGCCGAGTTGCTTGGCGATGACCAAGAGTTCCATATCGAAGCTGAAACGGTCGCGAGTGAGAAGTGGCGCGATGTCGTGAGCGGATGCCTTTTTGAAAAGCTTGAACCCGCACTGGGTGTCGATGACACCTGGCAGAATAGTGTAGCGAATCAATCGATTCCCCATTCGCGACACAAACACGCGGTACCAGGGTTGTTTGATCTTGATTGAATCACCCTTGAGGTAGCGCGAGCCAATCACCACCGGCACCTTGTCTTCCGTTGCCACCTTCAGGAGCTTCTCGACTTCAGTGATATGGGTCGAGTTATCAGCGTCCATGAATAAGATGTAATCGCCCGTGGCCGCCAGCATTCCCTCTTTGACGGCCGCCCCTTTACCGCGGTTACCTTCGAACCCAATAATTTTCGGGGGCATCCCTTCGCCCGGAACCGCCTTGGCGGCCTCAGTGGTGCCATCGGTCGATCCATCATCAACCACGATTACTTCGGACTGCAGATCGACCAACTCGAGGTACTCGGCAATTGACGCCAGGGTTTCCGGCAAGCGGCGCGCTTCGTTGAAGGCGGGGATGACAATGGAGAGTTTCATGCGATTGGATTTCGAGGTCACACCAAAAAGGCGAATGTTTCCTCAGCCGGTCTATTCTACCTGGCTTTTTTCCGCTCAGCTACCGTACTTGTGCTCGGTTCTCTGGGATTCACTTCATGATCGAGAGAATTCCATGATCGTGACACCCGATACCGCCTCACTCTGGACAAGGTTCCAGCCGGCTAACCGCGGGTCGGTGGTGGAATCACACGGCCTCGGAACATCGCAGACCAGCATCAAGGTCGGTTGTGGGTGGTCGAAGGTAGCCGGAGCCCGGTCGGCCCGAGTCAACACGAACCAGTAGGCACTATCGTACTGGCTAGCGGCTTCGATGAAGTGGAACCGGCCGGCCGTCGCTCGATCGGCAATCCAGTCGGCCACCGCCAGGTGACGCTGATAGTCGTTGATGGGCGGAGTCGAGACGAATGGTTCCCGCCTCAGGCTGAGCCAACCGAGGCCGATGGTACCGATGATGATTGCCGGTAAAATGATCACCCGAAACTGGCGGCGAGCCAACAGCCAGCCGGTTCCCGCTCCGAGCAGGATGAACGGAACCGGGTTGATGAATTCGACGTAATGGGTGCCGATTGGCTGGCGGACCAGGGCGACTCCCACCACTCCCAGCATCAGCCAGCTGCCAAGCAAGACGTATGGCCAGCGGTCTTTGGCGCGCGCTAACCCCCAACCGAGCACGCCGAGGACAATGACCGTCAACAGGACCGCCAGCCAGGTAATTCGTCCAGCCAGCGGATTCCCAATCAGGTGGTCGGTCAGGATGTCGCCAAGACGCCCCAGATAGCTTCCGCTCGCGGTTGCCGGCCCGCCCCCAATCAGGAAGTCGGCCAGGGCCCGAGTGTTCTCGAACCGGTGGGTGAGCTCGTACCAGAGGAACGGCAGGAGGGTCGCCACGAACGCAATCAGGCCCCCGATTATCCCCTGCCAGATATATCGCGGTTTCCGCACCGTTCGCCAGAGATAGATCGTGGCCACACCAATCACCAGCAGGAACAGCGCCGCCAGCAAATGCATTTGGATGATGGCACCGCCGGCGAACCCGACCAGAATCAACCACCGGAAATTGCCGGTCCGTTTGAGGCAATCGAGCCCAAACACCGCCAGTAGCGCGAAGAACGGGGCCGGGTGAGCGTTGATTGAGGCCCGGGCAAAGCTGACGATGACTGAAGATACCGCATACAAACTGGCTGCTACTATTGCTGCTGGTACGCCGAACCACCGACGGGTTAGGTAGTACAGCAATCCGAGCGATCCCAAACTGAGGATGCCAACCCCGGCCGCGGCCGCCACCGGGTTAAGCCAGTCAATCGTCATCGGAATCGCCATCAGGTAGTAATAGAACGGACCGAGATGCATCGTCCCGACCGACGTCCCAGGGCCGAGTCCAGGCGGATGATGGGCGACCAAAAAGTCATAGACCACCAAAGCGTCCCGGCCTTCATCCCCGCCAAACGGCAGGTACCCGGCCAGACGGAAGAAGCGCAGGAAGGCCGCGAGGATGAAGATACCGAGCAGCCCGCCCGTCTCGAGTGGGTGCGCTTTGATCCAATCGCCCGTTTTTCGAGCGGCCAGGTGTATTGATTTCACTCCTCTATACTAGCGCGCAACCCGGACAAGCAGACAACTCGGTTGCTGCCGGCGAAGCTGGCGTCGCCTGTATACTGAATTCGATTCATGCAACCAACTTCCACAACCCCGGTGGCACGCGACGATTCCCCGGAACCCCGATTGCTCGCCATCATCAACCGCCACGCTATTCTCATCTTGGTCGGCCTGAGCGCGCTGGCCGTCGTCTTCTACGCCGCACTTTCGATTGCCCCGTACGCCACCTATCGCAGTAACGCGTTCGATCTCGGCATTTTTAACCAGGCCATCTACCACTACGCCCACCTGCAGCCGGCGACCAGTACGATTCGAGGAGTTAACAACCTGCTTGGCGACCACTTCGAATTGTTA
>SICC01000029.1 GCA_009694835.1 Patescibacteria group bacterium
TAATAAAGTAAATACCCAAATAGTCTGGGTATTCTTTTATTTCATATGCCAAATACCGACGTCGAAGAAATTAAATCACGCCTGGACATTGTTCAGGTCATCGGGGAATCCGTCCCGCTCAAGAAAGCTGGCCGGAACTTCAAAGGTCTGTGTCCGTTCCATAAGGAGAAGTCCCCGTCGTTCATGGTCAACCCAGAGCGCCAGGGATATCACTGCTTCGGCTGCGGCGAAGGCGGCGATGTTTTTGAGTATGTGATGAAGCGCGAGTCAGTCGATTTTCCGGAAGCCTTGCAGATGTTGGCCAAACGGGCTGGGGTGGAGTTGAAGGGATTCGATTCAAAGGAGAACAAAGCTAAGCAACGACTATTCGAAGTTAACGAACAAGCCACGAAGTATTTCGAAGCCGCCTACGCGCATTCGACTGGTAAGGTTGCCCAAGACTATGTGAAGTCACGCGGTCTGAAGGCCAAGACGGTTAAAGATTTTCGAATGGGGTATGCGCCGGATGATTACGATGCGCTGATTAAAGCATTAAAGAACAAGAAGTTCACCGACAAGGAACTCATCGACGCCGGGTTGGCAATTCAAGGAAACCGCGGCCCGTATGGACGGTTCCGCGGTCGCCTGATGATTCCGATTGCCGATGCCACCGGAGTCATCCGTGGATTTACGGGGCGCGTACTCGAATCCGATGGACAATTAAACGGGAACCAAGGTTCCCGGGTTGCCGCTAAGTATGTGAATACCCCAGAAACATCCGTCTTTCATAAAGGTAAGTTGGTGTTTGCCCTCGACTTAGCCAAGCAGTCGATTATCGATGAGGATGGGGTGGTAATGGTGGAAGGCCAGATGGATGTGATTACGGCCCATCAAGCCGGAACGACCAACGTCGTCGCAACTTCCGGGACCGCCTTAACCGAGGAGCAGTTGCGCCAAATGCTGCGGTTTTCGAAGACCTTGGTGTTTGCGTTTGATAATGATGTCGCTGGTGAGAAGGCTCTGCTTCGTTCAATTGAGCCCGCCGAAAATCATGAAGTCGAAGTTAAGGCGGTTAATTTGGGTACGTTTAAAGATCCGGACGACTTAATTTCAAACGATCCAAAGGAATGGAAGAAGCGGATTAAGGATGCTGAACCAATCATCGACTATCTGATTACTAAAGCCTTTCAAGATTTACAGGATCGAAAACCTCCGTACGACCGTTCTCAGATCAAAGCAGTCCTTAGTTCAGTTCTGCCAACTTTGGCCCGGCGTCCATCGATCGACCAAGATTTCTATGCTGAACAGTTGGCCACTACTCTTGGGATCGCTAAGTTATCGATTAAAACGCAGCTGGCTGAGTTACTGACGGTCAATAAAGTGGCCAAGAGTAAGGAAGCAGTTCCCGCCAAATCAGTCCCAATTCGCAAGACCCCAGAAGAATTAGTGGCGGAACGGATGCTCGGATTAGTCGCCACCACGCCGGAATTAGTTCCGAAACTAGCCGAGTTGGACGAACGCGTCCTTCCAGAAACCTACCAAAAGGCTGCATCTGCACTGAAATCCGGCTATAATAAACGAACTGTCGATACGGAGGTAGCAGCCCTAATCGACGTCTGCAGTATGGTCGCCACGGAATATGACGCCATGAGCGAAGTAGAGCGAGCGGCCGAATTCGACCGATTATATGTCCGCATGAAATCCCTCTGGGTGAAACAACATCAGCCAAAGTTATTAGCGGCCATCAAACGGGCCGAAGCTGGCGGAAATAATGAACGCCGCGACCATCTCGTAGACGAATATATGACCATCACCAAGCGAATTGCCCATGGCTAAGAAGAAGACAATCTCCAAGAAGAAATCCCCAGCTAAGAAGCCTGCCAAGAAGGCTGTGAAAAAGGCTGCGCCGAAGAAAGTGGCTAAGAAGCCTGCTCCGAAGAAAGCAGTTAAGAAAGCCGTACCGAAGAAAGTCGCCAAGAAGCCAGTTGCTAAGCCTGCCCGTAGGGCGGCACCAAAAAGTGCGGCTAAAAAGGTTGTCGCTAAGAAAGCTCCAAAGAAGAAGGCCAAGGCTGTACCAAAGAAGCCCGCTAAGGAACTTTCTTCATCAGAAAAGTTTGCTCGGATCCTCTCCAAGGAAGAATTTTCCGAGGACGTTGTTGGTCTATTGCGCCGAGCTCAGGCCACGGGATTTGTTACTACCGAAGAAATTCAGAATGCGGTTGGCAGCAAAGACGCCGTCAAGAAAAAGGTTAACTCGGCCGTACGCAGTCTTGGAATCGAACTGCAGACTTCACCGAAAAAACGTGAGGACACCGATGATAAGGATACTCAAAAAGATATTGGTGCCGAGGAAGAGGAGACTTCTGATATTCAGGATGACTCAGTCCGGATGTACCTGCGGGAAATCGGCCGCGTACCGCTATTGAACGCCGAGCAAGAAGTCGAGCTGGCCAAGAAGATTGAGAAGGGTGACAAGAAAGCCCATGACGCCTTAGCCACCGCTAACCTTCGACTGGTTGTTTCCATTGCTAAGAAGTACATTGGCCGCGGATTACCGCTGCTGGATCTGATTCAGGAAGGTAACACCGGTCTGCTCCGCGCGGTCGACAAGTTCGACTACAAACGTGGGTACAAGTTTTCGACCTACGCCACCTGGTGGATTCGCCAGGCTATCACTCGGGCGATTGCTGACCAGGCTCGAACGATTCGAATTCCGGTTCACATGGTTGAGACCATCAATAAGCTGGTTCGAACGCAACGACGTTTGGTTCAGGATCTTGGCCGCGAACCGCTACCGGAAGAAATTGCCGCGGAAATGGAAATTGAAGTCGACAAAGTCCAACACATCCTCAAAATCTCCCAAGAAACGGTCTCGTTAGAAGCCCCGGTCGGTGAAGAAGACGATTCCAAGCTCGGTGACTTCATTCTTGATGAAGACACCTTGTCGCCGGAAGATACGGCCGCGCAGCAACTGCGAAAATCAGACGTTCGCAAAGTTCTGAATACCTTAACGCCGCGCGAACAGAAAATCTTGAAGATGCGATTCGGTCTCGACACCGGTAAGAGTCATACGCTCGAAGAGGTTGGATCGGAATTCGGCGTCACTCGTGAGCGTATTCGCCAGATTGAAGCCAAAGCCCTGACCAAGCTTCGCAAGAAGCAAGAGTCTAAGAAGCTCAAAGAGTACTTGAGCTAGTAAGGGTTATCAAAGAATGTCATCCTCGGGCTTGACCCGAGGATCAGTATCGGGGCGCAACTGATTCCCGCCTTCGCGGGAATGACGGAAATTTGAGAAATGATTATTTTCGGTTGAAGTAAGCAAAGATATCCCGCGAGGCGTCAGCCATGCGCTCTTTGGTATCAGTCTGGTCGCCACCCTGTTGGTCCGTGAAAATACTGACGGCGTAAGTGTGCCCTTTATATTCAACAAAGCCGACGTCATGGAGCCCACCGCCAAAGGCATCGCCTGTCTTGTGATACACCTTGGCACCGTCCGGCAGTTTGGCCGGAAGCCGATCTTCGAAGTCACTATCATCGAGAATTCCTCTCAGCTCGCTAGTCATTTCCGGACTGGCGAAGGTTCCTTTTTGAATTGCCTCAACAACCTTCAACATATCCTTGGCACTCGTTGTATTTTTCTCGACAGACGTGTGGCTCATACCCAAACTCTGGGCGAACAACTGCAGATCTTCTTTGCCAAGCTTTTCCGCCAAGACGTAGGCCGCGGTATTATCTGACTTCTCCATCATCAGCCCCGCCAATTCGCGGTAGGTGTAGCGGTAGGGTCCTGGGGAGTTCTGAATAATTCCAGTTCCGTAATGCTGAACCTGCCCGGCTGGAATAGTTATTGTCTGATCGAGGTCGATGGTGCCTTCCGAGGCTTGGTTATAGAGATACGAAGCGAATAGTAACTTCATGGTCGAAGCCGCGTCATAGGTTTTATCGTTTCCAAACTCGTAGGTTTCACCAGTAGTAATGTCCTTGGCGGCTACAGTGAAGTTTCCTTGGCCAAGCGTTTGCGCCAATCGGACGGTAAGTCGGCTTTGGGTAGAAATGTCCGGCAAGTTCTTACCAACGGTGGCACCCGTGGCCGATTCAGTTCGGAAGGTCGGCGGTGAAAGCAGCAAAGAAATTCCCAAAGCCATTAAGATGATAACTAAATACTGTCGAGGAAATCCCGGCTTTTTAGACGAATTAATTACTCCTTGGGAGTTTTTGGTTGGTTCCACGTTGATTTTGAACAGTTTTGGCACCGTGATGGCGCAACCCGACCTGCCCATTATACTAAATATGGTGCTGGCGTTCGCCTGGACCGAAATCTTTCCGGAGTAGCTCAGCGGTAGAGCGCCTCGCTGTTAACGAGGATGTCGTCGGTTCGAATCCGACCTCCGGAGCCACTATTGAATATAAATTTTCTGAACCAAGGTTCAGAAAATGAGAAACGTTGATTGAGCTAGAGTCATTCCGCACATGAAGTGCGGAATGAGTTGGTGTGTAAACCTCGTGGCACGCAGTGCCGATTCGAACCGAAGGTTCGTGGAGCGAACCTGAAACGTGACCACGTGTAATATGTTGGTGAGCGTAGAAGGCGAATCCGCCATCCGACCTCCGGAGCCAAGCAATCAACCTTAGTTGAGTCTGCTATGATTTGGTTATGCTGGCAGGTACGGTGGTTTGGGTCTTCGGAGATAGTGCTGCTGGCAAAGAAACATTTATCAGAGCAATTGTCGAAAAAAATCCTCCACAGCAATTGTTAGAGCACCTTGGCTGGCAGAGGAAGCAGATTGTTGTCTGTAAAGAAAGTCTAGAGTACATAGGGCAATTCAAAGATGACCCAACTGCGCTCAAAAGGGAGCAAGTTATTCCCTCAGTTGTAAAGCTATCAAAGGCGAATGATGTGATTTTGATTAAGGGCCAAATTGTTGATTTGGAAGCGAGTAGACTGCAGAGACTAAAGAGACGGCTAAACAAAGCACAGCATGAAGTTATTTATATTGAAGCGGGAACCAAGGAGCCCTACGGAAGGCTTCCGAGGAAAAGCTACTACAAGGGCACAGAGACAAAAGCGGAGATGATAGAGTGGCGCGAAACTCAGATCAGACTCTTGAACAAGCTTGCTAGCTTTCATTTTGTTGGAATTAGCGGCAAAGCCGGGGAGAAATATGCGTCAGTTCATTTGCCGACCGGACTAAAACAGGCCTAGAATTTTGGTTTGAACAGTTCTCCTGAGCGAAGCCGAAGGATAGTACGCTTTGGGGAGCCACGTAAATAGCGTCTCAACGGCGCTATTTCTTTTTGGAGGCAGGTCGCCCGCCCGTACCGAACATACGTTCGGGCGGGTACAATCGAGCCAATGAGCTCAAAAAACATCCGAATCTACATAATCGGACCCTCCGGTAGCGGTAAATCGTGGATAGCGAAGCAGCTTGAGAGACGGCTGAACATCCCTCACATCCAGGTGGATGTCATCTGGGCTAAGTCCGGTGGGATGAAAACGTACGGCACTAGCACATCTCTCCAACCTGAAGCTGCTGACTACATCATCAAAGAGACTCGAAAAGCAATGAAACAGGCATCCTGGGTATTGGACGGGAATTATCGAAGCACTGTTCAACTCTACGCCCTAAAAGAAGCGGACATTGTGATAATGATGGACGCGCCTTTTTGGCGGCGGCTCCTAAACAACGTTTCTCGTCATCTTTCTGGCGAAGACCACTGCCCACGCTTAGCACAGTGTCAGATTAGCTTTATTTACCGTATTGGCCAGCCAGCTTCTCGACTAACTCCTTGGCCTCTTTTCGAGAGCTCACGATATAGTGGTGCGGATGTGACTTAGCGACCTTAAGCTGGCCTTCTCGCGACTTGTTTCCTTTGGCAATCAAGCGGGGTAGATGACGGGTAAGAAAGAAGCGGGTGTTAAAGCCTCGGCGGTGGTCTTCGCCAGAAAGATGACGAGAAACGTTGTTTAGGAGCCGCCGCCAAAAAGGCGCGTCCATCATTATCACAATG
>SICC01000008.1 GCA_009694835.1 Patescibacteria group bacterium
GATCAAGTCCGGGGTCGTAACCCTGCGCTCGGCCTTCGGCCGTGCTCGGGCGTTGGGCCTGGGAATGCCGCTGGCATTCCCGTTCGAATCTTGCTCTCTTCACCAGGCTGTCGTGCCCGACCTACGGTCGGACTCGCCTGCCTGGCGGAGAGGGAGGGATTCGAACCCCCGAGACCCTTGCGGGCCTTCCGGTTTTCAAGACCGGTGCATTCGACCGCTCTGCCACCTCTCCGTATACCTAGCGTACCGCGGTAGCCAGTAATATTCATATGCTTTAATAGGTTGCTCGCTAAAAAAGGTGGTTTACCTCGACCCTTGCCAAAAACGTTTAAATATGGTATATTTCTGTAATTTCTAAGGAAATAAAAACCAGCAATGGACAAACTCTTACAGTGGTATAACCGCCTTCCGGCCCGAAATCTGATCGTCGCTGGCGTGGCTGCAATCGGCGTCTTCGCCGCCTTCCAGGCATTTGCCTCGGGTGGTGAATATAAGGCCGGGCCGGGCACCGACGAAACCAGTCCGACTGTCTGGTCGGTTCCTGGACGCTACTTCCTGAGCTGTAAGTCAACGACCGGCGGTGACGATTGTCTCTTCCCAAAGAACGCCAACACTGACGTCTACGCTAAATCGAACTATACCGTCACCTACCGAACCATCAACCTTCCGGCTGGGGCCTACGCTATGAAAATTAACTATGCCAACGTTGGTAAGTCAGTTCCGACCAATTATTCCTACGCCGTAAAAATCAAAGTAAATGGCCAGCCGATTTCTGCGGGTGAAGACGGTACGGTACTGTTGCCAACCACCGGCAAACAGCCGTGGAAAGCCGACTTCCCGGTCACTCTGCCAGCCGGTGAAACGACTATCTCAATGGAATGGACCAACGACAATACCAGCGATCCAGCGCATGAAACGAACTTCTCGGTCTCAAACGTCAGCCTAACCTCAAAGCAAGCCACTGAAGCCGTCGCCAAACGGGACGATCAACGCCGTAACGACTTGAACCAATACCGCAGCTCGCTGTCGAAGTACGTGGTCGCCAATAGTAAATACCCAGAACAAAATACTGCCCTTGGCATGACCCCATCAAGTGAACCGTTTGCCGCTCTGAAAGGTAAATTCATGACGACCTTTCTGACCGATCCAACCAAGAACCAAGCGTACTACTACATCAGCAACGGAAGCCGCTACGGTATCTGTGCTGACTTGGAAAGTGAGCAAGGAACCCGCTACGAAGTCGGGCCGTCTGGCAGCCGTCAGACCAAGGGTTCGGCCAAAGAGTGCGCCCTGCTGAACTAATATGTCATCCCGACGCACGTCGGGATCCGGGATTCCGGCGTGCGTCGGGAATGACGGACTTTCTCACGTAAGATGAAACGGTGAGTGCGAAGCCTCAAACTGCGTTAATCACCGGTGCCACGAGTGGTATTGGTCTTGAACTAGCCAAGTTGTTCGCTCGTGATGGTTACTCTTTGGTATTGGTCGCCCGAGACCGGAATGACTTATCGACCGTATCGGCAGAAATCGAGCAGGAGCATAACGTGCCGGTCTTGACGATTCCAGCCGATCTCTCGAAACCCGAATCCGTTAAGAAAATTACAAACATTCTCGCCAAACAAAAACTTCAGCCCGATGTGTTGATCAACAATGCTGGTTACGGGTTACTAGACTCCTTCACAGAATCTGACGAAACCGCCCAGCAGAACATGATGCGGGTGAATATGGATGCCGTCGTCAGACTAACTCGCGCGTTGCTGCCAGGGATGGTAAAGCGAAAGCGCGGTCGAATTTTAAATGTGGCTTCGATTGCCGCCTATTTACCTGGACCGAATATGGCCGTCTACTATGCCAGCAAGGCGTTCGTCTCGTCGTTTTCAGGAGCTCTCGCGGATGAATTACGCAGCACCGGCATCACCGTTACAGCGTTGTGTCCTGGACCAACCCGGACCGGGTTTGAATTCCGAGCCTCGGTCACTGGTACCCCGCTTTTCCGTAACGCCGCCAGCGCGGAGAGCGTAGCGAAAGCTGGCTACCGCGGATTGCTCAAAGGAAAACGAGTGGTGATTCCGGGGTTCGTAAACAAACTGTTTGTGCTGGGGACGCGATTAGTACCGAGTCGGCTGGCCGCCCGGTTTGCGCATCGGTCGCAACGATAAATCTTAAGATGACACATAACCGTCATCCTCGGGCTTGACCCGAGGATCAGTCTCGGGGTGTAACTGATTCCCGCCTTCGCGGGAATGACGCTACTCTGTGTGTTGCTTGATCTTGTGAACGGCGAGCTGAATCAACTCGTCTTCAGTGTGATCCGAAGTCGTCGGGTCTTGGTTGAATTGAGACAGCTTCTGAATGGCTTCTTCAATCGGATCGTATTCTTTGACGACAAAATTCATAGCTGACCACCTTCCTGCATGGCCAATCCGTTTTCAATCCGATAGATCAACACTTGGGAAAGCGTGTGCTTCAAGCCATCGCGGTCACGAACATTCGTCGAGTTGAGAATATCTTCCAGGCGCAGAAAATTCTTGCCGTACCGATCACGCAGGGTTTTGTTCTGCTGGTTGAGGTTCAGTTCAAGTAACTGCTGGTACGGCACGTCAGTCAGCCGTTGCCAGGCTTCATCACCCACGAACTTCCGCAGGCGCGGATAGGTCTGATAGGCCGCCTGCAGCTCATCGGTGAGCTTCAGAACTTCGAGCAGCTGCCCTTGTACGTACTTCGATGAAATACGAAATAACGGGCGCACTTTTTTTCGGACGTCCTTCTTCATAGTCTTGTCTCGAGCGTAGTCGAGAGATGGCCTCCTGGCCGGGTTTTTAGAGTACCGGCTAAACCGGTAGCCTGCCACCCTATCGCATAAATTTGCCTCTGTCAAGGGCTTATTTGGCCTTATGCAGCCTGGTACAATCGGTTCATGACCATCAAACCAGACATCTTTCGTCGCTATGACATTCGAGGAGTCATCCCTGACGACCTCGATGAGGCCGGTGCCGAGAGAATCGGACAGGCCTTTGTCCAAGCACTGAGCCCTAAGGAAGTCATCGTTGGGCGCGACGTCCGGCTTACTGGTGAGGCTCTACAGAACGCGTTGGTTCGCGGACTAACCAGGGCTGGAGCAAGCGCTATCGAAATTGGCATCGTCTCGAGTGACGCCTTCTACTTTGCCTGCGGTGAAAAGAAGTTGCCGGGATTGATGGTGACGGCCTCACACAATCCACCTGAATACAACGGCTTCAAGATGGTGCGGCAAATACCAGAACTACTGACAAGCGATGAACTGCAAAAAGCTACTGATCTCAATCCGCCAACAGATGCCACCACACCCGGTACCGTTTCGCATGAAGACGTGACCAACGCGTTTATTAAACGAATGCTTGAGATTGTTCCGCCCGATCGAATCAAGCCGCTGAAGGTTGTGGTCGACACCAGTAACGGATCACAAGGCGCCTACTGGAAGAAACTCGAGAAGTATTTACCAATAACCTTAATCCCTCAGTTCTTTGAACCGGATGGGAATTTTCCAAACCACGAAAACGATGTGATTCAGGAAGCCGCCCAAGCTCCGCTGAGAGAACGGGTAGTTAAAGAAAAAGCTAACTTGGGATTAATCTTTGATCCTGACGGCGACCGCTGTTTAGCCGTCGATGATCGCGGTAAGACGGTTCCTGGAGATTTCCTGACAGCCTTACTAGCGGAGACCATGCTCAAACGACAACCGGGAAGCGCCATTGTCTACGACATTCGCGCCAGCGACGCAGTGCCTGACCATATCCGCCAAGCCGGGGGCAAGCCAATACCGTGGAAAATTGGTCACGCTCTCATCAAACCGAAAATGGTTGAAGAAGATGCCGTCTTTGGTGGTGAAGTGTCCGGCCACTTCTACTTCAAAGATTTTTGGTTCGTCGATTGCGGATTATTAGCTGGATTAACCCTGCTTGAATACGTCAGTGAGCTCGACGCTCCACTCAGCACCAAGCTGGTCGATCTCCAAAAGAAGTACCACTTGAGCGGAGAAATTAACTCGGTAGTCGACAACCACGAGGCCGTGCTCGCCAAGATTAAAGAACAATATAATGATGGCGAACTCAGCGAATTAGACGGCATCGACATACGCTACCCTGACTGGCACTTTGTCGTCCGCACCGGAGCTAACCCGCCTGGAATTTTGCGACTAACGCTCGAAGCCAACTCAAACGAGCTGATGGAAGCCAAGCGTGACGAGTTGTTGAAGTCGATTCGCTCGTAAGACAGATACCCTGGTGACAGCGCAAATGAAAACGGTACACTGTTCCGGTATGGCAAAAACCCAGACCACGGCCGGCCTCGACTACGGCATCATCGGCAACTGCGAAACCGCGGCACTCGTCAGTAAAGATGCGAGTATTGATTGGTTCTGTTTTCCGCGGTTCGACTCACCATCCGCTTTCGGTAAACTCCTCGATACCAAGGTTGGTGGGTTCTTCAGTTTACGGCCAATCGGCAAGAAGTTTTGGTCCAAACAAGAGTACGTCGAAGACACCAACGTCCTGAAGACAACCTTCGTTTCGGACGAAGCCGAAGTTGAAGTGGTCGACTTTATGCCGATTTTCTCCGAACCCTACCGGACCCGGCCGCTCCAGCGAATCTGTCGGACCGTTACGGTCATTCGTGGTACGGCCAACATCGAGATGATCATGGCTCCGGCCTTCGACTATGCCCGCGCCAACCCTAAATTCGAATTTCGGAACGGGGTGTGGTTAGCCCGTGGTGAAGGCCAAACCTTCATCCTTTCTGCCAGCGGAAAACTGGTCGATGCCTACGACGAGAAAGCTGATCGTTTGGAAAAAACCTATAAGCTAAAGGAGGGTGAGCAAATCGACTTTGTACTCGGCTATCGCCGAAACCTGTTTGACGTCACCCAGTTCGACGGCACCGTCGACAACGCCGACCTGCTGGCCAAGACCATTCACTTTTGGAAGCAGTGGCTCTGGAAACTTGAATACGACGGCCCCTACCTGAACGTGGTCAAGCGTTCGGCCTTGGTACTTAAACTACTGACCTTTGCACCGAGCGGTGCGGTGGTTGCAGCCGCCACGACGTCAATCCCAGAAGAAGTCGGGACACCACGAACGTGGGACTATCGTTATTGCTGGCTGCGCGATGCATCATTTACCGTCGATGCCCTCTTTAACGTCGGCCTCTACTCCGAAGCTTTAGCATTCATGCACTGGGTGCGCGAAACCATTATGGATGCTGGACCGGAAATCCAAATCATGTACCGAGTGGACGGCACTGAGGAAATGACTGAGCTCAAGCTCGATCACCTAGCGGGCTATAAGAACAGTGTGCCAGTTCGAATTGGTAATCGGGCCGCTAACCAACTCCAACTCGATGCGTTTGGCGAAGTTATCGACGTGGCCGCAGTGGTCTTCGAGGAGAAACATTACCTCTCGCCCGACATGTGGCAGGTCATCCGTGATTTAGTCGAGGTGATCTGTAAGTTCTGGCGAGAACCGGACAACGGCATCTGGGAACTCCACGATGAAAAGTTCAAGCTGAATTACACCTCATCCAAAGTGATGTCCTGGGTGGCCGTTGATCGTGGTGTCCGGTTGGCCAAGCGTATGAAAGACGATAATCGAATTAAACGCTGGACCACAATTCGAGAAGAAATTAAAGAAGACATCCTGACTCACGGTTGGAACAAAGAAAAGCAGTCATTCACCATTGCGTATGAAAAAGATGAAATGGATGCTTCTCTCCTTCATATGCCGTTGTTCGGATTCCTCGAGCCAAATGACCCGAAGATGAAGAAGACGGTCAAACGGATTATCGAGGAACTGTCGCGCGGCGACTTCATTACTCGCTACAACATGCCGGACGACCAAGGCGAGACGAACAACGCCATGATTATTTGTAATCTGTGGTTAGCTCAAGTGCTGGCGTTACAAGGTAAGTATGATGACGCGCGGCGACGCTTCGAGAAAATTCTGGAACGCGGTAACCACGTGGACTTGTTTTCGGAAGATATCGATCCGAAGACAGGAGAGTTGACCGGAAACTTCCCACAGGCTTACACCCACATCGCCATCATCAACACAGCCATTCTGCTCAATAAGTCTACTAAGGGCTCGAAGAAGCCGAAAACCCAGCGCCCGACCGCCGCCAAGCGGACGAGCGCTAAGGCCTAACTAGCCCAATCCCATGGCCGTCTTGGCTTCGGCCAAAGTCTTGGCGGCTACTGGTCGGGCTTTCTCTGCGCCCTTAGCTAGGATGTCGTCAACATATTTCGGGTCTGTTTCCAGCTCTTCCAAGGTTTTTTGAACCGGTTTAAGCGTTGCGATAATGACATCAGCTAAGTCCGACTTGAAGTCTCTGTAGCTCTTACCGCCGTATCGTTTTTCTAAGTCGGCTACCGACACGTCTTCGAGTTCACTGAAAATTGTCAGTAAGTTAGTCAACGCCGGACGATCTTTGCCAGCCTTGATTTCAGTACCAGAGTCTGTGACCGCTTTAGAAATTTTCTTTTTAATAGCTTCTGGTGAATCAACCAGGGCAATGTAATTAGCCGCGGAAGACGCGCTCTTGGACATTTTCTTGCTTGGGTCATCCAATCCCATAATCCGCGCGCCCTGTTTCGGAGTAAGAACATCCGGGACAGTAAAGGTCTCACTAAAACGCTTGTTAAACCGTTCCGCTAAATTGCGAGTTAACTCAATATGTTGTTTTTGGTCATCACCTACTGGCACTAATTTCGGTTGATAGAGAAGAATATCGGCCGCCATGAGGGTCGGATAAGTGAATAATCCAGCCTGGATGGAGTCGTTAGCATTTCCAGCCGACTTATCTTTGTATTGAGTCATCCGACTCAACTCACCCATGGTCGAAATGGTGTTTAACATCCAGCCAAGTTCAGCGTGGGCAGGAAGGGCTGACTGACAGAAGAACGTGGCTTGTTCAGGATCGAGCCCACACGCTAGGTAGAGATTGGCGATAGAGCGAATGCTTTTCCGAAGTTTCTCTGGATCATGAACCGTGGCTAGAGCATGCAGGTCGGCTAAAAAAAAGTACCCATCGTATTCACTTTGCAACGCAATAAACTGCTGCAAGGCTCCGATGTAGTTACCAAGGTGAAGTTCACCGCTCGTAGTGATTCCCGAAACAACACGTTTTTTACTAGAGATAAGTCTCCAGCTGTAAGTCGTAAGAAAGCATATGCATACGTATAGCTTACAGCTCACAGCTGACGGCTTACAGCTCACAACCCGCTACTATAGAGACGCATGACTAAACAGGCTGCTAATGTCAAAAGCTCGGCTCCGCCGCTCGACTGGTGTGTGGTCGGAACCTTGGCTTGGTTCGGAATTCTCGGCCGACCGCTGCGGTTACCGGAACTACGGCGATTGTTGTTGAAACGAAGCGCGACCGACGCTGAACTAAAGGCTGAACTAAAGAAACTCGGCGATGCCCTGGTCGAAAAAGATGGATGCTATTCACTGAATGGTTTGCCGGTGCAGTATCCGACTCCGGAACATGATCGCTGGTTTCGGTACAAATGGTGGCGAGCTCACCTAGCAGCCAACATCATGCGGAGAATTCCCTATGTTCGAATGGTTGGCGTTGGAAATACGCTGGCCGATCAAACCTCATCCAAAGACAGTGACATCGACGTGTTCGTAGTGATGAAGCACGGACGTTTGTTCCTTGGTCGGACACTGGTAACTGTGGCCATGCAGCTCACCGGGCTACGACGTCATGGCAAGAAAATTTCTAATCGGGTTTGTTTATCCTTTTATGCCACCGATCATCATCTCGACCTCTCGGACGTGGCCTTTGTACCATATGACATTTATCTCGCCTATTGGGTCACAGAACTTACACCGGTGCTGTCCGACAAGAATACCTATCAGAATTTCTTGAAAGCCAACCGCTGGGTGCTGAATTATCTGCCAGGCTTCGGATCGCGTCCGTGTGAGCCAGCTAAACCGTCCTGGGGAGCTCGAATCGGGGAACGCGTGTTCGACACTCGGCTCGGGGAGATGCTCGAACGACGACTATCAAAACGGCAGCTGTCACGAATCAACACCGACCTGCGGCCAGACGAGCCGGATGTACGAATTATCGCGACCGAGTCGATGCTGAAGTTCCATGAAAAAGAGCGTCGCAAGCTCTACCGCACCGATTGGGAAGCGGCCATGAAGCGCTTTGGGTTTGATGCAGATTTGATTACGTAAATTTATTGACAACCAAGGTATTATTTGATACCTTTCGAGGTTCCTTGAAAACCTGATTAGTCACTCCGTTACACAACCAAGGAGAGGTATGTTCAACCGACCCAGTTTCATCAAAAAAGAACTCGGTGCCCGCACCCTGCTCGACCGCTTCACCACCTCGCGCTTCTACAGCTGGCTCGATCCCGAACGCCGCTTCAAGCGCATCCATCGCGTCGCTGACAAGCTCCAGAGCACCAGCGAAGCCACCCTCCGCAAGCTGTAACGGACCACGAGAGTGCGGCGGATCACGTCTGATTATTCAGACCCGCCGCACTCTCTATTCCGTCTTTGAGTGACTAATCAGGTGATATGGTAGCCTGCTATACTATTAACTATGGCTGCTTGGTATATTGAGGCACCGCGTAAGACCGGACTGAAACTGGCAGACTTTGTCTGGCCGGCACATTGTGTTGGCTGTGGTTGTCCGGAAACCTGGTGGTGCTTAGGGTGCGACCTGTCGGTGATTACGATCGACAGCCCAACCTGCCCCAGGTGCAATCGCCCGTCATTACATGGAACCTACTGTGCCACCTGCCGAAAAGGGAAGATGCTGCGTGGCGTGCTGGCTGGTGCTCAGTTTAACGGCCCATTACCAGCACTCGTAAAAGCCCTGAAGTACCGACATGCCAGAGCCGTGGCCCCGCACCTTGTCCCGTATCTAGAGCGGCCGCTCAATACGTTGCCACACATAGAAAACGCCGTGCTGGTTCCAATTCCGCTGCATGCATCTCGAGAACGGCAACGTGGCCACAATCAATCCCGCATCTTGGCTGGATTACTATCCAAACAGACCAAGATTCCCCTGGCCGATGGGTTGGAGCGAATCAAACCGACCATATCCCAAACTGGTCTTAATCGATCGGCTCGCCAAAAGAATGTCGAGGGTGTCTTCCGGTGGAGAAAGCGGGTCAAGCCTCGGGCAACGGCCATTCTGGTCGATGACGTCTTCACCACCGGAGCCACGCTCGAGTCAGCGGCGCGAACCTGCCGGGCTGCTGGAGTGCAGACAGTTTGGGGGCTAGCGGTGGCGAAGCGTTAGTTTAGACTCTTTTCACCGGAAACCGGGAACGCCGACTGCGGCTTGTAGGTCGAAAAGAAAACTCGATTAATCGGATCGGGACCGCCATCAACAACGTATCGGAACGACGCTGTACCACCATTCGCCTCGGTCGCATTTTGTGAAAGAATTTCCGTACTCGACTTCCGCCCGTCTGACGTCCCGTAAAACTCATAGGTCAGATTTGTTCCTGACTGAGTGGTCTGAACCAAGATGTTTCCAGGTGTATTATTGATGAACTTCATGTCCGGATACGGTGGATAAATGGTGGCGTCCATACCAAGCGGTGCGTAATAATGAACGGCATAGGAATGCTCCGTCCGCGCTGTAATCGGAAGCCCGGAAGCAAGGGCGGCTCGAAACATCGTGGTCGAGACTTGGCACAAGCCGCCACCGTACTGCGGCTCTGTCTTGTTGTTGATAATGACGAGTTCCTGACGGTAGCCAGTTTCTGGGCCGACATCACCCAGGGTATCATCGAATGAAAATTCTTCGCCAGGCTTAATCACCACTCCGTCAAACTTTGAGGCACCAACCCCAATGTTGTAGGTGCGGTTGACTGGACTACCGGCAAAGTGGGTAGTCGAACTACCAATCAATGTTTTGATACCAAGCGAGGCCAACGTCTCCTGGCGAATATCGGCTTTCTTGGCGATGATTGGCACGGCCACTTGATGGTCGGGTCGTTTGGCCGCCGCAATCAGGGCCTCGACGGTGGCTGTCCGGTCGATGACCGTACCATCCTGCGGCTGTCCGGAAATGACGACTTGTCCGTTCTCGAAGCTGAGACGGGCATTGACCGGGGGCTTATCGACCGCGGAAGAAAGCTCTGGAATGTACTTACCGACTTCTTCGCGATCAATATCAGCTCGCAATGTTGGCTGGACCGGGCCGAGGGAAGCAATTTCCTCGGGCGCGATGGCTAAGGCATCGTCTATCCGACGGATCAGCGTACTGCCAGCAACCAGCGGGCTCTCTGCGTCGGCATCAGTCTGCTTGAACGTTACCCAGCTCGCCAAACGGTTCGGTGAAACAGAGAAGTTTTTTTCGCCAGCGGAAATCGACAGTGGTTGGCTGGCGATGGTTTCGGCATAGGCTTTGGCCGGCGTCAGCGTCTGCGCTTTGATCGTCGGTTGGTCGGCCTCCACCTTCATCGCCACCTGATGGTTAAAGTGTTCGGTTTGATAGAGCGTATCGCGCACGACTTGATTTACATTGATTGCCTGTCCGGAGGCTTCCGGTTTTATTTCAAAACTAGTACCGACCCGCTTAATGCTGGCATCTTCAGCTGGATCGCCGATGTCCGACGTCAGCCCGGTCAGTTTCTCCTTCAAGGCTGATTGATTCAGGGTATAGACCGGATTAATTTCGTCGCGGGCAAAGCCAAGCTGTGACGGAGTAAAGACTGACTCAAGCCCACCTTCGCGTCCTTGCTTGAGCGCCGCCTCAGCGGTGGCCTTAGCATCAATCACTAGTCCGACTTCGGCGGCCGGAATTTCAAAGCTCTGATCTTGGTAGGTGTAGTTCAATGTTTTCATCGAGTCGGCCTTTTCCTTAACCAGCTGTTCGATGTCGGCTTTCGACTTTCCAGCCACGGAAACGTCCCCAACGTAGACACCTGGTAAGGCTCGGTTTAGATACACCAGCTGGATGCTGGCGATGATGGCGACAACGGCAATAATCAGGAAAATAGCCGCGCGTACGAACGGGCGGCGGCCAGCCTGCTCAGTCACTGTCTACCTCCAAGAATCTCGGACAAAATCGCTCGGGCGAGTTCTTGCCGATCTTGTTCCGCGGCTTTAGCCGATACCATTCGGAGTTGCACCGTATCCCCTTCGTGAGCGTCGTCCGGCAAAGCTTCTCGCGGCCAGGACACTGTCTGACCGTTAAGGTCGAGGAGTGCCCGATCGGAGGTGACGTGCCGGATTACCGCAGTTAGTTCTTTTGATCCATCCATATACTAGCAAGGCTTTCATTAAGAAATCTTGAGAGACCCTTTATTCTAGCCTTCACGGCAGCCAGCCGCTACCGTTTGAGCGATGAAGTGACGGAAAGGGCTTCATCATAGGCCGCCAGCGTCTCGACCGCCGTCTTCGACCAAGAATATTTCTTGACCTGCTGGGTACCGAGCTTCTGGAATTTCTCTCGCCGAGTTCGGTTTTTTAGAAGCTTAATAATAGTGTCCGCAACCGACTGGGTGCTGCGTGGATTAAAGTAGTCAGCCGCATCCCCCAAAATTTCTGGCATCGGTCCGGTGTTTGATGAAGCCACCGCGGTTCCGCAGGCCATCGCTTCGAGCGGTGGCAATCCGAATCCTTCGACCAGTGAAGGAAAGGCGAAGACTTCGGCCGCATTGTAGTACAGCGGCAGTTCTTTCTCTTTGACGTAATCAGTCAGGATGACGTCGTCCTGAAGTCCTTGCTCGACAATGGTTTCTTTGATAATCGTGAAGGCTGGATCGATTTTTCCGGCCAGTACCAATTTTGCATCCTGCGTAGCGCGGACCAACTTGAACGCTTTAATCAGACGTACCAAGTTTTTGTGCTCCCGCCACTGCCCCGCATACATGACGAACTGCTTGTCTAATCCTTTCTGCTTTCGAAACGCGTTGATCTGGCCTGCTGGCAACGATCGGTATTCCGGATCGACCGCCTCATAAATGACCTCAACCCGATCCGACGGAATTTGAAAGTGCTTGGTAATTAACTTGCGCTGATATTCGGAAATCGTGATGACTTTACGTCCGTGGGTAATACCGTACCGAACCACGGCCTGCATCGGAATGTGCTTCAGTCTGGAAAGTTTACTGCGTCCAGCAAACCGGAGCAACGTTAAATCATGAATGGTCACCACAAACGGCCCACGGTACCCAATCGGCATATTGAAGTTCGTAAAATGCATCAAATCGAGGTTGGCTTTTTTTAGTTCCCAACCGAAGAGTAGTTGCTCACGAGCGGTGTAATGAGGAATGTTGGTTGCCCGGACCTCGATGTTACGAGCTCGAATCGTAAAGTGCGGTCGGTCTTGTTGCCGCAAAAAGACAACGAACGTATGTTCGGACTTAATGCGGGACGCGTGACTAATTAGTTCCTGAATGTAGCGGGCCAAACCGGTGGGCGGTGCCGTCGGACCATGGAAACGCGCGTCGATACCGATCCGTCTGCTTGAACTGTTCATGTTACAACCCGTTTCTCTTTGGCTTTCGGCAATATCAGCGTCATAGCTACTACCAGCCAGAACACCATGGCGAGATCATTTTTAAAAATGGCGGTGTCGACCATACCGTGAACCAATATGGCGATAAGTACTGTAGACGGCAGAATCATCCAATAACTGAATCGGCGCTTAATGGTCAATATCATCGTAATAATGATGGCGATTAAGGAAACGACCGTCAGAAATCCCCACTCGGTCCAGGCTACGAGCCAGACGTTATGAGCGTTGTGGGCTTGTGGCGCAATGTAGAGCGTCTCATCATGATTGTTTGCAACCCGCCTTCCAAACTCGTCTTGAAACTGTCCGGGGCCAACACCAAAGATTGGATCGGCCTTGATTACATTCCCAGCCTCGCGCCAAATTGGTGGACGAGATGAAACGACTTGGTCTTCGTGATGATTGATTAGTTTCGGACCAAACAGAGCCGCCGCCGCTACGCCGCCAATTACCAGCACAGAGATAGCAATCATTCGAAGTCGGCGCCCGAGGAACGGCAACGCAACCAAGATAGCGGCTCCTAGAGCCATAAAGCCACCGCGTGAGTTGGTGAAGAACAGTATGCTCAATCCAGTGACCGCGGCCAGGACTCGAATGATAACCAGTTCTCGTCGTGGCCAAACTAGAATCATCGTAATCAATGGCACCAGCAGTAATGAAAAATAGTTGGCAGTTTGGTACGGCCCCAGCAATCGATCATCGTAACTTATAGCGCGATCGACACCCAGCAAATAGAGCGTCCATATGGTAAGTACTCCCAGGGCTCCGATGACTCCGACCAGCAACGGCTTTGGATCGCGCTTCTTAAACACGGCTGTAACCGCATAGAAGAAAATGACTGGCTCGAGGATGAAGGCACGCCACAGTCCAAGCCCTTCTTTAATGTCGCTACTGAACAGTGCAGCTAACAGCGAACCGGCTAACAGTAAGCCAATCCATCGATCGTAGGAACTAGTAACTACCTTCTCTTTTGGTCCAGGAGCACCCTTAACCAGCCAGCGGCTCAAAATTCCCAGAATCACTGCCCCAAACAGTAGTTCGAGGAATGTCGTCGGCAGTCCGAACATATCTCCGCGGACCTGGTAGAGCGGTAAGGCCGCAATAATAGTAGCCAGTCCCCAGTCCGGTCGGCGGCGAGTCACTATGAAGGCCGCAATCATTACGACAATCATTCCAGCCCACATCCACGGTTCTTGAATATGAATGGTCGGCTCCATCACAATTCGAGGATCGTACATTACTGGGCCGCCTTTCGCGGATTGAGAATGAGATTCTGAATACCAACCAACATGCCAATAGCGAACCAAGCGTGCATCAGATAGATGGCAGAAAACGTCTGGGCCTGGACAAGAATGGCGATAACCGCGGCAGCAGATCCGACCAGGGCGGCGGTCATGTATTTACCGCGGACCCGTTTCCAGGCTCGGATAGTCCGTTCGAGTAAAACAAATCCGACGGCAAGCAAGGCAAGCAAACCAAATATTCCCGTCTCAACCAAGGTCTCGAGTGGTTGGTTATGGACGGTTTGCGGAATTTTATCCTCAGACACAACCGTCAGCGGATCCTGATAATAGTTCCCGAAATTGCCGATCCCGATACCTACCAACGGGTGGTCTTTCACCAAATCGGCGGCGGCCTCGACCGTACCAATTCGCTGTTTACTCGAGACATCCGTACCCGTCACTTGGAGTTGACGCGTAAAGGCCTGGAGCGGCTGTTCAGCTCCGTTAGTGGTTTGTACCAACAAGCCAACAACCATCGTGAACGTAATAATAATTACGGCACCCGCGCCAAGCAGTACTTTGGGTTGGAAAACCGATCGGTAGTATCGGATCAACACGAGCAGCAATCCAGCACCCAACCCGAGGTAGGCCCCTCGAGCCAACGTTAGTACGAAAACGATAAAAATCAGGAAAAGCAACGCCGAGAGCCAAAACCGTTTTTTCCCTCGGTAGTAAAAGAGCATGGAGACTCCAATCAGTAGCGGCAGCAGAAGGTAATTAGCAAAGTAAAGCGGCTCAAGTGAGGTTCCGGTGATTCGGGCGAATCCAAATGCCGCGGCTCCGCTGTAGGACGGGACCAGACCGGTTACCGAAGGTGGGAGTCCAGCGAAGTCACCAACGAATTGATACAAACCGAAGAGAGCCACCAGCCCTGAACCAACCCAGAGTGCCACGATTGTTGGACTTAGGTTTGGACGGCTGAGTAAATTGACGACGACGAAATAGACCAAGAAGCCAACGAGCAGCTGACCAATGAGGGCAACGCCCCGAACCAAGTCGACGGCATTTACCAGTGACAGAATTGAGGCGGCCAGTAATAGGAGTAATGGAATCCGTAACGGATTATAGGCAAAGCTAACGGTTTTAGTTATGACGGTGCGGGCGGTCAGTGAAAGCACGATGAAAAGCGTTACCACATGGCCAAATTTCAGCGTAAAGAATCCGAGCGGCAATGCCCCGAGTCGTTCATACGGCAAACCAACTGCTAACAGCCACAAGCCTCGTTCCGGATACCGCAACAATACGAGAACATAGGCAGCAAACAGCAAGAGCCCGAGAAATACGACAATCGCCCAGATTGGGGAGATTCCAATAGCCACGCCAAGGGCGATAGCCAAGCACAATCCGATGACGGCCAGGACCTTAGTGCTCACGAATTACCTTCGCAGTGAAACCGCCAATACGCATAAATTTATTGTACTGACGTATGGTCCGAATCCGAAGGCGTCCCGACGACTCGAACGTTACTTTCACCGAGCGCTTTGTGATACGTCCCTAATGTCTTCCGAGCTGTCTGCTCCCAGCTGAATTTGGCGGCTTGTTCTCTGCCAGTTTCAGCTAATCGTTCACGCAAGGCCTCATCTGCTAATACTCGCTCAATAGCCAGGCGCAGCCCCTTAGTGTCAGCCGGATCAAAGTAGAGTGCGGCTGTTCCGCCAACTTCTGGCATGCTCGAGGTATTCGAAGTAATGACCGGTGTGCCGCTCATCATGGCTTCCAGAATCGGCAGCCCGAACCCCTCGTAGAATGACGGGAATACAAACACTGACGCACCTTGGTACAACGCTGGTAGCTCGCGATCAGGTACATATCCCGTCAAAATCGCTCGGCTACCGAGTCCAAGTTTTCGCAAGAGCTCTTCCGTCTCATCAAACAACCACCCTTGCCCACCAGTGATAACAAGTTGCTGCGTAGTGTTTCGGCGCATAGCGGCAAACGCCAGCAACAAGTTCTTCAGATTCTTGCGCGGTTCTAAAGTGCCAACGGCTAGAACATAGTCCTGGTCAATTCCATATTTTTCCTTGATTCGCGAAAGCTCTTCTTTCGGGACAGTTTGACCGTAAATTGGCTTGGCGGCTTGGTGTGTTGTCGTAATCTTATTGGCCGGAACGTTGAATTCTTCCATGACCGCTCGCCGAGTCGAATCAGAAACTGCAATCACGTGGCTCGCTCGCTGCAGTGAATCTGGCACGAACTTTTTCAGATACTCCAGATTCTTTTTTTCAGTGAACTCCGGGTGCGTCACAAACGACAAATCATGCATGGTTAGGGCAAACGGTTTTCGAGTAGGCGGAGCAACATAATTGGTGAAGTGCCAGAGATCAGCACCGCGATGAACCACGTCCACCGGTGGCCAGCCGATGGTTTTCCAAATCAATTGCCAGGCTCGGCGGTAATTTCCTTGGAAGTTAAAATTGTGCGCGTTCGAAGCAGTCACGTTGATTGGTGAACCCCAGAGATGATAACGATTTTCGTGATCGAGCGCTAAAAGCGCTTTGGTCAGCTCCTCGATATAGGTTCGGGTTCCGGCAGCCGCAACCTTACTTTCAATCCAGCGCGTATCGATGGCGAATGTTCGTGGCATTATCGTGCAGCTTCCGTCACTTCGTATCGCATAAATCCTATTGTATCAGCCGCGAGTACGAGCAGTCTGTTCCAAGTACCGCTCGATTTCTTCCGAAGTGCCCTTCCAGCCCCAGCGTTTCTTCACATCACGGTAGCCGTTCTCACCAAGTTTCTTGGCCAACACCGGATTAGACAGTACCCGGTCAATCACCGCACCAAAGGCTTTCGGGTCGCGCTTTACTAAGTAACCCGTCTTACCATCGGTAACCGATTCTCGGAATCCACCTTCATCTACGGCCACAACGGGGGTCTTGGTCGCCATCGCTTCTAGCGTCGTCAGGCCGAACGGTTCATTGTACGACGCAACGGCCAAGGTTCCGGCTTGGTTATACGCCTTCACAACTTTGGCGGTTGGCATTCCCGAACGCAGGTCTAATTCCACACCATATTTTTTGGCCAGGTTCTGTAGAGTCTTTCCAAAATCGCCGCGCGATCCGACGACCACGAATTTCGGCCGCTTGACGGGTTTGATGGTGGCAATCGATTCAATAATGAACTGGTGTCCTTTGAGCGGGTGCATCGCCCCGACGGACAAGACAAATCCCTGCCGCTTTACGTTGAGCGGCTTGAAGATGGCGGTATCAACCCCGTGTGAAATTACTTTTGAGTCGACCCCGTAGACTTCCTTGAGTCGACTCCGAGTGAACTTAGAGTTAGTAATGACGAGATCTGCTTTCCGGATAGCTTCCCGATCGAATCCTTTGCGAAGTTGGTCATATCCGGCAAAGAATGCCTTCTTGGCGACGGACCGTGGAGTGGTCGGTCCCGGCATCGGCGATTGATCGTAGACCGAACGGAGTGGTTCAGGACAGAAGTAGACGGACGGCGTCTTCAGGTACGGCAAGATTTCCGGTGATTGGGTGACGATGCTCATGTTCGCGAAGACGACGTCGAAATTACCGGCGTCGATCCGCTTCGCGATAGCTTTTCCGTATGACCGAATTGATAGTGCCCGACGATATCGACCGAGTGCCGAGTTCGAACCAGGCAGCGGGATTCGATGCGTTTTCTTAACGAATCGCTCTAGTTTGATGAAGCCAGTATCAGCTGTATCAGGCATGAATAATTCATATTCATTGCCTTTAGGGGCGTACTTTAAGTATTCCTCGATAACTCGGGCGGCACCGCCGGCGAGTTGGTTATGGTAAATCGCTACTCTCATACGACTATCGGTTTAACGACGTTCCTTCAGGAACCGCCAAAATATCGAAGTGTGATCGATCCTTACTGTTTTCTTCCGTCAGTCGCTCCGTTGGAGTTTCAGTGAAGCCATTCAAACGATACGGTATGTAGCCATTGTCGGTCAGCGACTTCAAGAGCTCATGTCGTTCTCCATCATCCAGCGCTGGGAGACATTCGGTGATAACAACTGGGTGAAATTCTTTCAACAGCTTGGAAAGACTTCGAATAATTTCTTTGTCGTAGCCTTCAGCATCAATTTTGATGAATGTTAATGAAGAAAGCTGGTCAGCATAGTTCGTTCGCAGATAGCGTTCAAAGTCCTGGCCTTGAACTTCAAGCTTATATTTATGCTGAGCCTTGTGTTCACCAGCTTGGTCTTTAATTTTGGACAAGAAACCGCCATTGCAAAACGAGGCGTCCGAATACTCAAACGTAAACGATCCATCTGTGTCGGTAGCCGCAAAGTTGAGCGGAACAATATTCGTACGGTCAGTATTGAGTCCAGCATTTTCTTCGAGCACTTTAAAGACGTACGGATTTGGTTCAAGCGCCAACACTGGACCCCCCCCTGCCGCTAGAGCCATCGGAACCGCCGTGTCACCAGTAAACGCACCAATATCGATCGCCATGTCTCCCGATTTCACCCACTGCTTAAAAAAATCGAGGTGGGATTGGTCAAAGTCACCCGGAGCTTCGAGTGGATGTTGCCACTTAGCGAATTGGACCGGACCATCAGCCAATTCAATCGTCTGGACGACTGTACCGTATTCCTTGAACGTCCGGCGTTCACGTTCGCTTTTGATTCGGGCGACGACGTTGGGAATCTTAATCACCCCCCTATTATACGCACAGCCGAAGCGTCGCTTTCCTTGGTAGACTGGATACTATGAGCGTCTCAGCCGTGGTCATTGCTGGAAACGAGGAGCGAATGCTGCCGGGGTGTTTGGCGTCGCTGGCGTTTGCGGACGAAGTTATTGTACTGGTTGATGCAGCTTCTACTGACCGGACCGCGGCTATCGCTCGAAAAGCCGGGGCTCGGGTTTTCAAACGAACCTTTGACACTTTTGCTGGTCAAAAAAACTTTGGAATCAAGAAAGCTATAAGTGAGTGGATTTTAATCGTTGATGCTGATGAACGAGTGACTTCTGGTTTAGCTGTTCACATACACCGCGTCCTCAAAGGTAGCGATCGCGACGGATACCGATTGAAAATTATTAACGTGCTATTCGGAAAGCGACTACAGCACGGTGATTGGGACGAAAAACATATTCGCTTAATTCGAAAGAGATTTGCAACGTATCGCGGTGCAGTCCACGAACATTTCAACCTGAATGAAGAAAAGATTGGAAAACTGAAGGGTGAAATCTGGCACCTTAGTCACCGGAGCTTTGGTGAAACCCTCCGGAAGACCGTTCACTACAGCGATCTCTGGGCCGCTCAGATGGTCAAGGAAAAACATCCGGCTGTTAAATCTAAAACCCTATTGGCCGCTCCGGCCAAACACCTATGGCGCCGGCTCGTCCGACACGCAGGTTGGCGTGATGGAATAACGGGCGTCGTGGCCGCCGGATTCGACGCGTTCGGAGCGTTCTATGCGTTCGCCGCTCTCTGGAACCTACAGCGAAAGCCGTCTCTTGATGAGACCTATCGTAAGCTCGACCGCCAGAAGTGGTAGCTAAGCGCGCCTGGCGTCGATGATTGAGAACGCGAAGCCTGGGGCTTGATCGCTTTTTCCCTGATCAACGATTTCAACTGCGAAACCATGCTTCTCAAGTAAAGCCACCGTCTTAGCCAAACTTAGGTTATGCGGCAATTCATGATGCTCCAGGAAAATTCGGTTGATTGATTCGAGTTTCTCGCCAGCCGCTTCGAGCACTTCACCTTCAGCACCTTCAATATCCATCTTCAAGAGATCGATTGGCTCCGTAAGAAATTGGTTGAGCGAGTCGGCCGGAACTTTCTCCTCGGTAATGTCATCTTTCTTATGACCAAGTTTTCCGAGCACGTCGTATTGCGATGATGACGCGGCCAAGACGCCGCCATCGACTAAAGAACTCGTCTGGAATGTCACTGTCCCTTTCTTCTTGGCCAGTGCAAGATGAACGGCTTTCACGTCGGATAGCTGCTCAACATTCTTTTTGAGTAGTAAGAAAGTCGCTTGCGACGACTCAATGCACGTAATCCGCGCTTTTGGATAACGCAGTTTGAAATACAACGCCGCCAACCCGATGTTGGCACCGGCATCGATAATCCGCGGCGACTTGGTCGGCGCGTCGTACTCGTAGTGTTCCTCGATGAAAATCTCGTTGAAAATAAACAGCAGCAAGCCAGCACTATCGTAGGTGATGCGTTTGCCAAACATCGGCGCAGTCTTTTTGCCGGGCGAAAACTTCAGGTGAAAAATAATTCGAATGTACGTCCAGGCCACCCGAAAACGACCGAGTAGCGGCTTCTCTCGGAAAATTTTCTTCAGTGTTTTGATAGCGCCTTTCTTCATGACAACTCAACCATCTTACTTGCGGCGCAATCGCCCAGCTACTTTAGACGGCGTCAGCAATTGGTTCGAGATGATTTCTTCCATATAACTGTCCGGCACAGTTTTCTTTCGTTGAACCTTCCAGCGCTTCACCAAGGTGATCGGCGTCCGCAGAAACGCGCTACCCCAGGCCTTCAGTAAGGTGCCGAGCCATTTGTCCCGCGCCGCACCGACGAACGTCTTGGCCGAAAATAACCAAACTTTCGGCGTCTTGGTAAACAGCATCTTCAACGGATAGTCCTTAAGTATGACCAGACAACGGTTGCGGTGGATATAGTAGCGCGCAAATAAGTTCGGGTTTCGTTTTCCGGTAGCGCTGACCATGTGGTAGGCCACGGCCGACGGCTCATAGCGCGACTTAAAGCCGGCCAACTGAGCTCGGAAGTCGAGGTCGGTGTCCTCGACGTAGGTGAAGAAGGAGCGGTCGAACAGGCCAATGGTGTCAAACATCTTTTTACGATACATAATGGCCGAGGCATTCACTGCGAATAACCATTCGGCTTTGTCGTATTGACCAGTATCCTTTTCAAACACCCCGCGCTTGGTGAACTCGGCATACCAGCTGGCATACACACCGGTCCCGTCAAACACATTTCGTTTGTAATAGTTCACCAGCTTTCCAGCTGCCGACCCAGCTTCCGGATACTTCTTGAGGGTTTTGACCATAATCGCCATCCAATCTGGCTTGAGCTCTAAATCATTATTCAGTAGCGCAATGAACTGCCCGCGAGCAACTTCGATGCCACGATTAGACGCCCCTGAGAAGCCTTCATTTTTTCCTAGTTCCTCAACGTGTACATCCGGCCAGGACTTTTTCAGGTACTCGACCGAGTCGTCAGTCGACCCATTATCCACGACAATAGTTTCGAAATCCTTGAATGTTTGTTTCTGCAATGACTTCAAAACCACTGGTAAAAATTTCCGCCCGTTCCAGTTAGGAATAACCACGCTGACTGCCGGCTTCCGCGCCATGACTACGTGCTCTTTCGGAGTTTAGCCACTACAGACATATCGATACCCTTCACGAGATACAACGCGCCAGCGTAAAGCAGGGCTCCGGCTGGTACTAAGAAAAAGACGGTCCAGTCACGTAAGGCCCAAAGGAATACACCCATAACCGCGGCTGCCAGCAGAATTCGCGGCACTCGGCTGAAGCTCGGATAGTATCCAAAGAGGTGTCGGGCAAAAATAGAAATGGCAATTACGATGAGTCCCTCGGACAAGCTCGTGATGACAGCCGAGGCCATCGCTCCGTATATCGGAATGAATATCACGTTCAGAACCACGTTGAATGCCAAGGCGCCCAGATTCAACCATAGCAATACGGAAATTTTTTCTTTAGCGATTAGTCCGTAACTAAATAGGCCAGTAATAAAGGCAAAGGTAATCGCAAAGATTAGTACTTGGAATAATCCGGCCGACTCCGCGAACTGCGCACCACCGGCCAGTCGGATGATAGCCGGTGCTAGGATCACGCCGCCAACCGTCAACGGTATTCCGGCCGCCACCAACACGTCGAACGAGGTTTGAAACGTACTTTTCAATCGAGCATCGCTGTTGGCGACATACCTTGAGATCAACGGGAAGACAGAGTTCTGGAAAAAACCGGCAAAGCTAAGAATAATCTCGAGTAGTTTGGCCGCCAACGCGTACATACCAACTTCGCTGTATGGGCGGAATAAGGAGAGCAAGAAAATGTCGGCCCGGAAGTAAATCTGGTTGATAGCCACGGCCAGACCAAGCGGCAGAGCCGTCAGCAATAATGTCTTATGAACTTTATAATCCCGCAAGAACCGAATCCGGACCATTTTGCGAGCGAAGTAGTACGTTACCAAGAGAGATGCAAAGGCTCCGATGGCCGCCGTCCAAACAATCGCGTAAAAGCCTAGATTGAGCCAGGCCACCGTCACGACGGCCAGGAACGCCACTATTCGACCGACGGTGTCCGAGATGACTGCGTAGTCCATCCGCAGGCGGGCCTGAAACACCGTCACCATCGAGGAATTGACCAAACCGAATAGTACCGAGACGCCGACAATCAGAATCGCGTACCGAACGTCCGGCGTATAGGGCAAGAAGAGACTGATGATTCCGGCAAGGAGGATGACGACTACGGCTAGGGCTAATCGTAAGGTCATCACGTTGCCAAGAATTTCCTCAGTCTTTTTCGGTTCCTTGCTAATTTCTCTGACGACAATCGTAAACAGCCCAACGTCAGCGAAGATACTAAACAACGAGAGATAGGAGATCGCTAGGTTGAATTTTCCGTAGTCGGTAGCACCTAAGTAGCGAGTCAGGATGATAACCGAAATGGCGGCGACCAAGGTCACGGCGATTTTGCCGATAACTTGGACGCCGGTGTTCAGGGCAATTTTTCTAGTAGCAGTACTCATGGGCGGTCTTTGAAGAAATGTGTGAGGCTTTCCTTCCAGTCTGGCAGCTCAACACCCGCTTTGGCCAGCTGACCGCTGTCTAGTTTCGAATATCGCGGTCTGGTAGCAGGCGCATTCCACTCTGCGGCAGTCGTCGGGTTAATAATCGTCTTCGCTCCAGACTGTCGAGCGATCTCCTGAGCATATTCAAACCAGCTCGTCTCTCCTCCAGCACTGAAGTGGTGCGTACCGAAATCAGGTCGAGTCTTTAGAAGCGTTTGGAGTCCGCGAGCAAAGTCCCGAGCATAGGTCGGACTACTGACTTCATCGGACACTACCGCGAGTTCCTTCTTATCTGCAAAAAGTTTAAGCATGGTCGTCGCGAAGCTCTTGCCAGTTTGGGAGTAGAGCCATGAGGTGCGAATGACATACGTCTGATCGTGTTTCAGAGCTTCAACTTCGCCGGCGAGCTTGGTTTCCCCATACACCGACAGCGGGCCAGTTTGGTCTGTCTCGACATACGGCGATTTCTTTTCGCCATCGAACACATAGTCCGTACTCGGATACATCAATATGGCTGATACTTCGGCAGCGGCTAGTGTGACGTTGGCGGTGCCGTTACGATTCACTGCTATAGCGTCTTCTGGGTTCGATTCCGCTGCATCTACGTTCGTATACGCTGCAGCATGGATGATGACATCTGGCTTACTTTTCTTGGCGGCTTCGATTACAGCATCTTTGTCGGTCACATCGAGTTGAGAACGGTCTAGTAATATCAATTCGTCGTCAGTGAAAACTGTTGGGACCTCACCACCCAAGCCACCATCGGCGCCTGTAACTACTATTTTCACTAAGCGACCTTGGTTTCCATCCGTTGCTTCGCGCTGGCAACCCACTCCGGATGATCCCGATACCATTCGACGGTCTCCTCCAAGGCTTTTTCAAACTTCTGGGCGGGTTGCCAACCAAGGTCTTTCTTAATCTTAGAAGCGTCGATCGCATACCGACGGTCGTGTCCTGGGCGGTCTTCGACGAACGAGATGAGCGATTCGGGTTTTTCGAGATGTTTGAGGATCAGCTTGGCGACATCGACATTTTTCCGTTCTTCGTTCCCACCAACGTTATAGACGTCGCCTGGCGTTCCCTTTCGCAGCACCGCGTCGATCGCATTGCAGTGATCTTCGACGTACAGCCAATCGCGGACCTGTTTCCCGTCCCCATACAGCGGCAACGACTCGTCGGCCAAAGCTTTGCCAATCAGCACCGGAATCAAATTGTCCATCCGCGGATATGACCCGTAGTTATTGGAACAGCGGGTAGTCGTGACGTGCATACCAAAGGTCTCGACGTATGAACGACAGAGTAGATCACCGCCGGCCTTGCTGGCTGAATACGGGCTATTTGGAAGGAGTGGGGACGCTTCGGTAAATTTTCCTTTCTGACCAAGCGTTCCGTACACTTCGTCGGTCGAAACGTAGTGGAATCGATCGACGCCGGCCGCCCGAGCTTCATCCAACAAAATTTGGGTACCGAGGACGTTGGTGGTGGCAAAAACCTCCGGACCGGTGATCGATTTGTCGACTTGGGCTTCGGCGGCAAAATGAACGACCGCATCACACTCAGCCATGGCCTTCCAGACGGTTTCGTGATCCCGGATGTCACCCTCGATGAACGTATAGCGTGGATTGTCAGCCACTTCGGCCACGTTCTCGGGATTACCCGAGTAGGTCAACAAGTCCAGATTCACTACTTCGAACGCTTGATCGCGACTGATCAGCATCCGCACATAACGACTACCGATGAATCCACACCCGCCAGTAACCAGGATTTTCTTTGGGGCGAACTCAGCCACCGAACGCCTCTTCGAAGGTCGGGTTGGCTTGATCTTTTTCCGAGACGATTCGTTTACCTTTTGGAATCGGCCACGTAATCCCGAGCTTGGAATCATCATAGCGGACGGCATCATACTCCCCGTCCGCACTCCAGTATTCCGGTACGAGGTACGTATAGATCACGTGTCCTGAAGTCACAGCATACGAATTACCCAAGCCTTTTGGCAAAAAGAGGGCGTTGTCTTGATTCAATTCGAATGTCTCGACCTGACCGAACGTCTCACTACTTTTGCGAAAATCGACAATAGCCGCGAACACTTCACCGGCCACGACATGGATATATTTATCCCACGGCTCGGCGTGAATCCCGCGGATGACACCGTACTTCGACTCCGCCACGTTCATCTGAACCGGGTTCGGGGTTTCTAACCCAAGTCCTTTGAGTTTGGCCTGCTGATACGCTTCGCGAAAACTACCACGGTCATCTTTATAAGTATCGAGCTCGACCAACGTCAGCCCGGCAATCTTCGAATCGACCAGCTTCACTCGAGTTTTCCTTTCCGAACCAGCTCGGCCACCTTGTTGTTGGCAGCCAACAGTTCATCGTGCGAGGTTCCAGCATCGATCCAGTAGCCATCCATGACTTCGCACTGCATGGTGCCCTCCTCAACGTAAAAATTATTGAGGTCGGTAACTTCCAGCTCACCACGTTTTGACGGTTTCAACTTATCGATCAACTCGAAGACTCGATCGTCATACATGTAGATACCAGTCTGAGCTAGGTTGGACTTCGGCTGCTTCGGTTTTTCGATAATCGACCGTACCTTACCGCCGGCCATTTCAATCACCCCGTACTGGCGAGCGTCCTCGACTTCCTTAGCGAACACGAACGCACCTTCTTTCCGTTTTTCGAACTTTTTTACGGTCCCAGAAAGGTCGTGGGTAAAGATATTGTCGCCAAGCAATACCAGCAGCTTGTCGCCGTGAGTGAACGGTTCGGCCAACTTGATGGCCTGGGAAATTCCGCCGGCTTCTTCCTGAATCTCGAACGAGAAGCGGACCCCAAAATCTTTTCCGCTTTGCAGCAGATTGATAAAATCGCCCGCATGTTCGGGGTTGGTGGTGATTAATACTTCCTTCACTCCGGCTCGAGCCATGGCCTCGATCGGATAGTAAATCAACGGCTTATTGTAGACCGGCAGGAGGTGCTTGTTCGTCACGTAGGTCAGCGGACGGAGTCGCGTGGCCTTGCCACCGGCGAGAATGACGCCTTTCACGCGTTTTATGGTAGCACGCTACGGCCTTGCTGACGGGCTATCTTCCCACTGCTTTCGGGGAATGCGCGATATTACTGCCGCCGTCACGAGTACCGTCAACCACAGTCCTTGCGGCAGGCTCCAGAAGAAATGGTCAAACAGGCTGAGTCCGATGAACGTTCCGGCCAGTACGAACAGGCTAAAATTGATTGCACTCTGGAGGCGGTCCCGTACTCGCAGACGGTGAAAGAGCCAGCCAGTTCGGACCACAAACCAAATTAGCAAGACTCCGCCTAAAATCCCGGCTTCTGAAGTCGCTAGCAAGAGCGCGTTGTGAGCCGGCTGATGTTGATAGTCCGGTAACCCTGTTTCGAGTTCATCAATCGCCACTACAAAGTTTCCGACCCCAACCCCGAGTGGGCGATTTTGAATCGCGTTACTGGCCAGATCGTAGCTAACGGCCCGGTTGGTCACGCCAGTTTCCTGAGATGACTCCAGGGTGGCTCGGCCCGATAACGGTTGCCACAGAAGGGCCACGGCTATAAAGAATATTCCCGCCCCAATAGCTGCCCCAAGGGGCAATCGCTGCCATTTTCTGACTGAGAACAACACCACCAGTAACCCGTTTACGAGTACCAGCAGTAACCCGATTCGCGAGAACGTCACTACTAATCCGGTTGCCAGCAACCCGAGCAGTAATCCAAGTAAGACGGTCGAAACAATCGGTCGTTTCTTATTTGGCCAGAAAATGACCGTGCCAACCCAGAAGATAGCCGCGGACAACAGAGCCGCCAGCAGGTTCGGATGTGGCAACGTTCCATACCCCCGAATATGATTCAGACCATCAATCGGAACTTTGGCGACCCCGAGCATCGTCGGACTAAAATTACTTTCTCCAATCAGCTGAGCACCGAAGTCGTGATTCACACCAAACTGCCCGATCGCCCACAGAGCTTGAACCGCCGCCGAGGCCGTCAGTGTCCACACCGCAGTCAGCAAAAATTTCTGATCGCGAAACTCATCAGCCAACATATACAGCAGTAGGAAGGCCACAAACAGGTGCCCGAACGAGGCGGCCGCGAGAGCTGGATAGGGCGACCAGATGAACGAGATAGCCGCTAGGGCGAGTACACCAAGTAATGGTCGATACGGATGCAGCCGCCGGCCGACTGCTGGCCGATACCAGGTCCAGAGAAGCGCGGTGATGATGATGATTGGCTCCAGTACGTAGATCTTCGGAACCGCAAACGGATTATAGGTTCCAGCCACCACGGCTCGAGATTCCGAAAGCAAGATGACGGCCCCAAATGGAATCGCAAAAATAATTCCTAAGAGTAAGAGTCGGACAATTCGCTCGCCAGTCGTTGGGCCCAGCGCGTTCCACCAGCGCTGCATGAGCTATCCCTGTTTCTTAATCATCACGCGGCGACCCTGTCCGTCTCCGAGTGATTCCGTTTCCACGCCGTCAATTTCCTTAAGTTCCACGTGAACCAGCCGTCGTTCGAATGAGGTCATCGGTGGCAAGGTAGCCGGTTCGCCAGTCTCGAGCACTTGAGTAGCTTTCTCTTTAGCCAGCTCTTGGAGCTTCTGATGCTGCTTAACTCGATACCCGTCAACGTCGACTATGAACCCAGCTTCTTGATCGTTCCGGTGCAAAATGACTCGGAGAACGTGTTGAAGCGCATCAATCACTTCGCCGTGATGACCGATCAGTTCGGACGGGTCTTCCGTCTCGATGTCGAGCGTCGAGTCGTCACGGGCTTTGACGGTGGCATTTACCCCAAGCTTCTTGAGCAGTTCGGCTAATTGCGACTCCGCTACATCCGCACTCATTTCTGACCGCGCTTTCGAACCGTAACGTTAGCCTTTCCAGACTTCTTTGCCTGCGGCTTGGCTTCTTCTTTGGTTGATTTCTCGCTTCCGCTATTCAGTTTCGGCTTCTGATCAATAACGTCTTTCGGGTTCGCCTGATTCCAATCGGCCACCGCCTCAGTGTGCGCCTTGCGGAGCGGCAGCTTCCGAATAATCAGATACTGCTGGACGATCATAAACAGCGTTGAGGTGGCCCAGTAGAGCGGCAAGGCGGCTGGAAGCGTCAGGGCAAACACAAACGTCAGAGCTGGGAACAGGTAGGTTATTTGCCGGTTCATGGCCGGAGCGTCCTTTGGCAACAACATGCGCGATTGCACAAACTGCAGACCAGCCGTAATAACTGCCAAGGCAATATTGGCCGGGTGGGCTCCGGTCGAGGCTAGGTTGATGCCTAAAAAGTCCGGGTTAATCGAGGTTGGGGCTTGGATGAAAGAATAGATAGCATCGAGGTGCTGGCCCGTTACGGCATCCTTAAAGACGAAGAAGAGCGCAATCAAGATTGGGATTTGAACCAGGGTTGGTAAACACGATGAAGCCGGATTCACCCCTTCACGCTTGTAGAAAGCCATCAGCTCGCGGGAGAGCGCTTCTTTGTCGTCCTTATGTTTCTCCTGAAGCTTCTTCATTTCCGGCTGGAGAGCCTGGAGATGACGCTGGGCTTTGAAGGCCTTGCCAGACAGTGGTGCCAAAATCAGTCGCACCACAATCGTCAGGGCAATCACCGCCAGGCCGAGATCACCAAAGATGTTGTAGAAGAAAATCAGAACATTAAAGATCGGATCGAGGATGACAGTATTGAATAGTTGGCCGATCGAGTTCATCGATTGCCTCCAGGTACGGGATCATGTCCGCCAGCGGCCGATGGATGACAGCGACCGATTCGCTTCATTCCCATCCAGCTGCCTTTGATAGACCCGAATCGCTGGATAGATTCCTTGGTGTATTCCGAGCAAGTCGGGCGGTAACGACAAGCCCCATACGGAAACAGGCCGCGGAGTGGCCCGTGGTCTGGTGACAGCGTGCGCTGGTACACCGTAATCAGAGCGGTCAAGACGTGTTTCATTACCGTAGTATTGTAGCTCGTTTCAACAATCGCAGTAATTCTTCGGACAGCTCTGGGCCAGAAACGGTAGTAGCCGGTGGCTTGGCAATCACCGCTGCCGTATGTCCATCGACAATTTCTTTGAGGTGGGTGCGAATAGTTTCGCGAAGCCGGCGCTTAATCTGGTTGCGCTTCACGGCCGACGCCGAAACGCGGGTCCCGACAATAAATCCAAAGGTGGTCGAGCCTTTACCCGGAGCTACGCGCACCGTTAACGCCGAGCCGTGGACCGCTCGGCCGTTCTTAAAGATGTCATCGTATTCAGTTTGTCGCCGAACTCGTCGCGGCTTGGTCAACATAGTCAGTCCGCGACGGTCAATCGCTTGCGCCCCTTGGCACGGCGGCGCGCCAGAATCTGCTGACCGTCAGTAGTTTGCATGCGTTTACGGAAGCCGTGGGTCTTGGCTCGTTTACGCTTCGAGGGTTGGTAGGTTCGTTTGACCATAATGAAATTTGGTGACCATCACAGTGTACCGCGCACCTTTATCCGCAGCCAACATCACTACAGTGCCCTGTGTCATCAAGGGGCGCGGTAAACCAAGCCAGCAGCGTTGGCGTCACTGGTGGTATGCTAGAAACGAAGCAAGCCTGATGGCGTATTGCTCGCACAATCTGCGACCTGCTATCATTGCTAAGCAATTTGAGAAAGACATTGAAGGACCCGCAAAAAACTTGGCAGGCCATTTTAGGCGAACTCGAAGTCACACTCTCGGGTCCTAACTTCAAGACGTGGCTGAAGAACACTTCGCTCGATGGCGTTACTAACGAGGTTGCCTTGGTGATTGTCCCGACGGCATTTTCAAAAGCCTGGCTGGAACGAAAACTCTACGACGATATTTTGGCCGCCCTCCAAAAGCAGTTGCCGGATGTTACCAAGTTGGAGTTCAAGGTCGGGCTGATCAATCCGTCTGATATGGAGACGGCCGAGTCGGCCGCCACTCGGACTAAACCGGCCGTAGCCGGACAGGCCGCAGCTGATCCTATTACTACTAATAACCTTCCGCGCTTGAGTTTTGATAACTTCGTAGTCGGAAAGTCCAACCAGCTCGCCCACGCCGCCTCGCTAGCAGTCTCAAAGAATCCTGGTGGGGCCTACAATCCGCTCTTCCTCTACGGCCCGGCGGGCCTTGGTAAGACCCACTTGATGAAAGCCATTGGCCGCGAAATCGAGCGAACCACTAGTAAGAAAGTTCTCTACGCCACTACGGAAAAGTTCACCAACGACTTTATTGCCGCCGTCAGTACTAACCGGACGCAACGCTTCAAAGACCAGTACCGCAAGGTCGACGTCCTGATGATCGATGACATCCAGTTCCTGGCCGGCAAAGAATCAACTCAAGAAGAATTCTTCCATACCTTCAACGCGCTCCGCGATGAAGGTGGCCAGTTAATTCTGACCTCCGACCGACCCCCGAAAGCCATTCCGACGCTAGAAGAACGTCTCCAGTCCCGGCTCTCTGGCGGCATGATTACCGATCTCGGGCCACCGGAACTTGAGACCCGAACGGCTATCCTTCAGACCAAGGCCAAGGAACGCGGATACAAAGTTCCAGATGAGGTCACCGCCTACATTGCTAAGTCGGTCCAGCAAAACGTCCGTGAGCTCGAAGGTGCCCTGATCCGAATCGTCGCCCACGCCGAACTGACTCGCGTCCCACTGACCACGGAACTAGCTGAACAGGTCCTCGGCAGTATTATGTCGACCAAGAGTCATCGTAAAGTCTCTCCAACCCAAGTTATCGAGGCGGTCGCCAAGTTCTACGACGTTTCAATTGACGACCTCAAGGGCCCTAGGCGCCAAAAAGAGATCGTGAAACCGCGCCAAATGGTGATGTTCTTGATGCGTGAAGAGGCCAGCCTTTCCTATCCGAAAATTGGTCAGGAACTCGGCGGACGCGATCATACGACGGTTATTCACGCCGTCAGCAAGATCGGCACAGAGACGGACGCTAGCGAGCCATTACGGCACGAATTAAACCTGATAAAAGAGCGATTGTACGCATAACTCGGGCCCGGACGGGGGATAACGCGCCTACAGTCTGGGGACGGACTGGTCTAAATGGGGATAACCCAGCTGGTCGCTAGGCGGTGATTGTCCCCGTAGTTTTCAGTCTTACGGGAATCTGGTTTGTGTGGTAGTACTGGTTTTCTCAACAGCTCGGGGCTTTTACACACATCTTGTGCAGAGTTTTCCCATAGGCGCGTGTATAGAATTTCAGTATCATAGAAAGACTTTCCGATGGTTTCCCCAGATTCCCACGACCTACTACTCCTATTACGTATTTATATATAGAACCTTTTGAATCGACCTGTGCATGAACCCAGCACCTCACAACATTTCCAATTACCAAAATAGTTTTTTTGTATCCAAAAGAGGTGCTGGGTGAAACTTATAACGACCCAAGACCACCTCGCTAAAGCCCTCTCTGCCGTCAGCCGTCTAGTGAATCCACGAGGGACGTTGTCGGTGTTGGGAAATGTTTTATTAGAAACCAAAAATGGTCGATTACGAATATCCGCCACTAACCTTGAGTTGGGAATTGATTATTTTATTGGTGCCAAGATCGACAAACAAGGTTCAATTACGGTTCCCGCTAGACTACTCACCGATTATGTAAACAACCTGAATGAAGAAAAAGTAGAGCTTTCTACTAAAGAAAACACGCTTCTTTTAGCAAGTACCGGAGCCCAATCAAGCATCAATGGAATTCCTGCTTCTGAATTCCCCGTTATCCCTGAAGTGAAAGACGGTAAGAGTGTGAATATTTCTGGAGCGGGCATTAAGGATATTATTCAAAAAGTCGCCATCGCGGCCTCGGTTGATGAAACTCGTCCGATTTTGTCTGGCGTTTTATTTAACTTCAAAGATCCGGAACTGAAGGTTGCGGCTACGGACAGTTATCGCTTAGCTGAGCTGAGTATGCGTTTCGAGAAATCTGCACCGGAAGCCTTAAAAGTTGCCGTACCAGCTAAGGCTCTGGCCGAACTCGGCCGGGTGATTGAAAGCGGCGAGGTGAAGGTCCGAACCGCCGACAATCAAGTCCAATTCGAAACGGAAAACGTTCGGTTGGTCAGCCGCCTCCTTGAAGGCGAGTTTCCTAACTACGAGCAAATTATTCCGAAAAAACTCAGCACTAAAGCGGTGGTCGATCGGGAAGAATTGATTAATAAGATTCGAATTGCCGCGCTTTTCTCAGAAGATGCGGGGTACGGCATTAGCCTATCCTTTACTTCGCCAGGCAAGATCGAGATTGCCGCCGAGACAGCTCAGGTCGGTGACTCGCATGCTTCACTCTCTGGAAAAGTCACTGGTTCAACTAATAAAGTTTCTTTTAACGCCAAATACTTACTGGACGGACTTCAAGCGTTGCAAAGCAAAAGCGTTAGCTTGGAAACCGACGGCAAACTTTCACCATGCGTAATCACTGGTGACAAAGAGAAGGATTATCTCTACGTCATCATGCCGTTACGGGTCTGAGCT
>SICC01000009.1 GCA_009694835.1 Patescibacteria group bacterium
CACGACAGCCTGGTGAAGAGAGCAAGATTCGAACGGGAATGCCAGCGGCATTCCCAGGCCCAACGCCCGAGCACGGCCGAAGGCCGAGCGCAGGGTTACGACCCCGGACTTGATCCGGGGGAGTAAGGTCGAATCCCTCCCTCTCCGCACTATTTTTCTAGATTTTTCAACGCAAGCGTCGAAAAATCCAATCGTTCTTGAGCTAGTGTCGTTTCGCGAATGAATCGCGAAACTCAGTCCATATGAAAACCTCATTCTCCCTCGCTGCATTGACTAATAGCTCAAAAAGTGCTATAGTTACGTAATTATTTTCAATCCTTATGGCTGAAGACAAGACCAAACAACCCGTCGAGCAGGCCGTTTCCGAGCGGACTGAGAAGCCGATTATTGCCTGGGAAGCCAAGGAGTTTACTGATTATCAACGCAATAAGCGGTGGTACATTCTGGTTGGCATTGTTGGTGCCGTACTGACGGTCGGTGCTCTGGTTATTCAGCAATGGCTGACCGCGGTCGTATTTGCTCTGGCGACCTATGTGGTCATGCGTCACGCTGGCGACAAACCACGAACCATTACCTATAGCATTTCTCGACTGGGTATTCAGGTTGGTGATAAGTTTTATCCATACAATGACCTGAAACAGTATTGGATTGTCTACAATCCACCCATCCGGACATTGAGTTTTCAGTTGACCAGTCGGTTCAAGCCATTGATCAAGATGAACATTGGCGAAGTCGATCCTGACGCCATTCGCGAAGCCCTCAAAGAGCATCTCCCTGAACTTCCGAAACAAGGTGAAGATTTCATCGACAAGTTTAGTCGATGGGTACGGTTGTAACTATGGAACATCTCACCAATCAAGAACAGGAACCGCAGAATACCGAGCAAGAACTCGCTGCAGAAGATCTCGAGCGAGGTACTCTGATTGAGAATGAAACTGTATTGATTCCAGTAGACTTGATTGAAAGAAATAAGCCGACTCGAGTGACCTTAAGAAGCGAAGAAGATGCAGCCGCATCAATGCTGTTAGCCCCAATTGATAAGGACCCCAACTTTCCGTCTGGCTACTACCTCCTTGCGGGGACGTCACCTGTTCGGTTGTCTGAATCATATGGCATCGAAGTAGGTCGTGAGTTCCAGCCAAACCTCCCTGAAGAGACTTCCCGAAAACACGCAACCATCACCAAACGACATAAGAACGGTAAGATGTTTATTGCAGTTGAAGATCACTCAAGTAACGGGACGCGTTTGGAATATGATAAGGATCTTCGCCGTTGATACGATAGCTCTGTGATAGTCGTCATCAATTTCGATAGTTAGCTTCCAATTTAATCGCCCCACGCTGGGTGATTTTTTAGTATCAATAGCAGGTACAATAAACGGCGTATTTACATGCGCCTGTAGCTCAGTGGATAGAGCGTCGGCTTGCGGAGCCGGAAGTCGAAGGTTCGAATCCTTCCAGGCGCACTACTTGATAACATTTCTGAGCCAAGACTCAGAAATGCCAACGTTTTGGAGCTAGCGTTGTTTCGCAAATGAATTGCGAAACTAAGTCCGTATGAAAACCTGGTGGTATATCATTTAGCTACCCGGAGGAGTGCCAGAGCGGCCGAATGGGGCGGTCTCGAAAACCGTTAGGCCCGCAAGGGTCTCGGGGGTTCGAATCCCTCCTCCTCCGCCAAGCGGCGGTCAGCTAAAGCTGACCGACGGTTGGCGTGAGCGGAGTAAGATTCGAACGGGGCAGCCGGGGGCTGCCCCAGGCCCAACGCCCAAGCACGGCGAAGCCGCGCGCAGGGTTACGAGCGCAGCGAATAAGGTCGAATCCCTCCTCCTCCGCAGGATAAAAACGTCCCGGGCGACCAACCCACCTAATACCAGATATAAGGTAGTAAAGGGCGGGAAAGCTCGAAAACCAGATTGAAGATGACTTCAAGATCGCCGATGAGCTGTTTGCATGCGCGTGGTCCCTGCAAACTCTGGTCAATCTGAATCAAGCGGGGTTCAAACGCGAACGCTCCCTCACCGGCAAGGTCGTCCGTTCCTACATTTCCAAGAAGGTCAGGACGCATACCAAATTAGCCGGGATTAACACCGGCCGACCTATTCGGGGTCTTGAGTAAACGACTTTTATGTGCTATGGTTAAGCGCTTTTAGGAAGGTCAACATGGATCCAGAAGAAACCAGACTGATTAAGAGGGAGGAACCGACCGATTCTCCGGTCGAGCGACTGGTGGCAGAGAACCACGAGGACGTCTTCCAGCTGGAAAACGATCCTCGGTTCATCGAAATCTCACTCCGAAACGTCGATCTCTGCCAGGGAGGACTTGAGTCCATTGTGCAGCACGCTGCCAACTCGGCCGTACTCGAACATGAACAGGCAACCGCGCTTAGCCAGCGAGGCGCCGGGCTGGCCGAAATTGAGGAACGAAAAAAGCGAGCGGGCTGGTTCGAACAGATTGCCAAAAAGGAAGAAGCACCGGCTGCTGCCTACCATGAATTGGAAGCCCCTATTTCCGCCCAGCTTGCAGAAGCTCAGATGGAAGCACTCGAGGCTGGTCGCTTGGCGCTTGAAGCTGCCACCGAAAAGCCCAGTGAAGGTGTACTGCGAGAACGCCTACACAACTTTGTACAGAGTGAAGCAAAACTCTACCGGGTCGGCGAGGCGTTGCACGACCTGCAATCAGTCACCGCCGGAGCCGCCGCGCCGGACTTCCGAAAGCTGGCGATTCAGTCGGATCAAGAAGCGGAGCGGTTGGAGGGAATCGCTGCCAAAAGGGTCGAAGAACTCACAGACGCAGACCTGACGCTAACGCAACGCCTGGCTGAGTCCCGGCTGGTTTCTGGGAGTGAAGGTGCCGCGACCCCACTGCTGGCCGCGGAGCATACTCAGGTACAAGAGGAAATCACCGCTATCCGCACGATCCTTGCTAAGCGAACACCGATCCAAGAAAACCCTAACGCGGCTTGAGGAAACTGAACTTCCGTTGACTAGACAGGAGGAGTGAGCAGTAAAATGGCTAATTTTTGTCACCCGAAACTTGGGATTCGACCCTCCGAAAAGCCCTTGGAAGCCTTACAATAAAAGTCACGTGGGGTTCCTGACCCACCTGTTCCGCCAAGCGGCGGTCAGCTAAAGCTGACCGACGGTTGGCGTGAGCGGAGTAAGATTCGAACGGGGCAGCCGGGGGCTGCCCCAGGCCCAACGCCCAAGCACGGCGAAGCCGCGCGCAGAGTAAGGTCGAATTCTCAAACGCTTCTACGGCAACAACTCGTCGAAGATAGTCGCGTTGGTAACTCGGAGCCGCGGTAAGAGCTCTTGATTCATCGCGCCGGTGGCCACCCCGAAGTCGGTCGTAACGGCGTACGTAATCCCAGCCGCCTGAACTAAGTTGACGGTATCGGTGTTTGATTTGCCTGAGGGATACGCAAAGGAAATAATCGGCACCCCGATCTGGGTACTGATATCTCGAATGCTGGTATCAATTTGATCCTTCTGATCGGTTACTGACAACTTAGGAAGTTCTGGGTGACTAATGGTATGGGCTCCAATTTCCATTCCGGTTTTTTGCATTTCTCGCAGCTGATCCCAACTAACTGAGTCAGCGTTACCGACTAACCCTGATATCACGTAGAATACCCCGGTCATCCCACGCTGCTGTAAGGCCGGGAAAGCGGCGGAATAGGCATCCTTATAACTATCGTCGAATGTCAGAATGACTGGTTTAGACGGCAGAATGCCTTTTTGGACTTGCTCGAAGGTTACGGTGGTATATCCGTGCGCCGAAAGATAGTCCAGTTGGCGAGCGAACGTTTCTGGATTGACGGAAAGTGCCCGTGCCATCATGTCCCGATCGGGCAACGAACGAATATGATGATACATTAGGATTGGAATACGGTATTCACTGACCTGTGCCCATCCAGCTGGAATCGGAGTAGCGGTCGGTTTTGGGGTGACTTTTCGGATTACCTGGTTTGTTACTGGAGGAGTACTTTTTTTGACTAATAGATGGGTACCGCCGACATATAGTCCAGTGGTCAGCAGCGCAATAATGATCAGTCCAAGCAGAAATCGACCTTGCTCAAGTCGTGGACGCTTAGCTCGCGGCTTTCGCTTTGCTGCTCGTTTAGGAGCTGACTTTCTAGATTTCTTTTTGGTTTGTGCCATAACGACCTAATCTTCCTATCCAGCAGGTAAAAAAGATAGAGAAGGGTCATAAGCAGGGTTGTCATCCTCGGGCTTGACCCGAGGATCAGTATCGGGGTGCAACTGATTCCCGCCTTCGCGGGAATGACGGATTTCCGAGTCTTTAGACAAGGCTTGCCCAAACGGAGCCCGTCAGCAATGATGGGCTCTTGCCTACTATTGACAGATTAAGCAAAAAGTGCTATGGTTAGGTAATTTTTCGGCTATCAATGCCGAGGAATATTCTATGTCGAGAGATTTAACCCCACGAGAACAAGCCAACCTAGAAGACTTTGCCCGGGACCTTGGGCAGGGTTCTGGCGGTGCCTCGGCGTCTAATCAGCAAGGCATGTCTGGTAACCAGGAGTTAGTGAGCGGACTCCAAAAGGCTCGGCGTCAACAGGACCGCGAGTTGAATCCACTCACTCCTTCAGTTGAGGATGACAAGACGGCCATTCAGGCGGGAAAAAACCAACCCGCTCCATCCGACGATGACATTGACCTGAACGTCTATGCCCGTGGCGATGTCGGCAAAGTGGTCGACGAACTGAAGGCTGAAAAGGCTGAAGCCGAACTACGCGCTAAAGCCAAGAAAGCCGGTTTGCCGTTCGTACGACTCCTGGGCTATCCGATTTCTCCAGAAGTTCTTGGATTAATCCCGGAATCGCTTGCTAAGCGAAACGGAATCATCGCCTACATCAAGGCCGGTAAGAAGGTTCGGCTTGGTGTGACCGATCCGACTAATGCCGAGACCAAGCGAGTCCTCGAATCACTCAAACGTTCTACCCCGTTCGACTTTCTGATTTCTGTCATCGATCAAAACTCACTGCGCTACGCCCTGAAGCTCTACGACGAATTACCAAAGGCCCAACGTGAGACCGAATCAGTTTCCATTGGCAAAGCCCAAGAGACCTCGTTCGAAAAAGACATCAAATCCTTCCTCGACCTCAAAGCTAAAATCAAAGACGTTCCGACCACGAAGATTATCGATACCTTACTGTCTGGTGCGGTTAGCGTGGGCGCTTCGGACGTTCACATCGAACCGCTCGAAAAAGCTGTCCGTATTCGGTATCGACTCGACGGGGTGCTGCATACGGTGGCTGATTTCCCGATTTCAATTCAGAACGCCCTGCTTTCACGACTTAAGTTTTTGGCTAAATTGAAACTCGATATCAGTCAGAAGCCTCAAGATGGCCGCTTCACCATTCATGAACAAGAAAACGGTAAGGATCATGAGATCGACATTCGAGTGGCGACTATGCCAGCCCAATACGGCGAAGCCGTGGCCATGCGATTGCTCGACCGCGAAACCCTGAAGATTTCTATCAACACCCTCGGCCTGACGGGCAATCCGCTGAAGCAAGTGCTCGACGCTATCAAACGTCCGCAAGGTATGATTCTCGAGTGTGGTCCGACTGGTTCCGGTAAAACCACTACGCTGTATTCGCTGCTTCAACGGTTGAACGATCCGGGAAAGAAAATCGTCACCCTGGAAGATCCGGTCGAATACCGATTGGCTGGTGTAACCCAGTCGCAAGTCGACCCAGAAAAAGGCTATGACTTCGCAGACGGTTTCCGGTCCGTTCTGCGGTTGGACCCGGACATTCTGATGATTGGAGAAATCCGCGACCAACAGACGGCTGAACAATCGGTCCAAGCTGCATTGACCGGACACATCGTGTTGTCGACGCTTCACACCAACGACGCGCCGACTGCCATTCCGCGATTGATTGATCTGGGAGTACGGCCGTTCCTTCTGGCCAACGCTGTCAACGTGATTATCGCCCAGCGGCTGGTTCGCCGGATTTGCAGTCACTGTGCGGTCGAAACCAAACCAGATCCGGCCGCGCTTGCCGAAGTGAAGGATCATCTTGCTAAAATCCCGAAAAGTGCCCACGAAACCGTTCCACCAGAGTCACAGTGGTTATTCATGAAAGGCCAGGGCTGCGAGCACTGTAACGGTACTGGTTTTATGGGTCGAGTTGGCATCTTCGAAGTCCTGCTGATTACCGATAAACTCGAGGATTTGGCGCTCAAACACGCTCCGGCCGGGCAGATTAAGCAGGCCGCAGTCGATGCCGGTATGATGACCATGGAGCAGGACGGCCTGATCAAAGCGGTCGAAGGAATCACTACCCTCGGCGAAGTCTGGCGAGTCGCACGCGACATTTAATCGCCGAATTACTTTCCGTCCTCGGGGCGGCCGCAACATCAAAACACATGACGGACGTCCGACGAGCATAATGAAACGTCCTATTTTTAAACGCCTCTTCGTTATAACCATCGCCTTGGTGATGGGGATGACTTTTTGTGTACCATTGGCTGCCGCCCAAGATGCCTCAATTGAACAGCAACTAGCACAAGCTAAGGCCCAGAAAGAATTCTTCCAAGCCCAACAGGACAAACTTGAGGATTCGACGAAGACGTCAAACGATGCATTAAAGAAACTGAATGAGTCACTTGAAAAGCAACAGAAGGTTGTTCAGGATGCCACCAAGAAAATAGAAGCCATTAATCGAAAGCTAACGAAGTTGAAGCGACAACGAGCCGTGGCCATGCGCCAGTCATACATTAGCGGCATCAACGTTTCCTATATTTATGCGTTGCTCGACTCTGGCTCACTTTCGGAATTTTTGAGTAAAGGTGAATATGCCAACCTTCTAGCCCGTAAACAAGCCTCGATGGCCGAGACAGTTGATCAGCAAATCGACACCCTCGAAAAAGGCTGGCGTGATTTGATCAAACAACAGAATAGTGCCGAAGCGGAAATTGCCGCTCTGCAAAAGAAGATTGCCGAGATCAAACAGGCGTTGGCTGACAACAACGGAAAACTAGCCTCTGCCTCGGCACTCGAAGCCTATCTCCTTTCACTGACGGGAAACGCTACCGCTACTGGCTGCCGCAAGATTGGTTCGGATGAAGCCAGTGATTCATTTACCTTAGCTGGCAGCGGTACCGACCACGGGTTGGGCATGAGTCAGTACGGTGCTAAGGGCGCAGCTGATCATGGTAGAGATTACCGACAAATTTTAAGTCACTACTACACCGGAACGTCCATCGGCGACATCGGTAGTTTCCAAACCAATAAGGGCGAATCGGAAGCCTATCTGGTCGGAGTGGTTGATGCCGAAGTAAATACCAACTGGTCGATGGAAGCGTTGAAGGCGCAGGCTGTGGCCGCCCGCAGTTACGCTTACATCAATTCGAATCGATTGGACAACTCGCAGAATACCCAAGCTTGGGAGCCGTCGAGTAATCCGCGAGCCCAGCAAGCCGTCCGGGAAACGCGCGGCCAAGTACTAAAGTACGGCGGGGATGTGATTCCTGGCTACTATCACTCAACCAGCGGTGGCTGCACCGAGAATAGCGAGAACGTGGGTTGGAGTTACGAGCCGTATCTTCGCGGCGTCAGCAGCCCGTGGGAAGAGGATTCACCAAGCTGGAATTGGAACACTCGAACATTCTCAAAGGCCGAGATGCAAAGCAAGCTCGGTGGACTCGTGAACGGTTCGCTGCAGTCAGTCCGAATCAACAGCCGTGGCGTGTCCGGACGAGTGATCAATCTGGACGTGGTTGGTTCTGGTGGGACGACACGAATTACGGTTGATCAGTTCCGTGACCGTCTGAGCGGATCGGGTATTCGATCCAGTCTATTCGGATTCTAATAAAATTATTTCTTGTAACCGAGCTGCTTTGCCTGCTCAGCGTATTCATCGGCCTTTTTGGTCTGGTTTTGCTGTTTCGCCAGTTGCGACTTGAGATACCAGGTGTAGCCGTACCCCTTGTCCAAATCAGTCGAAACCTTCAATGATTGCTCGGCTTTGCTGTAATTTTTCAGGCTGATCTGCGCCGCCGCCAGCACGCTCCAACCGTCTCGGTACGCCGGCTGCTGGTGGACAGCGGTTTCTGCTAGTGATTCAGCCGCTCGGTACTCGTTGAGTCTGTATAAAGTCGAGGCCAAAATGACGTTTCGACTGGCTGAGTCGGTTACGATGGCCATTTGGGAAAACGCTGTCGACAAATCTCGATTCCCATTTTTTGGAACCGTGATTAGCTCTCGAATGAATCGTTCATAGGCCGGATTAGTAAAGGCTGGCTTGTCGAACCCACTCCCAGCTTCTTCCTGCGTTGTTTGGGCACCTGCAAGATTATTAGGTGCTTGCCCAATTGACTTAGCGTAGGCGATATTTTGGTTCGAAACTTTATCCTTTGCTAAAACGCTCCCAGCTGTATCAAGACCTCCGCCATTAATCAGAGCATTAGCAAATGCTAACTTAAGATTGTTGGCTGGTGAGCCGGCCTGCTTAATGGTTTGATTGAAGTCTGATTCGTTCTCGATTTCGGCGGCGGCGGCTAGTTCACCAACTTTAGCTTGCTCGGCTAATGAACTGCCACTAGTTGCGGTAGTGTGGAAATATTTTTTTGAGGCTTGATACTGTCGTCGCACGTAGGCCAAAGATCCAAGAGTTATGGCGCGATCATCACTCGGAGAAAGGGCGTAGGCAAATTCAGCCTTTTGGTAGGCATTGTTGATGTCATTGCCATTCAGGGCCGACCGAGTCTCCTCGTCAAAACTAATAGCTTTACTAGTTCGGATGTCGGCGGTTGCAAACCAGGTGATCGCTGCCAACACGAGGACTGCTACCAAAACAATTAGTGCAATCAATAGTCGCTGGTGATTGCTGCGCTTAGCCGGCTTGGCGCTGGAGCTCTTCGAGACGCGCTTCGGCCTCTTTAAGCTTGGCTTTCGTTTCGGCGACGACATGTTCTGGGGCTTTTTCGGCATAGTCTTTGCTGTCGAGTCGTTTGCTCAACCGCTCCACATCCATCTTGGCCGCCTCGATTTGGCCTTGCAAACGAACTTCTTCAGCGGCCTCATCTACGAGACCGCCAGTTGGGAGGGCTACGTTGATTGTACCGCTCATGGCGCTGACCAGTTCACCCTTCGGCATCTGGTCGACGATTCGGAGCATTTTCAGTCGAGCCAGACGGTTAATGGCATCACTAGCATCAATTAGCGGACCAGGTTCGTCGGTGACCAGAATGGCCTGAACCCAGGCTCCTGGCGGAACGTGATGATCTTTTCGTAACCGTCGGATCGTCTCGACCACGCCTTTGATGTGCTCAAAGCGTTCGGCGTCTTCCGGTTGATCTAAATCTTCGTGCAACTCGGGCCACTCAGTGAGCGCCAGCATTTCTGGCTGGTTCAATCCATCCGTCCAGATTGTTTCGGTGATGAATGGCATGAACGGATGGAGCAACTTCAGGATGGTTTCCAGCACGTAACTCAAAATAATGTTCGTGTTGTGATGCGTATCTGGATCCTTCAGTTGAACCTTAGCTACTTCTACGTACCAGTCGGCGAAGTCAGACCAGATGAACGAGTACAAGGTATTGCCGGCATGCGCCATGTCATACGGCCGGGGATGACTCGGAGCATTCGGGGCTTTCGGTTCCGGTTCCGACTTGGCGTAGTCATCGGCGTCATAAAATACGCGTTCACATTCCAACCAGGTTTCTCGGAGTTTGTGGAGAATAGCCCGGTCAAACGTTGTCAGCGTTTCCGCGGTCAGTTTCCCCAAATCAGTTTCTGGTTCCTCTTGGGCAATGATGAACCGGGCGATGTTCCAGATCTTGTTGGCAAAGTTTCTTGATCCGACTACGCGCTTCTCGTCGAACTTGATGTCGTTCCCCGGCGTTCCACCGGTAACGAGCGTGAACCTAAGGGCGTCCGTGCCGTACTTTCCGATGAGTTCAAGCGGATCGATGCCGTTGCCCAATGACTTAGAAAACTTTCGGCCGCGCTGGTCGCGAACTAAACCGTGCAGATAACTGGTATGGAACGGCGGTTTTAATTTTTTCTGCTTCGGACTTTTCACGTCGAGCGCAATCGTCATCAATACCATTCGGGTAATCCAGAAGAAAATAATGTCATAGCCAGTCTCGAGTACGTCGTTCGGGAAGAAGCGTTCAAAGTCTTTGCTCGATTTGGGCCAGCCCAAGGTCGAGAACGGCCAGAGGGCGGAGCTGAACCAGGTGTCGAGTGTGTCGGTGGAGGCTGTGTAGCCAGCCTTTTTAGTGAGCGAAATCTTACCGTCTTTGTTGATGTAGGCCGGAATCGGATGTCCGAACCAAATTTGTCGAGAGATGCACCAATCGTGGAGCTTACCGATCCAATCACGGTAGGTTTTTTCATATCGCTTTGGGATGAACTTCAACTCGTCATCGTCGACGAACTTCAAAGCTTGTTTCTTCAGATCAGTTACGTTCAAGAACCACTGTCGAGAAATACGCGGTTCGATGACGGTGTCGGAACGGTAACAACGTCCGACTGAATGTTTCATCACCTCTTCTTTTACCAGCAGGTTCTTCTTCTTCAGCCAGTCGACCATTTTCTTGCGAGCCTTAAAGCGGTCGAGTCCCGCTAATTCTTTGCCAGCCTTTTCTGTCATCACACCGTCTTCACCGATAACCTCAATGGCGTCGAGGTTATGGCGCTGACCGATCTGGTAGTCAGTCTTGTCGTGGAATGGGGTCACTTTCACTGCTCCCGTTCCGAATTCCGGATCAACCGCTTCGTCAGCTACGACCTTTAGCGTGTGCAGGCCGTTAATCATTTCCACTTCAATTTCTGTTCCGACGTACTGCTTATACCGTTTGTCGTCCGGGTGAACGGCTACGGCCGTATCGCCGACCTTGGTTTCCGGACGAGTAGTGGCCAATTCGAACGGGCCGTACTTCATGTAGTACAGCACGCCTTCTTGCTCCCTATGCTCGACTTCGTCGTCTGCCAAGACGGTACGGCAGACCGGACACCAGTTGACCATGTAGTCGCCGCGGTAGATTAGTCCCTTTTTGTAGAGCCGTTTGAATGCTTCAACCACAGCCTGCTCGCGCTCTTTGTCCATCGTGAAGGCGTTGCGGTTCCAATCCGCTGAGGCGCCAAGTCCTTTGATCTGGTTCTCAATCTGTAACTTGTTGGCCTGGGCGAATTCCTTGGCCCGTTTGACGTAGGCGGGACGCCCTAGTTGCTGCTTGTCGATTTTTTCCTCGAGCAATTGACGGTCGACTACGCTGGCGGTGGCGATAGCGGCATGGTCGGTGCCCGGAAGATACAGGGTGTCGAACCCTTTCATCCGGTGGTAGCGAATCAGAGCGTCTTCAAGCGCAATCATGATGGCGTGACCAGTATGCAAAATGCCGGTGGCATTCGGTGGCGGCATGACGATGGAATACGGCTTCAGTTTTTTTCGAAGTTTCGCATCATTGTCGGAACGCGGCTGGAAAACCTTTTGCTTTTCCCAGGCAGCATAGACACCGTCCTCGTACGCTCCAGGGTCATATGTCTTAGGAAGTTCCTTCGGCACCTTGCTCATGGTTTATATCTTATGATGGTTCTATGCGTCTTGCCCGGATATTCGAAAATAGAACCCAACGCCAACAGCTTTTCGCCTACGTAATTCTCGGAGCGACCGTCGGGGTTATGATTGCGACCGTACTACCATCACTGAATGGTCACGGCTACTTAGCGGCCTGGGATGCCGGCGGACACTTACTGAAAGCTCACTACTTTGCCCAGAATTTACTTCCTCTTGGCCATCTTTCGGGATGGTTTCCCATCTGGCACGGAGGTTTCGACCTGTTTCAGTTTTACCCACCGCTCCTCTATTACTTATTAGGGCCGCTTTCTATCTTGCTCAAGCCGGAACTAGCGCTGCGCATTGTTACGGCTGCACTTTGGATTGGGTTGGTTCCGGTTACCTACTACTTTTTAAGAAGTTTCAAACTGAATCGGCTGATTGCGGCCCTCGGTACCTCGTTCTTATTGAGTTTGAACGCCAGTTTTGGCATTGGGCTGGGCGCACTCTATGGCGTGGGATTGCTGCCAAACGGTCTTGGCGCGATTCTAGCCATTTGGGCGATGGGACGGTTAAAGCGCGATTTGTCTTGGCCGAATCGCGGAGTGACCCAGGTTGTCCTGACCGGTTTGATTGTCGGATTGCTGATTCTAGCTCATACCTTTTCCGCCTACTGGTGGATAGCCGCCTCACTTTTCTTAGTTGCCAGTGAAATTATCGGACGTCGCGAACGAGTCGCTCCTGTACTCAAACGGTACGGATTGATTCTCGGCATTGGTTTGCTGATCTCGGTCTACTGGTGGATTCCGCTTATTTTCTCGCTCGACAACATGGGAACGACCGGCGCCATTCAGCAGAGCTCGCGCGGCCTGATTCTGAAAGGATTATTATTCTCGGAAGATTCTGGCGGTTGGGTGATGTCGGTACTGGCCCTGGGTGGATTGGTTTACTTGGGATTCCGAAAGTCCTGGCGAACACTCGGGTTCTTACTTGGCGCCGGAGTATTCAGTCTGTTGCTTTCGCTCGACACGATTAATGACATCCTGCCATTCGGTTCCGTAGTCGGCTCATCACAATTTATTCGGTTCCACGCCTTCTTTGCCTGGTTGATGATGGTGTGGGCGGCCTTTGGGTTGGCCGGAATTTGGTGGTTACTCAGAAGAATCAAGGAACCGCGTTGGCTCGCACCAATCTGCTTGGCCGCGCTGATGGTGGTGACCATTAGTTTGGTAATACTGCCGACGCTCGAAGTGAAACGCGGCTTTGTGCGGATTATCGACAACGGACCGTCTGATGAACTGGCTGGCGTGGCCACCTATCTGAAAGCGAACGAGCAGCCGGGCGATTTTATTCTGTCTGAATTCAATTGGGATTCTCGGTTCTTCTTTGGAAGTCCGCACTTCGTTAACCAACACCTTCCGATGTTGGACGAAAACATCTGGGACATGGACGGAAACTTCCCGGAAGGTACGCCGGGTTCAGCTCAACCAGTATTGGTTGCCAGCGTGATGGCAAACGCGGACTACCTTCGCAGCCAGCAGGACTATTTAGCGAGTCGTGGCGTGCGGTACTTGGTTTCGACTCATCCGGCTACGCGATCAGTACTTGAATCTGAACCCTGGCTCAAACTGGTTCACGCTAGCACGGTACTGTCAGTCTTTGAAATTGTCGGGCCGCGGCACAGTTTCGGTTTGCCGACTGACCAGGCCAGTAAGCTCACGACGGTTACCTACACCGCACCCGGAACATACCAGCTAAAGTTTTCCGAGCTGATCAGTCTGCCCGTTAATACCTTACTAGCTCTTTCAGCGCACCCATGGCTGAAAGCTAGTGCAGACGGTAAAAACATTCCAATTGGTAAAGATACCGATGGGCGATTACGACTGAAAGCGGCCGTTGGGCCATTCACCGAACTGACGATTACCTACGAACCGCCGTGGTACGTTCGCGGCGCAGCCATTATTTCGGTACTAGCGTTACTCGGAGTGATTCTAATTCTGGCGCGGCGAAAGTGGGCCAACAAAATGCTCGGGGCCATCAAGCAGTCGGGGAAGCGAGTGCGGCACGTGGCCAGACGCCGACCGAAAAAACGTCCGGCTCGGTAAGGGCTTGATCTCGCTGCCAGTAAGCTGCCAGTCCAATCATGGCGGCGTTGTCGGTGGCATATTCTTTCGGAGTAACTAATAACGGAATCTTCTCTTTAGTCAGAGCAGTGTTTAGTGCACGGCGAAGCGATTCGTTTGCGGCTACTCCGCCGCCAAGCAATACAGCATTTGGATGATAGAGCCGCACTGCGGCTAAGGTTTTTCGAACTAAGGTATCGATAACGGCGGCTTGGAAGCTGGCGGCAATGTCAGCTTTTCTTTTAGCGGTCAGTTTTTTAGTTGCCACTTCTCGGGATACTGCCGTCTTCAGTCCGCTGAAGCTCATGTCGAGATTGTCTTGGTCCAACATGGCGCGCGGAAAATCAATCGCTTTCGGATCGCCCCGTTTAGCCAACTTCGAAATTTCTGGTCCGCCCGGGTACGGCAGTCCCAATAGTTTGCCGACTTTATCGAACGCCTCTCCAGCGGCGTCATCGCGGGTAGATCCGACAATTTCAAATTCGTGGTGATTGGGAATCATCACGAACTCGGTGTGACCGCCGGAAGCAATGAGTCCCAGGTAGGGGAAATCAAAATCGCTGTCATTCCCGCGAAGGCGGGAATCAGTTGCGGACGCCTGATGATTCCGGGCCTCCGCTCCGCTTCGCCCGGAATGACGAGCTGCTGCGAAGCAAGCGTAAAGGTGCCCAGCTAAGTGATTCACTGGAATCAACGGCTTCTGTTTCGCAAATGCGAGAGCTTTGGCGGTTTCCACACCAACTATCAACGAACCAGCCAATCCCGGTCCGAACGTAACGGCGATGGCGTCGATGTCGTCCCAACCTGCTTTAGCTTCTTTCAGTGCCTGTTCAATGACCGGAATAATCGCTTCCATCTGAAGCCGCGCCGCCACTTCCGGAACCACGCCACCGGTTATTCTGTGAGCTTCGATCTGCGTGCTAACCACATTTGACTCGACTGTCTGACCGTTCGTGACCACGGCGGCCGCAGTTTCGTCACACGAGGTTTCGATCGCCAGGATTCTCATAGGTGAGCTCGGTCCATCCAGGTAGTTAGAAGCCAGCCGTGTTCCGGTAAAAAGGGTCCCCCTTCTTTTATGTAGTCAAAAATCGTGATACCAGTATTTGCTGTTTTAAGCGAATCAGACAAAAGTAACTTCTCGCTGCTTTATGTTCATGTATGTACGGCAAAGTATCGGTTGGCAAGTGTAATGTTTCATTAATAGCTTCAGCAGTTTCTTGAGCTCGATTGAGTTTACTCACTACGATATGGGTCAGGTGCTCACGTTTCAAACGTTTTCCAAGTTTTCGAGATTGATTCCAACCAAGCTCACTGAGCTTGTCATAGTCTTTCTTGTGTATGGTTCCTGGCTTGTTCTCCAGAGTGTTTCCCACCGATTCTCCATGCCTGACAAAGTAAACCCGCATGTACTCAGTATAGTTTGTTAAGGTGGTGGATATGCGTGTCGAAGAGTATTCAGGAACGAAAGATCAGTGGAACACGTTCATCGCCGAGAATGGCGGTTGGGCCAACCAAAGCTACGAGTGGGGTGAATTTCGCACTGATCGCGGCTGGTCTCCGATTCGATTAATCGTCAAAGACGACCAAACCGTCTACTTGCAAATACTAGTTCTGACCAAGCCGCTGCCGGGCGGATTCTCATTGTTATACGCGCCAGAAGGACCGATTGTTCGGAAGGGTGACTGGAAAGATGCCAAGAATCAGGCGGCCTTTAAGGAAATGCTGAGCGGTGTCAAAGCGCACGCCAAAAAGCATCGCGCCATTTTGCTGAAGATTGATCCGCACGTGGAGGCGGAAGGATTTCCTGGCGATTGGCTGAAGCGTTTGGGTTTCCACGATAGTCCGGAAGATATTCAGCCGGCCTATGTGGCGCAGGTGGATCTGACCAAAAGTGAGGACGAAATATTGGCCGGCATGAAGCAAAAGGGCCGCTACAACATTCGCTACGCCACCAAGAAAGGCGTGACGGTCACCAAAGGAACCAGCGAGCAGGATCTCAAGGATTGGTACGAGTTGACGAAGGCTTCGGCCCAGCGCCAGGGAATCACCTACCGCAGCTTTGAGTACTTTAAGGACTTCCGGAAACACTTCATGGTCAACTCAGACCTGGCCTGCTTCATGATCGCGCGGTATAACGGTACGCCAGTCTCCGCCACGCTCCTGATGTTCATGGGTAGTCGAGCGGATTACTTATACGGTGGTTCCTCAGATCAAGACCGAAACGTCTTCGCCTCCTACCTGATTCAGTGGGAAGGGATGAAAGAAGCTAAGCGGCGTGGTTGTACGTTCTACAATCTAACGGGCATTGCCCACGCTGACGATCCAAAGAACCCGTGGTACGGCTTGCGACAATTCAAGTTGAAATTCGGTCCGGAAGAAGTCGCGTTAGTCGGTGCCTGGGATTTGATTTACAAGTCGAAGACCAATTTTTTGTTCACGAAAGCTGAACGCGCTCGTCGTGGGTTCGCCAAGTTGATTGGCAAAGTTCGCTCACGATAGCGGGAAAACTTACAATAAGCCCATGGAAAGCGTTCTCAGCTTCTTCCGGCGGATAATCCCAGAACCGGTCTTGGACTTCTTTCGCGTACCGTATCATTACACGCTGGCTGTGCTGGCCGCGGTTGTCTACGGATTTCCAGGTAAAAAGTTGAACGTGATTGGCGTGACCGGTACTAACGGTAAATCTACTACGGCGAACTTACTCGCGGCGATCTTGGAAGCCGATGGTAAAAAGGTCGGACTTTCCACCACGGTGAATTTCTGGACTGGTTCGAAGAAAGCATTGAACCATACCAAGATGACCTCATTAGGCCGTTTCCAGATGCAGCGGCTACTCCGAGAAATGGTGAAGGGCGGCTGCACCCATGCCGTGATCGAGGTGTCGTCTCACGCCATCCACTGGAACCGAGTCTGGGGAATTCCGTTCGAGACGGCTGTCTTCACCAATTTCAGTCGCGATCACCTGGATTTGCACGGCACCATGGACGAATACAAGCAGACCAAGGGCAGGTTGTTTCAGTCACTGAGGGCTTCGGAAGATGGTAAGACTATTTCGGTCGTGAATGGGGATGACGTGGCAGCCCCGTATTTCATCGAGTTTTTCGCTGACACCAAGTATCTCTACGGTACGAGCGATGCGGCCGCTGACATCATGCCGTTGGCTCACACGGTCATCGCCAAGTCGATTCGTCCTGACACGTCCGGAACGCGCTTCAGTGTCCACGCCGAAGACATCCGAATTCCAATCCACCTCAAACTTCCGGGACGTTTCAACGTTTCGAATGCGTTGGCGGCTATCAGCGTTGGGTTGGCCTATGACGTCAAACCGAAAACCATCGCCGCGGCGATTGATGCTGTTGACGGTGTGCCGGGCCGGATGGAACCGGTCGACGCCGGTCAATCGTTCAGTATCGTGGTTGATTACGCACATACGCCGGATGCGTTCGACAATGTGTTGTCGGCACTTCGCGAAGCCACCAAAGGCAAGCTCATCACCGTATTCGGCGCAACCGGTGATCGTGATCCTGGCAAGCGCTTCGATCTCGGTAAAATTGCCGCGACCTATTCGGACTTTATGGTACTGACGGAGGAAGATCCGGGCAGTGAGGATCCACTCGATATCATCGAGGCCATCAAGCCAGGAATCGACAAGGTTAAACGAAACGTCACGTACGAAGTGGAGCCGAACCGGCGCACGGCCATTCGCATGGCCTTAGCAAAAGCTAAACGGGGCGACACCGTCATCTTGCTCGCCAAAGGTCATGAAACCGTCATGACCTACGCTGACGGCAAACACCCCTGGGATGACCGAAAAGTCGCGGCCGAAGAGTGGCGCAAGGTAGCGTCGAAAAAATGAGAGCGGTATACTCGCTCTAGTGCCAGAGCCCCACTCAGACAGACCAAGGGAAAATCCAGAGCCACACGACTCGCCGGACGGCGGGTTTTTAAAACTGATAGAAACAGCGGATTCGAATCCATTATTTAGTGACTCCGAAAAGTTAAAGTCATTTGCCCATCCCATTCGAGGATTTGAAGGTGAAAAGGTGGTGGGAAAAATTATTGGAGTAGGATATACGGCCCTCGAACTGCCCTCAGAGCAAGTGCACTATCGAGGAATTTCTAGGACAGTAAAAAAATATCTCGGTGATACCCTTGCTGGCGATAGTCGGATGGCGATTTATAGCGGCTGGGAAAGAAATCTCAGAGGAAATGATGCGGTTGGATGGGAAGCCGCTAGGTTATCCGCGAAAGCGAAAGGGGCTATAGGTATCGCACATGGAATTTCATACGCTCCAAATGAACGGTTCGACTATTTACTCCACATTCCCTACCTAACTGATGGTCATAGCCCAATCGGTCTTGCACTAACGGTTGACTCGAGCCTTACTGAGCGAGGCCGAGTCGTTATTATGGGCCTTGCTGGTCGCGGTGGTCGGGAAGAGTTAATTGAACTTTCAAAGAATGAGGCAATCTTAGCCTTATCAGACAAGCTCCTTGGACCGAAGCTCGCGAAACTAAGTACGTTTCGCACAAACGAGAAAGAGAAACCCAAGAATCCAGCAAAGGTTCCAAATAGGCAGCAACCATCATGGTGGAAGAACTATCCGCGCTTACACGAATGGATGAAACTAAAATGGAGTTTGCAACAAATTAAGCGGGGTGAGTCACACCATCCTAATCCGGGTGACATACTCGGGTTGCAATAGGACAATGGGTCCGTGCCCAAGACTCGACCTAAACTAGTTCTGATCGACGCCCACGCCCTCATCCACCGGGCGTTTCATGCTATCCCGTTCTTATCCAAAAAAGACGGTGAACTGACCAACGCCGTCTACGGATTCACCTCAACCGTCCTTTCGGTGATGAAGGAGCTGAAGCCGGAGTACATCGCGGTTTCGTTCGATCTTCCCGAGCCGACCTTCCGTCACAAGATGTACCAGGAGTACAAAGCCACGCGGCAAAAAGCGCCGGACGAGTTACGTTCCCAGTTTGGTCGGGTCCGCGAAGTGGTCGACGCGTTGGGGATTCCGGTGTTTGAAGTGCCAGGGTTTGAGGCTGACGACGTTCTTGGTTCGTTAGCCAAACAGTCGACGGCCAAAAACGATCTGGACGCCTACATTGTCACTGGCGACAAGGACATGCTGCAGCTCTTGGACGACCACGTAAAAGTTTTCACGCTCCGCAAAGGCATCAATGACACCGTCATCTACGACCCAAAAATGCTCATGGAACAAGTCGGTCTGACTCCGGACGAGTTCATCGAGTACAAGGCCCTGAAGGGTGACGCGTCCGACAACATCCCTGGTGTTCCTGGTATCGGCGACAAGACGGCGACGACGTTAATTCAAAAGTACAAAGACTTGGAGAGCGTGTACAAGGCTTTGGATGAAGATCCGGCCAAGCATCCTGACTTCAAACCCAAAGTCCGCTCCAACCTCGAAGAATTCAAAGATCAGGCCTACCTCTCTCGCGATCTTTCAAGGATCGTTACCGACATGAAATTGAAATTCGACTTGAAAGCCTGTCAGATTCACGATTTCAAGATGGATACGGCCCTGAAGCTGTTCAAAGACCTCGAGTTTCCGTCACTCGTACCTCGGCTCCAGGAAGCTATGGCTGCTGATGCCTCAGAAACTGTCGTGGTTGAGGAAACCAAAGAGCGAGATTGGAAAGGAAAAAAGTACCAATTAGTCGAAACGGGGACCTTCGATGATTTTCTGAAGAAGTTGAAGAAAGAAAAAGTCGTGGCGTTCGACACCGAGACCAATTCGCTCGATACGGTCGCTCCCGATTTGGTGGGCATGTCATTTTCTTGGAAGGCTGATACTGGGTTCTACTTACCAGTTGGTCACGAAGACGGGCCGAACCTTGATAAGAAGAAAACGTTGGCGGCACTCAAACCAATCCTCGAAGACCCCAAGGTCGGAATTGTCGGACACCATCTCAAATATGACTACGAAGTCATGCGCGGTAACGGAATTGAAATGCAGGGCTTGGCCTTCGATACCATGCTCGGCTCGTACCTACTGAACCCCGGCGCCCGCACCCTGAAACTCGATCGGTTGGCGTACCAAGAATTGGGGTATGAGATGCAACCGATTACCGAGTTAATTGGTGACGGAAAAGATCAATTACCGTTCGGGACTGTCCCGCCGAACGATGCAGTGAATTACGCGGCTGAAGACGCCGACATCACCTGGCAGCTGTACGAAAAGATGTCCGCCGAAGTTGCCAAGGCCGACGTCGCCAGCGTACTCAAAGATATCGAGTTACCGTTAGTTCCAGTGTTAGCCCACATGGAACAGCGCGGCGTAAAAATCGATAGTGCGTTTCTGAAGAAAATGGGCATGAATCTAGGTAAGCGAATGACCACCATCGAAAAAAAAGTCCACAAGATGGCCGGACATGACTTCAATCTGAAATCGCCGGCGCAACTTTCCAAAGTGTTGTTCGATGAATTGAAGGTCAGCGGTGCGCAAGCTCGACCGGGAACCCAGAAGAGTACGGCCGCCGACAAACTCGAAGCTCTCAAAGGAAAACATCCGATTATCGACGAAATTCTGACCTACCGAGAAATCGCCAAGTTGAAGAACACCTACACTGACGTGCTGCCGAAGTTAGTTCGCAAAGATACCGGACGATTGCACACGTCATACAGTCAGACCATCGCGGCCACCGGACGCTTAAGTTCATCCGATCCGAATCTTCAAAACATCCCCATCCGTACGGAACTGGGGCGGGAAATCCGCAAAGCCTTCGTGACCGAAAAAGGATACACATTAGTTTCGGCTGACTATTCCCAGTTCGAACTCCGCATCGCCGCGCATATTTCTGGCGATGAACGACTGTCAGAGAGTTTTCGCCAAGGAAAAGATATCCACGCTCTCACCGCGGCCGAAGTGGCTGGAGTACCGATTGAAAAAGTCACACCGGAACAACGCTACGCCGCCAAGGCCGTGAATTTCTCGATTCTCTACGGCGCAACGCCGCACGGGGTGGCTCGTTCGACCGGGATGAGTATCAGTGATGCTCAGGAGTATATCGATAAGTATTTCCGGACGTATCCAAAACTCCGAGAATACATGGACTCGATGATTTTAAAGGTTGAGAAGGATGGGTATGTCGAGACGCTGTTCGGTCGCCGTCGGTATCTTCCAGAAATTAACTCCAGTACCTACCCAGTCCGCGAGTCAGCCAAACGCATGGCGGTGAATATGCCGGTTCAAGGAACCCAGGCCGACATTCTGAAAATTGCCATGATTCGGATTGATGACGGACTACAGAAAGTCTCGAAAGACGCTCATTTACTGCTGACGGTCCACGATGAACTCGTCGTCGAAGCACCAACAAAGGATGCGGGGAAAGTCGCGAAATTCGTCGAAGATACTATGGAAAATGCTTACCAACTGGACGTGCCGATTGTGGCCGAAGCCAAAATTGGTGATAATTGGGGTGAAATGAAAGAGGTACCGAGTTGACCACGTACAGCACACAATTAGTGAACGATTTGAGGAGGGGCCCGCAGGGGCTTTTTTTGTCCTATGCCGGTTGATTCCAGCGAAACCATGACAGTCGATCCAGCTGAATTAGTTGAGCTCGACTCGGTAGGAAGGCTCATGAGCGAATATGGCCGTAGGGGTCAAGGTTTACTGAGTCGCGAACAAGAAGTAGAGCTCGCCAAGCGAATTGAGCAAGGAGACTTAGATGCTAAGGAAGAACTGATAGCCAAGAATCTTCGGTTGGCTTTGAAGTTTGCCGGTGCATATAAAGTTGAAGGCAGCCGCTCAGAGGACATCATTCAGGGCAGCTTGTTTGGACTGATTCGGGCATCCGAAAAGTTTGATTGGCGGCGCGGTCTCAAATTCTCGACCTACGCCACACTTTGGATTAAACAATCGATTCAGCGAGAAATTGATAATACCAAAAAGATGATGCGTCGGCCGGTAACCGTGGAAGCTTTTGGACGGAAAGTTAATCGGGCTGAGAGAGAGCTTAAGGCAAAGATAGGTTGTGATCCTACATTCGATGAGATTGCGGAAGCACTTGCCGAGAATGTAGAAAACATTGAAATGGAATACCTTGAGCGCCAAGAGCCGGCTTCGCTTGATAAGCCAGTAGGTGAGGATGGAGATAGTTCGCTCGGAGAGCTCGTAGCCGCAGACGGAGCCGATCCTGCTGAGCAGGTAGTCGATCAGCTGACTAAAGAGGCGTTGCATCAGTCGATAGCGGAGCTTCCGGAAGAACTTCGAACGATAATTGAACTCATCCATTTGAATGGGCACAACGGTGATCGTGTACAGGTCGCTAAGGAGCTACAGATTTCGTATGAGCTACTGGAAGAAAGGGAAGCTGAAGCTATCGGACAACTATCCAAGGTCATGACTGGCGAAAGTGTCGAGAGTGCGAAAGAGCATTGGGATCAGCATCGACCACTAGAACTCCAGGATGACCTTGCACAAGCTGTCTTTAATTATCGAAAAAACTACCCTGACATGACGTTTAAAGAAATTGGTCAACGGCTTGGTATTTCTGAGCGGCGCGCTAATAACTACTATCTAGAGCTAACTGACTGATGCGGCAATAAGCCGATTGATATACTAGCTGGGTGAACCGACATCGGAACAAACAACATGACACCGCTCGTCAAACCCTGATTCCCGGGGCTGGTAAAGCTGATATCCATACGCATACCAATGCGTCGGATGGTAAGCCGTCGCCGATGGAGTTATTGAAGCACGTCGAGGAAAAGACTGACCTCGATGTTATCGCGGTCACTGATCACGACACGACTACTGGCGCGCTTGAAGCTCAAAAACTCCACGAGCAAGGTGACTATCGGTTCGACTTGATTGTCGGACAAGAAGTCACCTCACGGGCCGGGCACATCATTGCGCTTTTCATCGAAAAGCCAATTCCGAAAGAACGGTCGGCCGAGGAAACGGTGCGATTAATTCACGAGCAAGGCGGGTTGGCGATTGCCGCCCATCCGTTGCTAACGCTCAAGCACATCGATCCGGACATGCTGACCGCTGACGGCGTTGGTGTGGACACCTTGATGTCGATTCAGTTTGACGGCGTTGAGATCATCAACGGCAGTCCGCTGATGAAGGATGAGAATACTCGAACGCGCATGCTCAATCGGACGGTAATCTTCCGAGCTGAAACGGGCGGATCCGATGCGCATATTAAGGAAGCTGTCGGCAAAGGCTACACGCTTTTCCCTGGTCGAACAGCTCAGGATTTTCGTAAAGCAGTCGAACAAAAAACGACTGAGGCGGTTAGTACCACCTACCGTGCAAGAGAATTGTTAAAATACGTTCGATTCTTTGGAAAAATGAAAATTCGCGAATTCGGCAAGAAAGCCTTTGGAAAAATCCGCAAGGTTCGACCGCGAACGGCCAAATCATGATCCGACCCTCATCTAAAATTTGTTCCAAATTTATTGACGAAACGCTTTGCGTTTCGCAGATGAGGGTCGGATGAGTGACGAGAAATCATCTAAGAAGAAAAGCCGTCGTCCGCGCGGAGCCTTCGCGCTGTGGATTTTCGTGGCAGTGTTGGCGTTAGTGTATCTGGGTGTGTGGTCAGCTGACCGATCAACCGGAAAACTTCCGCAATCACCGGGCTCAGTCAGTGCTGAGCCGGCTTCATTATCGAACGATACAACCGCTGCCCTTGGCGATGCGGCTAAACAGGATGCTGCTGGCCGCGCTCCTGGCACAGAGGTAGTAGTGGCGACGGTTGAGCCGACGTTCTTCACTCCCGGAAGCCAACTAAAGAAAAGTGTTCCTGGTGTCGGGCAACTTGGTGCGACGGTAACATTGAAAGCCACCAAGGACGGCAATGTTACCGATACATTTACGTACTATGCGTTGCCGCCGAATCAGGTCGAATTCGTTTCTCAAAAACCAGTCAATTGATATGTCATTCCGACTGAGCGAAGCGATGGAGGAATCCGGGAAACTAGTTGTTACAGATCCCTCGCGTGCGCTCGGGATGACAAGAGGTATGCATGCCTGAGCTTCCCGAAGTCGAAACTATTCGTCGTGGACTGGCTGAAGTCCTGCCGGGTAAGAAAATCACCACGTTCACCGTCAGCCTAAAGAAGATGTACCAGCCGGCGGCAAACGTGCCGAAGCGATTAGCCGGTCGGAAAGTTATCTCGGTTAGCCGACGCGGTAAAGTCTTGATGATCCAACTCGATAAAGATCTAACCCTATTGATTCACCTGAAGATGACTGGCCAGTTGCTCTACAAGGAGCCAGTCCGGATTGGAAAAACTAAGAGCGAAAAACTAGTGGTGGCGGGCGGTCATCCTATTCCAACCATGGACGGTGCATTGCCGAGCAAAGTTACCCACGCGACGTTTACGTTTAACGACGAGAGTAAATTGTTCTACAACGACTTGCGTCAGTTTGGGTATCTCAAACTGGTTAGAAACGAAGACTTGGGCAACGTCCCGATTCTAGCGACGTTCGGTCCGGAACCGCTCGAGCCGGAGTTCACCGAAAAGTTGTTCGAAGAAAAGCTGAAGAAACGATCCACAACCAAACTGAAGCCGTTACTGCTCGATCAGACGTTCATTGCCGGTCTCGGCAACATCTATGTTGACGAATCATTGAACCTGGCCAAGATCCATCCGCTCCGAACAGCTGGCAGTCTCACCAAAGCCCAGCGCAAAGCCTTGTACCAAGCTACCAAGAAAGTGCTGCGAACATCGCTTCGGGTCGGCGGTACTTCGGACAATACCTACGTCACTATTCGCGGTGGAAAAGGTGATTATCTCCGCCGGGCGCGGGTGTATCATCGAACAGGAGAGCCCTGCCGCACCTGCGGCACCCCGATTCGCCGCCTGGTCGTGGTGGGTCGCGGGACTCACTACTGTCCGCATTGTCAGCGGGCACCCAAGACGAAATGACCCTCTTCATCCACGGCACTGAACCCTACCGAATCCGCGAGCAACTGCGGAGTGTGATTGAGCGCGCTCAGAAATCCGGTACGGATGAATCTGGAATCGTGCGAGTTGATGGTTCGACGGCGAAACTTGGCAACGTTCGCGAGTCACTTTCCTCAGGCTCGTTGTTCTCGACCGGGAAAAAGCTTGTCATCATTAGTGATTGGTTGGCCAACCACAACGCGGCCGATAATGAAGAGTTGGCGGAACTACTGAAAGATACCAGCAAGGAAACCATCGTCGCCGTGGTTGAGTCGATCGCACCAGACAAACGCCAAAAGGCCACTAAGTTGATTGAGAAGTCGGCCGAACGGAGCTGGTCATTTGAGCCACTGGACGAAGCGGCCGCTCGCCGTTGGGTCGTGGCCGAAGCTGACCGACGAAAAACCAAACTATCTCCTGCGTTGGCTAATCAATTAGTACGAGCGGCTGGAACTGATCTCTGGACGCTTTCGACTGAAATCGACAAATTAGCCGCCGCGGCTTCGGGAAAGAAGGAAATCACCTTGCCAATGATCGAGCAGCTCGTGATGAACGCCGAGGAAGGCAATGTCTGGCAGCTTGTGGATGGACTTTCCAAAGGCGATACCAAATCGGCCATCAAGAATCTCAACCAATTAATTGATGACGGAGAAGCGCCGCTGAAGATCTTCGGGATGATTGTTCGGCAGTATCGGATCTTACTTGGGGTGAAGTCGATGGAAGCATCGAGTGACGCCGCTATTGCTAAACAGCTCGGCATCCATCCGTTTGCGGCCAAACAGGCCCGGCGGTTTACCGGACGCTTCAGTGAAGAAGATCTGTTGCGGGCCTACGATGAACTGGCCGAACTCGATATTCAGATGAAGACGGGGCGTCGCGATCCTGAAACTGCGCTGGAATTGTTCGTAGCCGAGCGAACGACCGCGTTAGCTTAGGCTGGTTTCTTGGCCGCTGGCTTGGCTGCGGCCTGCTTGGTTTGGTTCTTTACGCGAGCCGGAGTCTTATCTTTGTTGCCGGCGGCTTTCAGTGCAGCCGAGAGTCGGGCTTTCTGTCTGGCGGCAGCGTTAGCATGCATCGCATTTGTCTTCACGGCCTTGTCGATGTAGGTCTGCGCTTGCGGGAATTCAGCCAAAGCCTCAGCCGTCTTACCATCATCCAGTAGTTCACGAATGTGTTTGATTGAGGTACGCGCCCGCGTTCGGTGAACTCGGTTCTCTTCCGTCTGGCGGGCAGACGTTTTCAGGCGCTTCTTGGCTGACTTGATGATTGGCATACCTGGACAGCTTACCCCGCTGGCGCAGACGCTTCCAGGGCAGCACCTCGGAACGTCGCCTAGCCATCATTGACAAAAAGGCTTAAAAATGCTATCATTAACAGATTTTTGAGCCTTTCACGAAGTGGCGATTCTGCGTTGACACTAGACGCGACACGCCGGTATCATGAACGGTTTCCGAATCGGAAGCACCATTCTCATGGAACTAAGCCCTAAACAACAAGTCACCGAGCTAATCCGGAAGTTTAACCGGGTGCTGGTGGTTACTCACGCCCGTCCTGACGGTGACGCTATCGGTAGCCTCTTAGCGGTACAGATGGTGCTCCAGCGGTTAGGTAAGGACGTCACGGCGGTGGTCCGTGATCCGATTCCTGACATGTATAAATTCCTCCCCGGTCTCGACGGTATTAAGAAAGATGTAACCGGTGGTCGCGACTTAGTGATTTCGGTCGATACCTCAAAGACCCCAGTCGATAAGTTGAAGTACAACACGCGAGATAACAAATTGAATGTGGTTGTCTCACCGAAAGAAGGCGGCCAGTACGAGGAATCGGATGTTTCTATTGGTTCCGGTTCATTTAATTTCGATTTGATCATCGTCCTCGATGCTCCTGACTTAGAACGGCT
>SICC01000010.1 GCA_009694835.1 Patescibacteria group bacterium
CTATATATAGCGCTTGACGCATAAGGTATACAAACGTATACTACTTTTGTTATTAAGCTAACTAGGAAATTAGCAAGCTACCATATATACTATAAAAGTAGTTAGAATAATAAACTAAAAAAGGTAGGTATAATGCCAACTGTGACCAACAAGGCAAAACAAAAAACTATTAAAGAACAATCTACTACTGATTCTAAGAAATCAGAAAAACTTATTGTTTCTGGCTCTAAGTCTCTTAATGCTCATATTTCTACTCAGGAAAAAGACCAGAGAGAGGATAAAGCTGCCAAGCCAACGCTGACGGCCGCTCAGGAAACCGCTAAAAAGGATGCAGTCCGCAAGGACAAGCTCCAAGCGGTTGACGTGGCCTTAGCGCAAATTGAAAAACAGTTTGGTAAAGGTGCCATCATGAAGTTTGATGAACGCGAGAAGCTGGCGGTGGAATCCATCCCAACCGGTTCGCTGTCCCTCGACTTGGCGCTCGGCGTCGGTGGTATTCCGAAAGGCCGCGTGGTCGAGGTATTCGGTCCGGAGTCGAGCGGTAAGACTACTCTAGCCTCACACATGATTGCTGAGGTTCAGAAGAAGGGCGGTGTGGCAGCCTTCATCGATGCCGAGCACGCGTTTGATCCGGAATATGCCAAGAATCTTGGTATCAACGTTGATGACTTGCTGATTTCCCAACCGGATACTGGCGAGCAAGCACTCGATATTGTTGAAACATTAGTCCGTTCAAACGGCGTCGACATTATTGTGATTGACTCGGTGGCGGCCCTCACTCCGCGGGCCGAACTCGAAGGCGATATGGGTGATTCTCACATGGGACTCCACGCTCGACTAATGAGCCAAGCCCTTCGTAAACTGACTGGCGCCATTTCCCGTTCCAACGCTACGATCATCTTCATCAACCAAATCCGCATGAAGATTGGCGTGATGTTCGGTAACCCAGAAACGACCACGGGTGGTAACGCCCTAAAGTTCTATTCTTCACTTCGACTCGATGTTCGCCGAGTTGCGCAACTTAAAGATGGCGAAGCAATTATCGGTAACCGCACCAAAGTAAAAGTCGTGAAGAACAAAGTTGCTCCGCCATTCAAAGTCGCTGAATTCGACATCATGTACGGTAAAGGCATTTCCCGCGAGGGTGATCTTCTGGATCTGGCTGCGGAGCGTGAAATTATCGCCAAGTCAGGTGCCTGGTATGAATACGAAGGTTCTAAACTCGGCCAAGGTCGTGAACAAGCCAAACAGTTCTTACTAGAAAATCCGAAAGTGGCTAAAGAAGTCGAAGCCAAGATCCGAAAGCACGTCGAGAGTTAAATAACTATGCCACCTCAGAATCGTACCTCTGTCATTCCCGCGAAGGCGGGAATCAGTTGCACCCCGAGACTGATCCTCGGGTCAAGCCCGAGGATGACGGCGTGGGTGGTTCGGGATGACAATGTGGTTAGCACATGAAGATTACAAAAATTGCCAAACAGGAGTGCCGGGATCGCTACAACATCTTTGTTGACGACAGATTTTTTACGGCCCTATCGGCAGACTTACTGCTTGAATCCGGTATTGGCCAGGGCGACGAGATAGCCGAGGAGCAGCTCAATCCGTTTATTGAACGTGACGGAGTGGGTAAAGTTGTGACCAAAGCACTCGACTATGTCTCTCGACGTCCGCATTCGGAAGCTGAGCTACGTACCAAGCTCGGTAAGAAGGACTATGATGAAGCCCATATCGATGATGCGCTAGTCCGATTGAATGAGCTTGGGTATCTGGACGATGAAGCCTTTGCGCGACAGTGGATTGCAGAACGCGGAACCGCCCGTGGTCAGCGACTACTGCAAATGGAACTTCGTCGGAAAGGAGTGGCCGATGCGATTATCGAACAAGTCTTAGCAGAAGACACTCCAGACGAACTTTCTCACGCTAAAGACTTGGCTACTAAACGTCTGAGCCGACTATCTGGACAACCACCGGCCGTCGTCCGCCGGCGATTGACTGACTACCTAGCTCGCCGCGGCTACAGCTACGACGTCATTTCCCAAGTGCTGGCCAAAGACTAGTTCAGGGTTGAATCAGAAGGCGGTAATCTTGACCGGGTCTCCGGGCTGGATACCGTTCTTGCTGGAGAAGCCGGCTTGCACCTCAAGGACCTGATTGATAGGGCCAGCCGGGCTGTAACGTTTGAGATCAGCTTCGGCGACGCCAGGTTCCGGTTGGATGTTTGGAGTGACCTCGGTAACGGTGTCGCCCGTAATCCAAATGATATCAATCGGGAATGTCATGCCTTTCATAAAAAACGTCGGAATATGCTCGTTGTTGTAGACGAACAGCATGCCCTGATTGCCGGTAAGCGGCTTTGACCCAGCCAATCCTTTTACCTGTGATTTTTGACTAGCTGCCACCGTAGCCGTCACTCGCGTTTGGTCCACGCGGACGGTCACTTTGGCACCATCATTGAGGTCAGGTTGTTTGGTCACGTTAAACACGATTATGAGTATGATGACCGCAATCGCAAGCAGGGCAGCAGTCAGAAGCAAAGGATTAGTCAGGATTTTTTTGAGCATTTTGTTTATTGTTCTTACTATAAACCGTAGAAATTATATATGGGAAAACGCTTAGGTTTTCATATCGGCTCGATTCGCGATTTATTCGCGAATCGTCCTAGCTAGATGACGATGGCATTTTTCGACGCTTGCGTTGAAAAATGTAATCAAGGTTGGAGAAACACCGTATAGAAAGTCTTCCCGGCTTCGCTCAAAGTGAGGTTAATGTTGGTCGGGCTTTGCCACCAGGTGCGGCGGGACCAACTAGCATCAGCTGCCGGCCGAGCAATGAGCTTTAAATCTTTTCCGTACACCCGGCGGAAGGTCTCTTTGACCCGGCGCGTGTGATACGGCGAGGACACTAGGATAGCGGTATGGATATTTTGGGCTTCAATCACTGGTTTCAAGAACTCTGCATTCTCCTTGGTGGTGGTCGATTTTTCTTCGACCAGGATGGCGCTGGCCGGGACGCCTTGAGCAATGGCTCGATTGCGCATGACCGCGGCGTTTGAGGTACCCCGGTCAGCCGCCGCTCCAGAAAATACCAGCAGGGGAGCCCAATCGTCTTTCCAAAGTCGGACACCTTCCTCAGTGCGTCGAACGGTATCACCGCCGGAAACCACCACAATCGCATCAGCCTTTTCGAGTTTATCTTGCGGTGCCACAAACCAGCCTAAGCCAAGAATCACCGTCACAATGAGGGCGGCTACAACGCCAATCAGGACAGCTAACCGTTTGAACCACTTCATTCTTTAAACGTCCAAAACTTATTGCCAATGTAGTTCGAGATAATCACAAAGGCGTTGGCAATGAGTTGGGCTATCAGTTTGTGATCTTCCAGCCCGACATGTTCAATCAGGAAGGTCAGCATTAACAAGTTGATAGCCAAGCCAATCAGTTGGACGAGGGTAAATTTGACCAGACGTTCATTTCGATGTGGCCCGGCCCGGAACGTCCACCTTCGGTTCCAGGTGTAGGAGTTGAGGGTAGCCACGATGAAAGCGATGGTCGCGGCCAGCAGGTAATCAACATGATTCAGGACTAAGGTGGCGTAAATCGTGAAGTTGATGACCGTGCTCAGGCCGCCAACCAACACGAATTTTACGAACTGACGTGCGTGACGGTTTTTCGAAATAGCGTGGACACGAGTATTCATCAGATAGCTTCCGGTTCGGCACCCGCCGGTCGGGTTCCATTATCATACCGTACGATGACTTCTTGAGCGGTCATTTTAATCACCCGTTCACGAGGAATAATCAGCTCGGTACCAGTAAAACGACGTAGACCGCCCGGTTTGATGTGAAGTCGGGTGACATGGTGCGTGGTGGTATCAATCAGCACATCACTAACCCGACCCATCCGTTTGCCGGTTTCGCTGACAACTTTTAGATTGAGGATGGTGGTGCGGTTATCACCGAGACGCTTCAAGCGGACCAAGTCATCCTCATCCTGCAGAATCGAGTCGTCTTGCACCACGATTCCTTCGTCAAGGTAAGCCAGGATATCGATAGTGGAAAGGTAGTTCGGATGGCCAGAGGTTCGATACGCCACGATGACACCTTTGGTCGCGTCGGCGGCTGGTTCTTCAATCACACCAAGCGCCTGACTTTCACGCTGGCTGATCACGGGCAACCCGATAATCGTGGAGAGCAATCGTAACATGAATCCAGTGTACCTTTAGCGCGGAGTGACCAGCCATACCAAGCGTTCAACATTGCCTTTGGTACCGTGCACAGGGGATTCTATCTGCTCTTTGAGTTGCCAGCCGCGTTCATTCAGCCACGTGGCAAATTTCTTGAAGGCGACTTCGACCGCTTTTGAATCTTTAATTACACCGCGATGTTTACTGGCCGTTTTCCGGCCGACTTCGAATTGTGGCTTGAAGAGAGCAATGACGGTTTGCTCCGGTCCAATCAGCTCATGTACTGCTGGTAAGACTTGGTCGAGGGAAATAAAGCTCACATCAATCACCGCCAAACTGGCTGGCCGGGAAAGCGTTTCCAGTTTTCGAATATCCGTTTGTTCCAGGCTGGTCACGCGATCGTCCTGCCGTAGTTTCCAAGCCAGTTGTCCGCGTCCAACGTCAACTGCGATCACATGAGCGGCTTCGCGACTCAATAACTCCTCGGTAAACCCGCCCGTGGATGATCCGACGTCGAGGGCGGTAATGCCGTTCGTTTTTATTGGCCAGGCATCCAGGGCACCAGCCAATTTACCGCCAGCTCGGCTGACGGCTGCGCCCTGACCATCATATTCGAGTTCGGTATCTTCCTTTACGTTCTGGCCGGCTTTGGTCAGTAACTGACCTTCACGCTTAATGCGGCCAGCCATGATGGCGGCCGCGGCTTGGGTTCGGGTCAGCCCGAATCGTTTAGCGACGAGCAGGTCGAGCCGTGGGCTCATCGCAGACTGCCAGGGACGGTGTCGGAAATGCCAGCTTTGATCTTCTCAGCCATTCCAGTATTAATGTCCTCGGAGAAAAGGGCCTTACCTTGGTCATCGTCAGCCAGCAAGAAGACATGACGGTAATCGCGGTCCCAGGAAACCAGGATTGGTCCGGTCAGACTACCGACCGACTGAACCTTTCCGGACTTGAAGCGGGACAGTCGCGTTTCTTTGGCGCCCTGTACAAATACCAAGTCAGTCAGATTGAGATTGAAGAGATACGTATCGGCTGGAGCGGTTTCTGGGTAGGCTTTTTCATCGGTGCCGGTGACCGAGCGGACAACAATCGCCTCACCGCCGGCTTGGCCGGCGCCTTGTCGCAAGAACATGACTTTTGTTCCGTCACTCGAAACCGACGGCAGCCGTTCATTTTCCTTGGTGGTTGTGACCGGCTGAGCCTGAGCGGTAATCCCGTCAGTCACGAAAATATCATTGTTGTCAGTTGCGGCACTGGCTTGGAAATAGAACTTCAGACCGCCCGGAGCCCAGACAATGCCGCCTGGGTTCTTACCAGTCGGAACTTGCAGGGACGCTCCAGTGGTGACATCAGCGATATAGATAGCATCAGTAGTTGGTACAGCTATCTTTTTACCGTCGGGAGACCAGGCCACCGGCCAATTTCCTGGCAGGTTACTGATGAGGGTTTGGACTTTACCGGTAGCCAGGTCAACGACCTTCAGTTTAGTTCGGGCTTTGACGGAATCGGACGGCCCTTCCTCGTTCGAATAGAATGCCACTTTTTGCTGAACACTCGACATCGAGACGCCATAGTCATCAAAGACAGAACTGACGAGTTGGTCATCTTTATCACGGTCGAGCGAGCGGAGGTAAATCTGTCGTTTACCGCTTTCACCCTTGGCGTAGACAATTGCCAGTTCCTTTGTTTGGGACTGTGGCGGAGGAGCTAAGGGTGCAAACGTTGGTGGGGGTTGCGGAGGAGTCGCAACTGGCACTGGAGTTGGCGTGGCGGTGCGGTAGGGTTGGCTGGGGTTTTGTCGTTGTTCTGGTGAGGCCGGAGTTGGCGAGGTGAGCGCGAGGTAGACAGTATCGGCTTTAGCGGTCGGGGTTGGGCTGGCGCCTTGGTTCAGTCGAACGGTCAAAATACCGACATCGACGTTGGCCGTGCTTTGGGCACGGGAGTGCGGACTGAATTTCTCGTTGCCGAGCGTTCGGGTTGAAGGCGTAGCAGTGCTAGTCGGACTTGGGGTGACAACCTGTGGCGGTTGGTTCAATCCACGCAAGTAAATAATCAGCCCGACCAAGCCGCCAGCCACGGCTATTCCGCCAATTCCTAATCCTATTTTTTTCCAAGTTGTCACTATTTAGTATCCCCGCTTGCTGCTATTGTACCGAATCGTGGACTAAGAGACCCGCTCGACGTAGGTTATGGTCCGGGTGTCGACTACGACAGAATCACCAATCTGGACGAACAAGGGAACATTCACGGACGCGCCTGACTCAAGCGTGGCCGGTTTGGTGCCGCCAGCGGCCGTATCGCCTTTCAAGCCTGGATCGGTTTCAGTAACCTTGTAGCTGACCTTGATTGGCAACTCGACAGCAATCACCTGGCCTTTGAATTGCAACAGCTGCACTTCCAAGCCTTCTTTGAGTAGTTTGACCTGCTCGCTGACGACTGAGCTGGGGATGGTGAACTGTTCAAAATTTCCTGTATCCATGAAGGTGTAGTTGCCACCATCGGAATACAAATACTGTCCGGTTCGGGAGTCTAGTCGAGCGGGCTGGACCTTATCGTTACCTTGGAATGTTTTAGCCACGGTCGCGCCGGTCTTTAAATTCTTCAGCTTAGTCCGTACGACCGCGCCGCCGCGGCCCATCTTGGCGTGTTGAAACTGGAGGACCACATACGGGTCACCATCGAGTTCAATCTTCGTATTCATCTTGAGCTGGGTGATGCCGAGCATGAGTCAGCCGTCAGCCGTTAGTCGTTGGGTTTCAGTCATGATAGTGAAAACTATAGACTAACGACTAGCGACCAGCGACTAACGAACGGTATACGGCATTAAGGCGGCCAGACGGCTCCGCTTAATGGCGGTAGCCGTCATCCGCTGGTGTTTAGCACAGTTGCCGGAACGTTTGCGCGCGTCGATCTTGCCGTACATGTTGACGTACCTACTGAGCAGCCGGACGTCCTTGTAGTCGACCTGGCGGATTTGGCCGGTGCAGAAGTGACAGCGTTTGTTAGGTCGAGTAGCCATAGGTTAGAACGGAATATCGTCTAGCGAAGCGTCTTCGGCTTTGTCGGCCTTTTTGGCATCAGCTTTGGATTCACTGGCTGGTTCTTGTGAAGCTTCAGCTTCGGACGGTTGACTTTGTGATTGGTCAGCGGCACCGCCACCAGCTCCGCCGCCGCGTCCGCCGAGTAGGATCATATCTTGTACCACCAGTTTGGTGCGCGAACGTTTGCCGCCGCCATCTTTAGCTTCCCACTGGTCAGTCTGCAGGCGTCCTTCGAAGTAGGCTCGTCCGCCTTTGGTCAGGTACTGGGCGATGATTTCCGCCAGCTTGCCCCAGGCCTCCACGTTGTGGAATTCTACGGCTTCCTGAGCTTGTCCGTCCGCGCCTTTCCAGGAGCGGTTAGTGGCGACGCCGAGGGCGACGACCTGTTGACCGCTCGGAGTGGTCTTTAGTTCCGGGTCCCGGGTGAGGTTTCCGATAATCATTACTTTGTTGAGATCTTTAGCCATAAGGCCTCCTAAAATTAATCGTTAAGGATTTCTCCAAGTTTTTCGTCGAGTTGCGCTTGGCGATCCTTGTCGTCCGCTGCCGGTTCTGCCTGCTTCGGCGCCTCAGCTTCGTCTGCTGGTTTGGCCTCAGGCTTGGTGACTACTTTCTTGACTGACTTCTTCATTTCTTCCGGGACGTCACCGGTGTCATCAGTCGGGGCAGCCACTGCAGCCGGAGCTTTAGGTGCATCTTCAGATGAGCCTCGGTCGGAGTCAGATCGTTCCGCGTCGGCCTTGGCCTTGGCGGCTTCCTCGGGCGTCGGGACTTCGCTGGCATTTACTAGCACCGTCCGGATAACCTTCGCGTTGAGGTTCAAAGCCTTTTGGAATTCATCGACCTTAGCTGGATCCATCGAGAAGCGAGTGATTACGTACCACCCGTGGTCATCCTTGCCGATTTCGTACGCTAATCGGCGGCGACCCCAGACCGTATCTTCCTCAGCTTTTCCACCGAGCTTAGCCAAAGCATTCCCGACGTCGTCGGATACCTTGGTAGCCTCGGCCTCTGCGAGGCCACCGGATACGATGGAGAGTAATTCGTAATCTTTCATGCTTCTTATGGGTTCAACCCCCACGGACGGAGGAAGAAGCTACAAGAGCCAGTTTACGGAGCGGGCACAGGAGCGTCAAGGAGCAACTAGCTATATGGTAGCTTGCTTTACGGATGATGTCAAAGTGGCACTATTGGTGGTCATGAGCGAATCATCCAACGAACATTCCGCCGAACACACCGGTAGGCGAGTCCTTTCAGAGTCAGAAGTGAAAGATCGGATTAGGAGTACTGGCTGGAATATTCAAGAGCGCAAAAAGGGCAAGGGGCCGTTCAAGATTTCAAAAAGAATTTCAGGCGCTGTCTATGAACTCCTGGATCTTCCGGAAGCCCACGAAGGAAGCGCTGGCATTTTGGTCGGAGAGGACGAAGGCCACACCTCGGTAATAATGGCCGGTTCTGAATTGACCGAAGCTGACATGGCAATGCAAGAAGGCATTGACGGGCTCATTGAGGCCGCTCGTCAAACTGTGGCTCGACAGAAAGAATTGTTGGACAGCTAAGCTCCATGCTTAATCGGCCAGCTTGCTGAGCTATTCGATTTCAATAACAAGGTCGGCCCGTTCCGTCGGCCGGACTTCTTCGCGGTATTTCTTGAGGACTTTCTCGAAGGTATACGCCAATGAGTTCGGATCTTTACGTGGGGGAATCTTACGTCCGTGTTTGGCAAACGCGGCGACATCTCGTTTTTCCCGTCGTTCTGCCGCCGCTTTCGTATCCGATACTAGGTAGACTCGTTTATCCCAGAGTGAGTCTTCGTGTTTTGGATGGAACATTAAAACACCTTCAGTCACGAGGATTGGGTGCTTGAAATCATATGTCCGTTTTTCGGTGATCTCTCCGCTTACCTTATCGTGAGCTAGAAATTCTTGGGGCGGACTATCCTTTCGGAACAGCTCAACTACTTTGCGAAGACGCTCGTAGTCATACCCGCCTGATTCCATAGCCGAAACTTTGTCTTCGGTGTCCTTCATCAGGGCGATTCGCTCTTTTCGGTTGCTCAAGAAATCATCTTTTGGTATCGCCAGGACGTCTGGATTGTGCTGTGCAATGTAGTTAAGCAGAGTTGTTTTACCGGCACCAATATGACCGTCGATGGCAACAACTAATTTTGGATTTTCTTTCGACCATTCATTAAGTGCCTTCAGCAATGGTTTGGCGATTTCTTCCGTCGTTTTCATGCCCCGTGCTTGATCAGCAGGACGTCGCCATCTTGGACCACGTAGTCTTTACCCTCGGAACGTTGTTTGCCAGCCGCGGCGGCCGCTGATTCGCTACCGGCGGCTACATAATCGTCGTAGCTGATGACGTCGGCACGAATAAACTTCTGTTGGAAGTCAGTGTGGATAGCGCCAGCGGCTTGCGGGGCGGTGGAATCTTTCGGAATCGGCCAGGCTCGGGCTTCTTTCGGACCGGCGGTGTAGAAGGTAATCAATCCGAGTAATTGGTAGGCGGCGCGGATGAAGCGGTCCAAGTTAGATTCCTCAAGTCCCAACGACTCTAGGAACTCGGCGGCTTCCGACTCCTCCATCACCGACAGTTCCGACTCGATCTTGGCGGAGACAGCCACCAGGCCGGCACCGTTTTCTTCGGCCCAAGTTTCCGCTTGTTGGTAGAAATCGTTTTTACTGGGGTGGGCCACGTCTTCCTCGTTCACATTGGCCACCACTAATGAAGGTTTCAGGGTGATGAGCGGGATGTTACCGAGGGCGGCCCGCTCCTCGTGGGTGAAGCCGACGCGTGAGGCCATTTGCTCCCGTTCGAAGGCTTCGGCAATCCGCTCCATCAGTTCGACTCGTTCGGCGGCCTCTTTATCACCACCTTTGGCCAACTTCTGTTCGGCATAAATGAGTTTCTCCAGCGTCTGTTGATCAGCCAGAATTAATTCCAGAGCAATCGTTCGGAGGTCATCGATTGGGTTAACCTTTCCGGAGACGTGAGTGACTTTCGGATCGTCGAAACAGCGGACTACCAAGGCAATCGAGTCAGTCTCACGGATATGGGAAAGAAACTGATTGCCGAGCCCTTCACCTTTATGCGCTCCGGAAACTAATCCGGCGATATCGACGAACTGGGTGGTGGCCGGCACGATCTTTTCCGGGCTGACTAACTCGGCTAGTTTGGCTAGCCGCGGGTCGGGAACATCGACCACACCGATGTTTGGCTCGATAGTCGTGAACGGCCGGTTCTCCGCTTCGGCCTGGGCCTTCTTCAGCAACGCGTTGAACAACGTCGATTTGCCGACGTTCGGGAGACCGACAATGGCGATGGAGAGGGACATGACTATAGCTTACCGTTTTTAGCTGATAAGATGACTAGTCCGTTGCCCCTTCAACTTTAGGAGATAGTGATGAAACGGTTCGTAGCCCTCATCTGCTTCGTGGGGATACTGTGTCTGCCAGCCATCGCGAATGCCCAGCACGTCCGGTCAGATAGTCAGGTACTAACTACGAAGGTTTTCCAGTACCTGTCGTACAAGGCACACTCTGGCAAGGCTTCCTACTCGACGGAGGTTCACGCGGACGATCTTTCGTTCAACAGCCTGTGTGTGGTGATGCTGGTCGAACAGTACAACGGAAGCGAATGGAAGACGGTTCCTGGATTCAAACAACCAGCCGGGTGCGGCGGTGTCACCGATGATCCGCATACCGCCACGGCGAATCTCTCGGCCCGGTTTTCCGCGACAAAGGTTCGTACTGCCGCTCGTCGGAAACTCCTCCGACTGACGGCCGTGTCAAGTCTCGCCTCCATCTCAATGTCCCTGAAGTTCAAATGACCATGGCCCCGGAAACGCTTACTGAACCATCCAGCGTTTCCGGGGCTGAAGCATATCTACCACATGAAGAAGCACCGACGCGATTGACCTTGCGGTCATTGATTCGCGTCGGTGCTTTGCTCGTCTCCGGCTTGGTCGTGTTTTGGACATGCTTCGCTTCACTGATAGGGCGGGGCATCTCCGGGTGACAACACGACGGTGAGGAGGATGATTATGGCGGCCAGCAGCGCGATGCTGAAAATGGTGGCCGCATACTTTACTTTCTGAGCCATGATGGCTCCTTTCTGTCGACAACAAAAGCGTTAACGAGCCAAAAAGCTTATCACAAAGGCATTATTTGACAACCCCGTATGTAGGCCGTGGGTACAGGGTACCGCAATTCCGCTATTTCTTCCCATGAAACTTCTTATGGACTTCTTTGAGGCCGCGATCAGTGACGTGAGTGTAAACCTGGGTAGTCGTGATGCTGGCGTGTCCCAGCATTTGCTGGACGGAACGAATGTCGGCGCCGTTTTGCAGTAGGTCAGTGGCGAATGAATGACGGAGGGTGTGCGGGGTAATGTCTTTGACGATGCCGGCTTTGGTGGCGTACTTGCCGACGATGCGTTGGATGGAACGCGGCGTCAGTCGCAGGTCGGACCCGTCGACCTCGCCAGAGGCCTGGCCTCGGCGGACGAACAGCGGTTTCATGGCTCCGCGCTTTTGGATGTACTTGGCTAGCCACTCGGTGGCATCGGGAGACAGGAAGACCACCCGCGGTTTGTTGCCCTTACCGCGCACCATGAACTCGCCGCGTTCCGTGTTGACCTGATCCGTATCCAAGCTGGCCAGCTCCGAGACGCGCAGGCCGGTTGAGTAGAGCAGTTCCAAAATTGCTCGGTCACGGAGGCTAGTGAAGGTATTCTCATTGCCGGCGGAGTTCAACAATCGCTCACATTCCTCACGACTCAAGAATTCGACCGTCCGCTTTTCGGTCTTGCCGAGTTCGATCTTGTCGGCCGGCAGGGTTTCGATGTCTCGTTTGGATAAGTACTTCAGAAACGCCCGGACGGCGATGACGTGATAGTTCTGGGTAAGGCGTTTCAAGGACTGTCCTTGGCTAGAACTCAATCGGTTCAACCAGAGTCGGTAGTTTCGGACAGCGTCGAGCGTGATGTCTTTCGGTTTAGTGACGCCGTTCTTCGCACCCCAACCGGCGAATCGATCCAAGTAGTGTTCATAGTTTCGGATGGTCAGCTGCGATTGTTGCTTTTCGACCTCGCAGTATTCCAAGAATTCGTGAATACGTTGGCGGAGTTCATTCTGCGTCGCTTTTTCTGACATTGCGCCTAGATTGTACGACGTTTCTACTTTCTAGGTTTGAGAGAATAGAATGCAACCATGGCTATCATCCAAACCATCGACCAGGAAATTGTTAAAGTCGCGACTCAACTTGGCGGTCAGGATGAACTGCGTGATCAAATTGTCTACGTGGCCGCCGAGATCCTGCCGTTCATCGTGATTGCTATCGGGGTTTGGATATTCTTTCGAGGCGGCAAAACCAAACTCCAAAAAGAGCGGAACCAGAATGTGATTTTGATCGCCCTGGCGGCGGTATTGATCGCCCTCGGGGTTCGTTGGTTGATTGGGGAAACCTTCGACCGCGAACGGCCGTTCGTAACGCTGACTGACTTACACCATCTCAACCTGGTTAGTGCCTCGAGCAACTCATTCCCGAGCCTCCATGCGTTACTGCTCTTCTCATTCGTCGGGGTGATTTACTTTGTCGGTCACCATCCCAACTGGTCACGACTGCTCTTGGTGATTTGCGCGATTGTGATTGTGGCACGAGTGGTCGCTGGGGTGCATTATCCGACCGACGTCCTGGCTGGAGCCATTCTCGGGTTACTGGTAGCTAAGATGCTGTCCTTCCAGTCCAAGTGGCTCGAAGATCAGATGAAGTAAAAAGAATCTTGATTTAGCGGTTTTTTCACGGCATACTGAGCTGTTCCTTACCATCAAGGAGGTGAAGCAATGGGCCTCGTGCTCAATCCCGACGTTGTCGAGGAGCCGCTCAAGGTAGCACTGGTCATCATTGCGATGCTCCTGGCGATGAAGGCGAGCAATTATCGAGGGCAGCCGCTGATGGTTGTGATGTGCGTGATGCTGGCTCTTGGCTCAATCGGAGCAGTCGTCGCGTTGAACATGTACGTGTAAGTATCTACGAGCGGAAGACTGCTCGTGGAAACGACAAAGGAGACAAATAAATGAGTCTGACAAATTGGAATCCCGGAGTATCCGATTCGAAGGAACGGGACAACATGTCCGCTCCAAGGAAGGGTTTCATTTTCATGTTCGGCGGTCTGGTTCTGATGCTTTCCGGGATTGTTCTCGGTGCGCCAGACTGGAACGTTCCCGGACTATGTGCCGGTTTCATCGGTTTCGTAGCTTGGGTTTGCGGCATCTTGCTGATAAACCAGGCTGACAAGAACGCCCTCAAGCAGAGACGGATGATTCACTAAAGTAAAGGGACAGCCATCTGGATGACCACACTATAGATTCGTCTATAGATGTCGTGATTCAGGTGGCTTTTTCCTTTTCATTAGTCACTAGTCGTCAGTCTTTAGTCGTTAGACAGTGATAAGGCGAGACTATCGACTAGTGACTAGCGACTATAGACTAGTCGTATGGGTATCGATTACCTCTACGCCATCCTGCTCGGCATCATCCAAGGACTAACCGAGTTCCTGCCGATTTCCAGTACGGGCCACTTGGCGATTACGGAAAATCTGCTCGGATTAGATCAAGAGACCTTCGGATTACAATTCGACGCCGCTATTCAACTCGGAACGACCGTGGCGGTGATCTGGTTTTTCAAAAAAGATCTCTGGGACTTGATTCGAAACTGGCGGAAGCCAAAAGAACGGAAACTGTTGGCAGCCTTGGTATTGGCCACACTGCCAGCGTTGGCCATTGGGGTGATGGTCGAAAAATACGTTGAAGGTCCTTGGCGCTCACTGTGGGTCATCGCGGCCATGCTGATCATCGGCGGTATTGTATTTCTGGTGGTTGAACGCGTGGCTAAGCCACGAAAGTCCGTAGCTGAGACTACCTGGCTGGATGCGCTGATTATCGGGTTCGCTCAGTCGTTAGCGTTAGTTCCCGGGGTGTCGCGCTCCGGATCGACCATCGTGGCTGGTATGTTGCTTGGCTTGAAACGAGCCGAGGCCGCCCGCTTCACCTTCTTACTCTCTATTCCCATCATCACCTTGGCCGGCGGAAAGAAGCTGACGGAAATTGCTACTAGTCAGACGTCGGGAAACCGAATCGACGTCACTATTGTGGGATTACTGACCGCCATGGTAGTTGGGTACTTCACGATTAAGTACCTACTGAAGTTTCTGGCGCACCATAAACTCGACGTCTTCGCCTACTATCGATTCGCCTTAGCCGCCGTAATCATCATGATTTTGTTGGGGCGTTAGATGATTACCGCCACTCTTGAATTCCTAGCCTCTATCGCCCATAGCATCATCGACACATTCGGCTACGCCGGCATCGTGTTCGGGATGGCGATCGAGAGCTTCAACATCCCGTTACCATCGGAAGCCTTGATGACCTTCTCCGGGTCATTAGTCGCCGAAGGACACTTCAACTTCTGGTGGGTAGTGTTAGCCGGAGCGGTCGGGAACGTCATCGGCTCCATCGGCAGCTACTACGTCGGAATGTACGGCGGCCGGCCGTTCATCGAGAAGTACGGCAAGTACTTCCTGATTCATCACAAGGATTTGGATCTGGCCGACCGGTGGTTCGCCAAGTATGGCTTGGCGGCCGTCTTCTTCGCCCGACTTCTGCCGATCGTCCGGACGTTCATCTCGTTTCCGGCCGGCGTCTCGCGGGTGCCGATGGCGCCGTTCATCGCCTTGACGTTCGTCGGTTCGTTCCTCTGGTGCACGTTCCTGACCTATATCGGCTATGAGTTCGGTAAGAACTACGAAACGGTCTTCAAGCCCTACCTTCAGAAGTTCGAGATCCTGATCGCGCTGCTAATCATTATCGGGATCGTCTGGTACGTCCGACGCCATATCGGGCAGCGTAAGAAGTACGGCTAAACCCGATTCGTAATCGTTTCCGGTGAGACAATCAGAATCACGACTGCCACAACGATTGTTACAAGAATGGCGAAAAGAGCTGCAGAAATCTTCGGGTACTTCTTGATGAAGTGGACAGTACTTTTGACGAACGAGTTATCTTGAGCCTGTTCCGCTCGCTTGAGCACTTTCTCTAGAAGGCGTTCCGCCCAGTCGAACTCGAGGGCTAACAGGTACAGTCCAGCGGGCAGGACCACAAAGGCTGGCCCGGGTGTTACCAACATAATCAGTCCGGCGAGGACTAAGAGCATTCCAGCCAGAATCACCAGAAAGCGGAAAATCTTACTGCGCTGCCGATGACTCAACCGGTTCCGGCGAAGCTTTTCGATCAGGGTGAATTTTCGCTCAGTCATGACCGGATTGTAGCAGTTCAGCCTCTCGTCTCCGATCCGCCTTGTCATCCTCGGGCTTGACCCGAGGATCAGTCTCGGGGTGCAACTGACTCCCGCCTTCGCGGGAATGACGGGCACGTGGTCACAGCCACTCCGCTTGTTCGGAATGACAAGGTCAGTACGCTAAACTAGGGAAGTTACCGAAATGACTACTCCCAACCGCAATAAACTAGCTTTCTATTACTTTATGAGTGCGATCGTACTGTTCGCTCTCGGCTATGGGTTGGCTTGGTTTTCCGAGCAAACCTTCTTTGCCCAGGATGTCTTTCCGAAGCAAGAACAGGAGGTCAAAGCCACGGCCTCTCCAAACGCGGGCGAAGAAACCGTCAAGAACGGTAAGAAGGCCTCATCCAAGCCGGGGCAGCAATACACCGTCAAACAAGGCGATACTATTTCAACGATTGCGGAAAAGAACGGAACGACGGTTGATGCTGTCGCAACCTATAACGATATTCCGGAACCATACAACCTGACGCCAGGGCAGGTCATCATAATTCCACCGGCCAAGTGAGTACGCCGTATTCAGTCAGTACTGCGGCCAACGGCATCCAGATTCTAAAAGTCCCACGAGCCGGCACCGAAGCGGCTACGGTCAGCTTTTTATTCCGCGGTGGTAGTCGCTACGAAACGAAAGAGACTAATGGCCTGGCTCACTTTAACGAGCACATGGTGTTCAAAGGCGGTAAGGAGTATCCAAACTTCACCGCCGTCACGCATGCCTTCGATAAAATCGGCGCTATTTCTAATGCCTTTACGGGTGCTGAGGTGACGGGATTTTGGGGCAAGGTCCGTTCCGCTCACATCATCGACGTAGCCGATGTGTTCTCCGATGTGCTGACCGGTGCGCATTACGACAAGAAAGAGCTCGATCGCGAACGCGGGGTGATTATCGAAGAGATCAATATGTATGAGGATGATCCGCAGTCGACCGTGATGATGATGCTCGAAGAAGTCACCTTTCCGAAGCATCCACTCGGCCGATCAACGCTCGGTCCGAAAGCCAACATCAAACGCTTTACTCCGAACGACTTTCGGAAGTACGACAGCGTGCATCAAACCCCAGACCGTATGGTGCTGGTGATTGCCGGAAACTTGGATGGACTGGATCAACCGGCCCTTGATGAAAAACTGGCGCGCTTTTCCGGTAGCAGCGACGTTCAGCCGGAACCGTTTACGGTTACCCAAACCAAACCCGTCTTCCGACTGAAGAAGAAGCCAACCGAACAGACACATTTAGGTATCGCCATCCGTAGCATAGGAATGAAGGATGAAAAGAAGTCAGTCATCCTTGGCGTGCTGGCCCAAATACTGGGTGGAACCATGAGCTCGCGCTTGTTCGTTGAAGTTCGCGAGAAACAGGGCTTGGCCTACACTGTCCGCGCCATACCGGATCAGAATGTCGACGTTGGTAACTTAGTAGTCTACGCCGGTCTGCGGCATGAGAAGGCTTCGAAAGCGCTGGCGGCCATTCTCAAGGAAGTGAAGCGATTGGCTGACGGTGACATCAGCGACGATGAACTTAATATGCACAAGGATTCAGTAATGGGACGATTGGCATTGCGCTGGGAAGACTCGATGGCCTTGGCCGACTTCTATGGTGAACAGCAACTGTTACTCGGGAAAATGACGACGACGGAAGAGGAATTGAAGAAGATTGCTGCAGTCAGTAAAGACGACGTTGTCCAACTAGCCAATGAATTAACTGACGACGCCAAGTTGAACGCGGCCGTCATCGGTCCGCACGAAGCCAAAACGTTCGAGTCTGAATTATCGTTTGGATAAACTATCCTTGTCATCCCCGCGAAAGCGGGGATCAGTCACCGGATTCCGGTGACGCCGGAGTTGATGCAAATGATTCCCGCCTGCCCGGGAATGACAAAAAGTAGGTAAACTAAAATCTATGAAAGCAATCAAAGAAGAACGAACCTTAGTGCTGGTCAAGCCAGACGGCGTGATGCGCGGACTGAGCGGCGAGGTTATCTCCCGCATTGAACAGCGCGGCTTGAAAGTGATTGCCATGAAAATGGTGGCGATCGATCGAAAGCACTTGGAAAAACATTTCCCGTCCGATCCGGAATGGGTGAAAGGTCTCGGGAAGAAGACCATGAAAACATTTGATGAGTACAATATCAAAGCCCTGGATCACTATGAATCAGACGACCACGCCCACATCGGTGCCAAGGTCAAAGAGTCGCTGTTCGAGTACATGTCGAGCGGTCCGATCGTAGCGATGGTGGTGGAGGGTATCCACTCGATCGACATGGTCCGGAAGATCGCCGGGGATACGTTACCGGTATTCGCGCCAATCGGATCCGTGCGCGGTGATTACTCAGTCGATTCTCCGGCCGTGGCCAACGTTGAAGGCCGCGCTATCAAGAACATCATGCATGCCTCCGAGACGCCAGAGGAAGCTAAGAATGAGATCGACCTCTGGTTCAAGAAAGACGAAATTCACGACTACAAACGAGCCGGCGAAGACGTCGCGTACTGATATGAGTGAAGGAGCACCGAAGCCAGGGGTTGATTACCTCGGGGTGACGACGGCTTTTTATTGTCATGATGGCGAAGGCAATTTTCTGTTTCACCGACGAAGCGAACAAACCCGAGATGAACATGGGGCATGGGATCCAGGATCCGGCAAGTATGAGTTTTTAGAAGTTGACTCACTGGAAGCAAACGCTTTGAAAGAAATCGATGAGGAGTATGGCTGTAAAGGAGTGATTGATGAGCAGCTACCGGCTCACATTATTAATCGAGAGCATGCAGGGGAAAGAACTCAGTGGCTTGCTACCCCCCTTCATAGTGCGCATTCAGCGAGGTGAGGAGAAAATAGGGGAACCTCACAAGATTGATGAATTAGGTTGGTTCCCTTGCGGTGATTGGCCAGAACCATTGCACACAGGATTTGCGTACACCTACGAACGGTATTCGGATTACTTCGATAAGTATCGTCAGAATGACTAACCCCCAAAGCGGTAGAATAAGCCCACTGGCCCTGTAGCTCAGCGGAAGAGCGTCTCCGTCCTAAGGAGAGCGTCGGGGGTTCGAATCCCTCCAGGGCCTCAGAGCGGCGAGTCCGACCGTAGGTCGGGCGCGACGGTCTGAGTTCGGAGCAAGATTCGAACGGGAATGCCGGGGGCATTCCCAGGCCCAGAGCCCGAGTACGGCCGAAGGCCGCGCACAGGGTTACGAGCGCAGCGAGTAAGGTCGAATCCCTCCAGGGCCTCAGATGCGAACTTTCAAGTAGAATGCACGTATGAAAGCCAAAACCAAAAAGAGATGGGAGCGCGTGGCGGTCTGGCTAATAATCGTCGGGTTCGTATTTGGATCGATTGCGGTCTATATGATCGGTATCTTCGGTAGTACTCCCGATCCGACCTATACACCGCCAGCCCTGAATACTTTGCCTGAAGCGCAGCAACAACAGCCGGCTGCTAGCACCAGTGTTCCGGCGCCCTAAGGAGCCCGATGCTCAACCCGTTCGACATCACTATCCAGAACCAAGCCGACGACGAAGAAATCATTAAAGTCTGGCGCCACCATCCGTTCACGCTCATCAAACCCGTCCTGAAAGTGGCAGCCTTTTTGCTGGTTCCGCTGGCCTTGTTCGTGATAACTGGGCCGTCGATGTTCACCAGTCCGGTTTTGTTCGTACTCTTCTTACTGATCATTGCTATGTCGGGAACGTTCGCGGCTTTCCAGTGGGTCAGTTGGTACGGCGACGTCTATGTGCTGACCAACTACCGAATCGTCGACGTGGAACAAGATGGCTTCTTCCATCGAAACTTCTCAGAAACTATGTTGAACAATATCCAGGACATCAGCCACGAGGTTTCCGGAGTGCCGCAGACTGTCTTCAATTACGGAAACGTCTTGGTACAAACGGCGGGTTCGATTGCCAACATCTCCTTGGATGACATTGGCAATCCGCAGGAGCAGTCAGTCTATCTGCTAAAGCATCAGCAGCGGTACTTAGAAAAAAACGATGACGAAATGTCTGCCGAAAAGTTACTGAAGCTCTTGGCTAAACACGGAAACCAATTGGATAAGATTGCTGAAATGGAAAAGGACGAGCAGCGCCAAGCCAATCAAGAGCAGCAAGCCAAAGCTCAGGAAGCTAAGCCGGGCAAGAAGAAAAAATGAGCCAAGTACCTTTTACCACAACCCTTACGAACCCAAACTTCGGAGAGTATTTGATCAGTAGGAGAGAGAAAAAACATAATCTAATGCTAGAAGGTGCTTGGTGAGGATTGTTCACAATGGATTATTCTTAACTCGACCGCATACCGGCATGGGGCAATACGCAACTAATCTATTGACCGCTCTTCCGAAAGCCATGCCAGGCGCGAAACATATCGTCGCGGTTCCCGAGCCAGTCGACGTTACTATTCCTGGGATGACCATTCGGGTAATCCGTCCGTCCTGGCAGAGCATTCAGCATGGTGTGGCCTTGAACCATTGGGAATCGCACGACGTCCCGAGAGTCGCGGACGGTCTTGGCGCGAATATCTACCATATGCCGCACCCGACGCCACCAGTGGAAGGCACCTTTACGTCCGTAATGGCTGTTCACGACATGATTCCCTGGCAATTCTCGCAATATCGCAAAGGCCTTCGATCAAAAGTGAAACTGAAACGGATTCTATCCGGCATTCAGTCGGCTGACAAAATCACCACCGTTTCTAAATCAGCGGCCGCTGATATTGCGACGGTGGCACACATTCCAAAAAATCGTATCAGTGTGACATATGACGGCGTCGGTCCGGAATACCGGAAGCGACCGTCCAGCCGGGTTATCGCTGCCGCTAAGAAAAAGTACCAGCTGCGTCGGCCGTATGTGATGTACATCGGCGGGTTCGATTACCGGAAGAATGTTCGTCGGCTGATCCAGGCCTTCGCTGAATCCGGCCTGGGCGATTCTCATGATTTGGTCATCACTGGTTCAGTCACGCCGCCGACCTCATCGCTCCATGACGATTTCAATCGATTAGATCACCACCTAAAAAAGGCCGGTACGGTCAAACAAACCAAACTCCCAGGATTCATACCGGAAGCCGATAAACCGGCACTACTAGCCGGTGCTGACGCCTTTGTGTATCCATCGCTGGCCGAAGGATTCGGGCTACCCATATTAGAAGCTCTCGGAGTCGGAACATCGGTGGCGGCTTCCGACATTCCGCCAACCAAGGAACTGTTTGGCCGGGCGGTGAACTTGTTCAATCCAGAGAACGTCACTGAGATAGCTAAAACCATCCGGCAAACCGTACAGCATCCATCGGCCGTTAAAAAACGTCAGGGTCAAAAGCTCGCCAAGCACTATTCCTGGGACGCTACGGCCAAACGGACGGCGGCAGTGTTCCGTCAACTTGGTAAAAAATGAGCTCGGTTGCGCCAGGCTAGCTCACGCCCGTATAATCACATCGTTACAATGGAACGTTTGAGTGACCGCTAAGAAACAATCAGGAACCGCCAAGCCGGAAACGGCCAGCAAAGCCTCGAGTACGAACCGGGTCCATAGCAAGGTGCTTGGTATTGGCAGCATCGTCCTCGGTGTGGTCCTGTTGGCGTATCTGGCCTACGCGGTCGCACTCTACTTTACTGATCTGACTGATGGGTTCACGCATTTCTGGACGGCCATCTTCTACTACCCAGCCGCCAATGTGTTTGTCCCAGGTTACTTGGGCTGGTTCCTCCTATCGGTTCTGCCACCATTATTGGTGGCACTCTGTCTTGGCAAGATTTTATTCTACGGCCTCAAAGGCAAAAAACTCCACACTAAGAACCTGGTCGCTATCGGTGTGGTCTTGGTGGCGGCGGCCATTGGTCAGTACTACCTACCGCCAGTGGCTAACTCAACCGTCAGCTACTACCAGTACATCAGTCGGGTCGACGCCCTAACCAAGTTCCAAGATAAACAGTCACAACTCCAACAAGGGGCCCAAAAGCCGAGTGAGGAAGAGCTCAAGGCTGGAGCGTTGCAGCAGTTGGTATTGGCGAACGTCGTTGAGCAAGAAGCCACCAAGCAAGGCGTGAAGGTTTCCAGTAAAGAAATTAATGAATTCTACAAGAGCCAAGCCGAACGCAGTCAGGGAGAGGCCAATCTCAAGAAGCAGCTGAAGGAACTTCTCGGCTGGTCGCCGCAGCAGTTCAAGCAGGAAATTAAACTGCGCCTGTTGCAGGAGAAACTGAATACCAAGCTGGCTGGCGACTCCAGTGTGAACAAGGAGCGTAAGGCCAAGGCTGAAGCCCTGCTGAAGCGAGTCAGCGGTGGTGAGGACTTTGCGGTCGTCGCCAAGGACTCGGATGATCCGACGGCCGCGGCCGGCGGTGACCAGGGTACCGTCAAGCGAGGCGAGAGTGACCCAGCTATCGAAGCTGAAGCCTTCAAGCTGCAGCCAGGCCAGACGTCGGGCATCATCAAGACCCAGCAGGGCTATGTGATCCTCAAAGTCACCGAGAAGGTCTCGGCCGACGAAGTGAAGCTGAACATGATTACGGTTCGGACCCAGAGTCTGAATGAATACCTGCCGAACGAGCTGAAGAAGACCAAGGTGACAGTCTACGTTCACGGCCTCATCTGGGACAAAAACCTCTACGCTGTTCAGCCGAAGAATCCGCCGAAACAGGCGCAGCCTACCGCGACCAGCTCGGCCATCCCGGCAGCGTCTGATACCACCGCTCCGGCCGCCCAGTAATCTAGCCTGAGAACCTGTCCGTACGTTTCGGGACGGTATACTATTGATTGGTACGTCTTATGGGGCGTAGCTCAGTTTGGTCATCGACCATGGTCCGCCTACCCGGGCAGACATGTGACACAAGGAAGATTAATGGCCAGGCTGATTTAATAACTCGGGGGCGTAGCTCAGTTTGGTTAGAGCGCCTGCCTGTCACGCAGGAGGTCGCCGGTTCAAGTCCGGTCGTCCCCGCATTATTTGTTTACATTTTCGAACCAAGGCTCAGAAATGCATACACTGGAATCAACCGACCAAACGATTATACTAACGGCATGAATCCTCAACTCATCCTCGGTATCATTCTTTTCGTCGGCGGTTTTCTGCTGCTGGCGTCCGGCATGATTCTCGGTGTGGTGCTGGTCATCATCGGCGGTATCCTGGCTCGAACGGGCAGTAAGGATCTCGTTACGAAGAAAATTAAGCAGCAGCAACACCAGCAACCGAAGAAGAAGTAATTTTTCAGGCACGCCAAATATATTATGGTTGACATATTAATCAATGCTTGGTACCGTTCTTAGCTATGCGTAATCACCCCGAACAGGCGTCAATTGACCGGGAAGCGTCTGGTCAGGCTGTCCGTACTGCCGAGCTAAATCCGTTAAAGACCGCTGCTAGCATCGAGTGGGCGCTTGCGCCATATGGCACGATTGAATCTGAACTAGTCGAGCATGTTGGCGTGGAATCATCAGTCGGTGCTGGAAAGGAAAATGCTGACGTTGGATTCGTATCACCGGACCGATCATTCGGGCTGCTTGGTGATGGAGTGGGAAGTTCCGGGGCCGATGTGGCTTCTGCCGCTATAACTGAAGAATATTTACGAGAGCGGCTAACTAATCTTCCGGAAGCGATGAACCGCAATGATCTCACTGAAGCATTTACGGATATTTCCGAAGGGCTGCATGACGTGTTGACCCGCCAGAGTGAGCTGACTGGTCAATCGCATGAAGTCGTTGCGACCTGGTATCGGTTGTATGAGGAAGATGGAAAACAAAAGGCGGTCATTGCCAATGTTGGTGACTGTCAGGCGCATCGTACGCGAAATGGTAAGACCAAAGAACTCACACGCTTTTACCAGCGCGGGCTTCCAAAGCGGAAGAAACGTCCGGCGTTAGGTCGAACTCGCCATCAAGTGGAGGTGCAAAACGTACGCCTGAAACCGGGCGATACGCTTAGTTTGATGAGCAACGGAATCCGCAAGAACCTCAAACGGAAGATGATCAGCAAAGTGCTGCGGAAGACCGATTCGGCCGCCGAGGCGGCCGAACGGTTAGTCCGGGCCGCCGGGAAACGCGGCCGCAGTCGCGATGCCGCCACCGCGGTAGTAATTACGGTTTAGAGTCAAAACACCCCACCTTTGGCTGATTGGTTTACACTAAAACCATGCGGATTCTGGTCGTCGGAGCGAGCCAGGGGCTCGGAAAAGAAACAACCAAAAAAGCCTTAGCAGAAGGCCATCGGGTAACGGCGTTTGCTCGTCACCCCGAGGGCGTTGGTATTAGTCATGAACGACTGCGGTTAGTACGTGGAGACGTCACTAGTATCAAGGACGTCACCAAGGCCATGAAGAATCAGCAGGCGGTCATTATCACCCTGGGGTTACCGACCAAACAGGCCATGGGCTTTGGCCACTCATTAGTATTGTCTGGCGGGACGGCCAACGTTATTGAAGCCATGGACCGGGCCAAGGTGAAGCGCCTGATTCTGGAAACCGCTATCGGAGCCGGTGACAGCAAACACCAATTAGGATGGTTTTATCGATTGACGTTACGGGTGGGCTTACATCATGCATTCCGAGAAAAGGACTCGCAGGAATCATTGGCCAAAGCCAGCTCGTTAGATTGGACGATTGTTCGCCCGAGTGCGCTGACTAACGGACTGCCGACTGGGTCCTACTTAGTGAATCCACCGATGAGCTACGGCATGTTCACCCATATTGCTCGAAAAGATGTGGCAACCTTTCTCGTTGGTTGTACCGAAGACGCCACCACGATTGGTAAAGAATTAACCGTGACCTATCCGCGTTCCGGATTCTGGCGTGACTTTCCGCGCTGGCTAAAGGATTACAAGGGGCGAACCTAAACCATGCCAGCTAAACCCGCTGTTCTTCGAAACCCGTTCATTCGCTATCTCCAAGCGAACAGTCTCTATGAACTATTCTTCGTTTCCGCTATCGCGACCATTCTGATTATGCGGACGATTCTGTCGCTGACGAATTATCCGCAGCTGGGCGGTGACGGCTTACATATTGCTCACGTTTTACCGGGCGGCATCCTGATGTTAATTGCCATGGTGTTACTGCTCGGTTTCTTAAATAAGGAAGCGCGGGAAATTGCGGCCTTCCTTGGTGGCATCGGATTCGGCCTGTTCCTTGATGAGTTAGGGAAATTTTTAACCAGTAACACCAATTATTTCTTTGAGCCGACGGTTGCACTCATCTACGTCGTCTTTGTGTTGCTGTTCCTGGCGATTCACTGGATCGGGGAACGTCGAGTCAGCAAGATGGAATACATCGTCAACGCTATCGAAACCTCTAAAGAAGTGGTGCTGCATGACTTGGATGAAACCGAACAGCGCCGCGCACTCGAATATCTCAACCAGGCCGATCAATCAAACCCGGCCGTGAAACAGTTCCGCAAACTATTAAAGGAGGTTGAGTCACCGCCGCCGGAACACCTTGGCTACCTAATGCGCTGGCGTCGCCGTTTAGGTCGGTGGTACCAATCAATCGTCAAACGCGCGTGGTTCACCCGAGCGGTTGTGGTGGTATTCGTAACGGGTTCAATTCTCCAGCTCGGGGTGATTGCCTACGACATCTTCTCCGACCAACGGAACGTGCTGTCGTTTGCCGATTGGGGCGAGCTACTTTCATCGGGACTAGCCAGCATTTTTGTGGTGATTGGGGTGTATCGGTTGATCCGCGCCTCACGGTTGGCAGCCTATAAGTGGTTCGAACGCGCGGTGCTTATCTCTATCTTCATCACCCAGTTCTTCCTGTTCTTCCGCGACCAGTTCCACGGCCTTGTCGGTTTAGTCGCCAGCCTGGTAGTTCTGCTGACGCTGCGGTACGTTATCAAGCAGGAGCGGTATGGTCGCTAAGTCAAAACAAGCCGTGGTCTCAACCGGGCGCATCGAAGCCTTCAGCGACGCTGTCTTCTCTATCGCTGGCACCTTACTGGCGCTCCAGCTGGTGCTACCGCCAGGATTTCCCACCAACCCGACCGATCATCAACTCATCAAAGCGTTGATGGATCAGGGGCCGTCCTACTTCGCCTTTATCCTGAGTTTTCTGGTCATTGGTCGTTATTGGATAGCGCATCATCAGCTGTTCAGTCGGATTGAACGCAGTACCAGCGGACTGGCCATGCTCAACCTATTACTCTTGCTGACAGTGGTAGCGATTCCGTACCCTACTCAGCTACTGGGAAGCTACCGTGACCTCGCTGCTGCCGCGATTTTCTATGCTGTCAGTCTTTCGTTGGTTGGATTGATGATGTTTGTAATCTGGCGATATGCTGCCAGACACAAGCTACTTTACTCCGATGTATCGGCTAAGGACCTGAAACTCAGTGAGAAACGCTCATTAGCTGTTCCCATTGTCTTTTTACTGTCGATCCCAATCGCGTTCTATAACGTTGATTTTGCGGAGTACTTCTGGCTGCTATCATTTGCCGCTGGTTACTCTATACGGAAAAAATAGCGTTCTTCAAAGGAAAACCTTCGAACCGGGGGATGAGTAGTTCGAAGGTTAGGAGGGCGCCCGTCGCTTAAGGGGAGGGACTTTGCGACGGGCGCCCACGGTTGTTCAGGTCCAAGGAAAGCAAGCGATGGCAAGGATGATGAAGACCCATCCGGAAATAATCCAGAATGCCGACCATCCGACCACTTGAAACTTGAGATTACGAGATACTTCGGACCAGGTAGTGGTCCCGGCTTCGCGAAGGACACGGCCATAGTGCAATACCGGTATAATCACCGTAAGGG